>JBARBL010000042.1:0-4131 GCA_049793015.1 Acidimicrobiales bacterium | reverse complement strand
GGTCTTCTTTATGGCTACGATGATGCCTTATGCGAATCGAGCTTCGGGGGATTACGAAGAGGTTCGGCTCCTTTACCGCGAACGACCGCATCGACTTGGTCGTCGAGCCGGGTGAGATCCACTGCTTGCTGGGAGAGAACGGCGCGGGCAAGTCCACGCTGATGAACGTCATCTTCGGGCACCTGCAGCCCGAAGAGGGAGAGATCGTCGTCGACGGCGAGACGGTGTCGTTCAGCAACTCGGGAGAGGCCGTGCGCCGCGGCATCGGCATGGTCCACCAACACTTCATGCTGGTGCCGGTCTTCAGCGTGGCGGAGAACGTGGTGCTCGGCTTCGAGCCCACGAAGTCCTTCAACCGGCTCGACCGCAAGAAGGCGACCGACGAGATCCGCCGGGTCTCCAAGGAGTACGGCCTCGAGGTCGATCCCGACGCGATCATCGAAGAGCTCCCCGTGGGGCTCCAGCAACGCGTCGAGATCCTCAAGGCCTTGAGCCAGGACGCCGAGCTGCTGATCCTCGACGAGCCCACGGCGGTGCTGACCCCCCAGGAGATAGAAGCGCTCATGGCGATCATGCGCTCGCTCGCCAAGGCCGGCAAGTCGATCCTCTTCATCACGCACAAGCTCAAGGAGGTTCGAGCCGTTGGCGACGTCATCACCGTCATCCGCCAGGGCCACGTCGTGGGTTCCGTGGCGCCCACCACCTCGGAATCGGAGCTCGCCTCGATGATGGTGGGTCGTGACGTGAATCTCACCGTGAACAAGGAGGCCTTTTCGCCCGGCGAGCCGGTCCTCGAGGTGCGCGACCTCGTGGTGCGCGACGACCGGGGCCTGGCCGCCGTCAACGGCGTCTCGCTCGACGTGCGCGCGGGTGAGATCATGGCCCTCGCGGGCGTGCAGGGCAACGGCCAGACCGAGTTCGTGGAGGCGCTGGCGGGCATGAGGCGCGTCGAATCCGGGACCATCACGGTGCGCGGCCGTGACGTCACCAACCAGAAGCCCCGGGCGATGCTCGACGACGGTCTCGGCCACATCCCCGAAGACCGCCAGCGCGACGGGCTGGTCCTCTCCATGACCGTGGCGGACAACCTGGTGCTCAACACGCCTCGCCGCTCGCCCTTCGCCCGTCGCGGGACCCGCAACCTGTCGGCCGTAGAGGAGAACGCCCGTAAGCAGGTGAAGGACTTCGATATTCGCACCACCTCGACCCGCGAGCCCGTGAGCTCGCTGTCCGGCGGCAACCAACAAAAAGTAATCGTCGCTCGCGAGTTGTCGCGACCGTTGGCGTTCCTGGTGGCATCCCAGCCCACTCGCGGACTCGACGTCGGCTCGATCGAATACGTGCACCGACAGATCGTCAACGAACGCAACGAGGGCCTGGGCGTGCTGATCGTGTCCTCTGAGCTCGACGAGGTCATGGCGCTCGGCGATCGGATTGCGGTCATGCACGAGGGCCGCATCACCGGCGTGGTTGATCCCTCCACGAGCCGCGAGACCATCGGTCTTCTCATGGCCGGCGCCAGCGCCGGGGAGGCGCATGACTGAGGGCGCCTCGGACGTGCTCGCCCCGGCCGATACCACGAGCCCCGTCGCGCGTCGATCGCTGTGGTCGAGGTTCAGCTCGAAGAGCCCCGTGATCCTCGCGCTGCTCGCGCTGGTGCTCGGCTTCCTCATCGGCGCGCTGGTCATCATCTTCTCGACCAATACGGTGCTCGACGCCTGGCGGGGAATGTTCCACTCCTGGGGGGCGCCGGGCCACGCGCTCAAGGTGACGTTCGACAACGTCGGAGCGGCCTATCGAGCCATGTTCACCGGTTCGGTCATCGACCCGCCCCAATTCTGGCACTCGCTCACCACCGGCAAGCAGTGGAGCGACTCGCTGACCCCCATCTCCGAGACCCTCACTTACGCCACGCCGCTCGTCATCGCGAGCATCGCCGTGGGCATCGCGTTCCAGACGGGCGTGTTCAACATCGGCGCCAACGGCCAGGCGATCATGGGCGGCATCGCCGGGGCGGCCGTGGGATCCATGGTCAACATGCCCGTCATCGTGCACCTCCCGCTCACCATGGCCTGCGGCATCGTGGGCGGCATGGTCGCCGGCGCCATACCGGGGTTCCTCAAGGCCTTCACCGGGGCCCACGAGGTGATCGTCACCCTGATGCTCAACTACGTGATCGCCTTCTTCCTGGTCTTCGTGCTCCTCTCCACGTCCTTCCAACTGCCCGGGCAGTCCAACGACATCTCTCGCACCATGTACTCCTCCGCCCAGCTGGCTCCCCTGTTCGGCACCGCCTCGGGCCTTCGCGTGAGCTACGGCGTCTTGATCGCGGCGGCGGTGGTGCTCTTCGCCTGGTGGTTCCTCGACCGCTCCTCGCTGGGCTTCGACTTCCGGATCACCGGCAATAACCCGCACGCGGCGCGAGCGTCGGGCATCAACGCGCGAAGGATCGTGGTCCTGGTGTTCCTGATCTCCGGCGGCCTGGCCGGCTTGGCCGGCGTGGTGCAGGTGGCGAGCACCACCCACTACGTCGACGGGAACTTCCTCATCGGCAGCGCCGGCATCGGCTTCACCGCGATCACCGTGGCCCTGCTGGGGCGCAACCGCCCCATGGGCATCGTGTGGGGCTCGCTGCTCTTCGCGGCCCTCGGCGTGGGCGGGCGCAACATGCAGGCGGCCACGGGCATCCCGCTCGACCTGGCGACCATCATCCAGTCCGTGGTCGTGCTCTTCGTGGCCACGCCGGTGCTGGTGAAGGAGATCTTCCGGCTACGTTCGACCTCGGCCAATGCTGTTCATCTCGCCACGCAAGGGTGGAGCTCGTAATGGCGCTGGTGACCGACCTGACGAACCACGACGACGCCGCGGTGCCGAAGGTGCGACCAGTCGGGCGCGCCCGAGTCATCGGCTACATCGTGGCCGGGCTTGGGCTCTTCGTCGTCGGAGCGTTCGGCCTAGGCTCCTCGGGCCACGCCCACTCGGTGCTGACGTTCACGCCGGTCAACATATCGAGCAACGCGCCCTGGAGCATCGGGGCGCTCACCGTGCTGACGCGGTACTGGAACATGGCGCTCGGACTGATCGCCGTCATCATCGGCGTCGACATGATCGTTCGCCGACCACGGGGCGCCATGATGCGCTTCGGGGTCGCGGCCGTGCTCTTCCTCTTCGCGTTGCTGCTCTGGGCCGGCCGCTCGCCGGGGCCGTCCGCGGTGCCCTTCGTCAACCTCACCTCGATCCTGATCGGCAGTTCGGCGCTGGCCATGGTCCTCATCTACGGCGCGTTGTCGGGCATCATGTGCGAGCGGGCGGGCGTCGTGAACATCGCCATCGAGGGTCAGTTCATCGGCGGGGCGTTCTTCGGCTCGGTCGTGGCGTCGACCACGAACAACTTCATCCTGGCGGCCCTGGCCGGCGCCGTGGCCGGCGGCCTGCTGGGACTCATCCTGGCCTTCCTGTCGCTGCGGTACCTGTCGGACCAGATCATCGTGGGCGTCGTGCTGGTGACCATGCTCTCGAGCCTCTCGTCATACCTCAACCTGCAGGTGCTCTCGCCCTACCCCAATCTCAACACGGGCAACCTGGCGAGCGACATCGCCATTCCGATCCTCTGCAAGATCCCCGTCATCGGTCCCGTCTTCTTCAACCAGTCGGGATTCTTCTACTTCATGATCGTCCTGGTCGCGGCCATCAGCTTCGGCCTCTTCAAGACCCGCTGGGGGCTGCGCGTGCGCGCCGTCGGCGAGCACCCTAAGGCGGCCGAGTCGGTCGGCATCAACGTCATCCGCACCCGCTACCACAACGTCGTGCTCGGCGGGGCCATCGCCGGCGTGGGCGGGGTGGCCTTCATGGTCTCCCAGGGCGCCTTCCAGGTCGGCTACACCTCGGGCCTCGGCTACGTGGCCCTGGCGGCGCTCATCTTCGGGCGCTGGCGCCCGTCAGGGGCGGTGTCCGCGGCGGTGCTCTTTGGCATCTCGGCCTACCTGGCCCTCAACCTGCAGACCTACCAGATCCCGATCTCCACCGAGATCCTGGGCATGTTCCCCTACCTCATCACCATCGCCGTGGTCGCCGGCCTGGTCGGGCGCGTCCGCCCGCCGGCCGCGGACGGCCAGCCCTACAGGCGCGACT
>JBARBL010000041.1:0-3075 GCA_049793015.1 Acidimicrobiales bacterium | reverse complement strand
GATCAGGACCTCGTCGAAGCGCGACGCCAGCACCCGGGCCGCGCCGCTCACGTCGTTCGCCCCCGTGAGCGCGAGGGCCTCCTCCTCGTTGGCGAACAGCATCGCCGACGCAGCCGCCGCGTCGAGGAAGACCGGAGCCGTCACCTGGGCGAGCGGCGCGACCGAACAGACGTCGACCGACGTGCCGGCTCCGTTGGCCGACGCCACTTGCAGCGCCGCGGTGGCGACGGCCCGGGTCCGCTCGTCGAGCAGAGTGTAACCGGAGACGTGCAGATGGTCGAAGGGCTCATCGAGCGCCGCCAGCATGACGTCGAGGGTCAGGTGCCCGTTGACGCCGCGATCGACCATCATGGCCCGCTGGCCCTCGCTGTCGATCAAGGCGACGACGATCCCGGTAGGCCCCTCGACCAACTCCAGGCGCGGCGTCACGCCCACGCGCAGCAGGTCGTCGACGAACTGCCCGCCCGCCACGTCGTCGCCCACCACGCCCACGTAGGTCACGTCGTGGCCCCCTTCGGCCAGCGCGACGGCCACGTTCGCCCCGGCTCCGCCTCGTCCCATTCGCACGTGGGCCGGGGTGTCGCTGGTGGGGGCCAGTGGTCCGGCGGGCCGCACGATCACGTCGAGCATGACGTCGCCGAGCACGACGATCCTCTTTGGGCTCATCGTCGCGCGTCGCTCATCGCGGTCGCGACCTGCCCGGCCAGGCGGGCGTTGGCCACCACCAGGTCACGGTTGACCTGCACGCTTCGCCCGCCGGTAAACCGGGCGAACTGCGCGAGCAGCACCGGCGTGACCTCCTTGCCCGATACCCCGAGCGAACGTACGAGCTCGAGCGCGCTGGCCAGGGCCCCGTCGTGGAGCCCTTCGTCGAGCTGGGACTCGGGCGCCACCGCGTGGGCGAGCAGGAACCCGGAGGAGGCGAACTCGCGATGAGCGAGGAACGCCCGGGCCGCGTCGTGGGCGTTCGAGACCATCCAGTCCAGGGCGAAGCCGCTGTCGCTTCGATAGAAACCGGGGAACGTGGACGTGCGGTAGCCGACCACGGGGACGCCCAGGCTGTCGAGGCGTTCGAGCGTGGCGCCGATGTCGAGGATCGACTTGACCCCGGACGCCACGACCAGCACGGAGGTGCGAGAGAGCGTCGTCAGGTCGGCCGATTCGTCGAAACTGCGCTGCGCGTCGCGGTGCACCCCGCCGAGTCCTCCGGTCGCCATGACGTCGACGCCGACCCGCCGCGCCAGGGCGATCGTCCCCGCTACCGTCGTGGCGCCGTCACGGCCCAGGGCCAGGGCGAGGCCGAGGTCGCGACCCGAGAGCTTGGCCGCTTCGCGCGCGGGATCGGCCAGTCGTTCCAGTTCTTCCAAGGTGAGGCCCACCACGGCGTGGCCGTCCAGCACGCCGATGGTCGCGGGCACCGCGCCGCCCTCGCGCACCGCGTCCGCGCACTCCTTCGCCACGTCGAGATTGACGGGCGCCGGCAAGCCGTGCACGACGATGGTCGTCTCGAGCGCCACGACGCCGCGGCCCTCCTCGAGTGCGGCGCGGACCTCGTCGGCGATCGTGACAGGATTTTCTGGGGAGTTGCTCACGCAAGGCGAGTGTATCCTTCTGCGGTGAGCGCTTTGGCCGAGATCCCCTGGGAGACGCTGCGCGAGCGGGCCCGTCACGCGACCACACTTTCCTATTCGCCCTACTCGAGGGTCACGGTGGGTGCCGCCGGCGTCACCAGCGACGGGCGCTTCGTCGAGGGTGCGAACGTCGAGAACGCCAGCCACGGCCTCACGCTCTGCGCCGAATGCTCGTTGGCGAGTGACCTCATCCGTCAGGGCGGCGGTCGGCTGGTTGCCATCTCGATCGTCGCCGGCGACGGCCTGCCGATCTCGCCCTGCGGACGTTGTCGACAAGTGCTGTTCGAGCACGGCGGCAACGAGCTCCTGGTCGACGCCGGCGAACGCTCGGCCCCTCGCGCGCTGTCGCAGTTGTTGCCCGACGCCTTCGGTCCCGACGACCTCGGAGCTCGCGCGAACCCGTGACGTCCTTCTCCGCGGTTGACGTCATCACCACCAAGCGCGACGGCGGCGTGCTGAGCGACGAGGCAATCACCTGGCTCTTCGACGCGTACATGAAGGGCGACGTCGCCGACGAACAGATGTCGGCGCTGCTCATGGCCGTCTTCTTCAACGGCATGGCCCCGGGCGAGCTGCGCACGTGGACGCAGGGAATGATCGCCTCGGGCGAGCGACTCGACCTGAGCGGTCTTTCGCGTCCCACCGTCGACAAGCACTCGACCGGCGGGGTGGGCGACAAGATCTCGCTCATCCTGGCCCCGCTCGTCGCGGCCTGCGGCGCCGCGGTCCCCCAGCTCTCCGGCCGGGGACTCGGCCACACCGGCGGCACGCTGGACAAACTCGAGTCGATCCCGGGGTGGCGCGCCCAATTGAGCAACGTCGAGATCCGCGCCCAGTTGGAAAGCGTGGGCGCCGTCATCTGCGCCGCGGGCCAGGGCCTGGCGCCCGTGGACCGCCGCCTGTACGCGCTGCGCGACGTGACCGGCACGGTCGAGTCGATCCCGCTCATCTCCTCGTCGATCATGAGCAAGAAGATCGCCGAGGGGACAAGCTCGCTGGTGCTCGACGTCAAGGTCGGACGGGGTGCCTTCATCAAGGATCCCGACCGGGCCCGCGAACTCGCCGAGACCATGGTGGCCCTCGGCACGGCCCACGGGGTGAAGACCGTGGCGCAGCTCACCAGCATGGACGCGCCGCTGGGGCGGGCCGTGGGCAACGCCATGGAGGTGACCGAGTCCGCGGAGGTGCTCAAGGGTGCGGGGCCCCACGACGTGCGCGAGTTGACGCTGGGGCTGGCGCGGATCATGGTCGAACTGGCCGGGCTCGACGTCGATCCCGAAGAGAAGCTCGACGACGGTTCGGCCTACGACGTCTACAGCCGGATGATCCGCGCGCAGGGCGGCGACCCCGACGCGACGCTGGCGACGGCCAAGTTCCACGAGACCATCGTCGCGCCGCGCGCTGGCGTGGACCAGCGCGTCGACGCGCTGGCGGTGGGCGTGGC
>JBARBL010000040.1:0-24910 GCA_049793015.1 Acidimicrobiales bacterium | reverse complement strand
ACTGAGCTACTCGACCTCCTCGTCACCCTTTCGGGTGTCGAGCGGACCTGACGGGATTTGAACCCGCGACCTCCGCCTTGACAGGGCGGCGTGCACTCCGAGCTGCACCACAGGTCCTCGGTGTTCTTAAGGCCGAGACCTCAAGACGCGAATCGTAAGTCTATACGAGGTGCTCGTATGGCTCGAAGGCGGACCAAATGTCGAAAAGGGCCCCTCGTAGGATGGCCCCCATGGTTCTCGCCAGGTCGATCAGTTTGCCCTTGGTGTTGCGTTCGTGAACGTCACCATCGTACTGGTTGTGCTCGCGGCCGGCCTCCTGCATGCCGTGTGGAACGCCATGACCAAGAGCCTGCACGACCAGTACGCGAGTTTCGCCCTGCTCAATCTCGGTATCGCCGTCAGCTCGAGCATCATGCTGGTCTTTGTTGGTCTCCCGCGAGCGGCCTGCCTGGCGTATCTCTTGGCGTCGACGGTCTGCCACCTGGGCTACGAGCTCTTTTTGATGGGGGCGTATCGTCGCGCTAACTTCTCCCAGTCCTACACGATCGCCAGGGGTATCGCGCCCTTGCTGGTGTCGGTCGCCGGGTTCGTCTTCGCCAACGAGCACCTTGGTCCCCGGGGGCTTCTCGGCATCGTGGTCATCGTGGTGGGGATCGTGAGCCTGGTCTTTCGCCCCGGGGCGACGGCGACGAAGGGGGTGGGCGTTGTATGGGCGCTGGCCACCGGAGCCGCCATCGCTGTTTACACGGTCGTCGATGGCCTGGGCGTGCGGGTGAGCCATGACTCCCTCCAGTACGGCGCGCTGCTCTTCGCTCTGCAGTCGGTGCTGTGGACCGCCTTCGTGTTCTCCCGCCGTCAGGCCTGGTGGCCCTCGCCGCGCACGGTCGTCATCGGGATGTCCAGCGGGTTGATCTCGATGGTCGCGTACCTCACGGTGCTGTGGGCACAGGCGCGAGCCCCGCTGGGCGTGGTCAGCGCGCTGCGCGAGACCGGTGTCCTGTGGGCGGCAGTCATCGGCGTGCTGGTCTTCAAGGAAGGACGCCTGCGTTGGATCTTCGTTCCCGCGCTGGTGGTCGTGGCGGGGATTGCGCTGCTCAGTATTGCGTGACGCGGCGCCTGGTCACGACACGCTCGCGGGGAAGTAGCGCACTGCCTCGCTGTACCACTGGGCCGAAGGCTTGGCCGTGCGCTCGAACGTGACACGGTCCACCGCCACGATGCCGAACTTCGGGCCGTAGCCGTGGGCCCATTCGAAGTTGTCGAGCAGCGACCACTGAAAGTAGCCGCGCACGTCGACGCCGTCGTCGCGCACGTTCCTCAGCCCGCGCAGGGCCTCGGTGAGGTAGCGGATGCGCTGCACGTCGTCGTTGGTGCCGATGCCGTTCTCGCTCATGATGAGCGGCACCTCCGTTACCTCGGCCGCGCGGCGCAGCGTGTACTCCACGCATTGGGGCCAGTAGAGATAGCCCATCTCTGTCGTCTCGCCCGACGGGGGAATCGGGCCCTGCGGTCCGAGCTGGATTTTGGTGTAGCACTGCACGCCCAGGAAATCATCGCCGTCGAGGGAACCCAGGTACTCGTCTTCCATCTCGCCACGGATCATGTCGAGGAGGCCTTCGCCGCCCTCCGCGGCCTCCCACTCCTGCATGCTCAGCGTGAAGCCGATGGGATAGCCTCCGGGTCCGGCGCGCAGCGCGGCGCTCATCGCGGCGTGACAGGCCCGCAGGTTCTGGTTGACGGCGACGAAGCGGTCCCAATCCTCGACCGCCGGCGGGAACTGCGCCATCAGGTATCCCAGGAGGGCCAGGGCGTTCGGTTCGTTGATGGTGCACGCCACGTCGATGACGTCGCCCAGCGACCCTGCGACCACCGCGGCGTAGTCGGCCATCCATGCGGCGATGTCCGCACTCTCGAAGCCCCCGGCGTCGCTCACCCAGAGCGGCAGCGTGAAGTGGTGCAGCGTCACGACGGCCGCGATGGAGCGCCGACGGCATGATTCGATCATGTCGCGGTAGTGCGCCAACGCCTCCTGGGAGAACTTCCCTCGCTCGGGTTCGATGCGGGCCCATTCGATCGAGAACCGGTATGCGTTCAGGCCGAGGGTCTGGACCAGATCGAGGTCCTCCTCGTAGCGGTGCCAGGAGTCACAGGCGCCGCCGCTTGGTTCGGTCGCGGTCGAGCCTTTGGCGTGCTCGAAGCGCCACCAGTCGGTGTTGGCCCCTCCGCCTTCGGTTTGGTAGGCCGACGTGGCGGTGCCCCACATGAAGTCGGAAGGAAAGGAGGCGTCACGTTCGGTCATGGCTGCGAACCTACCTCATCAGTTGTGGCATTGCGCACGCGACGATGCGTAAGGCCGGAGAACTAGCCGTCGAGTTTGTTATGCAGGGCGGCGAGGTTCTTGAACTCCAAGGTGAGCTTCGCGGCTAACGCCTTGAGGTCGGCCGCCGTGATCGACCCCGGCTGGTTTGCGACCACCAGGAGCGAATCGCGGCTGTCGAGGGTTTGCGTGGCGGCGAATTGGACGATCAACTTATTGAACGCGGCGTTGGGGCCGTTCGCGTCGCTCTTCATGCTGGCGGCCTCGGCCAGGAGACTCTCGTTGATGCTGGCTATGGTGGCGCGCGTCGAGCTGGGCGTCTCCGCCCGCGTGTCGACCTGCATGGCGTACGCGACGCCCACGACGCCGACGCTCCAGGTCTTGAAGGAGACCGGCGCCTTGGTGGCGATGCATTCGATGAGGTAATCGTCGGAGCCGAGGTTGGAGGTCTGGTAATAAATGATGCCGATGTCATTGGAAATGCCGCCGCCGGTGGTCGCCTTGGGGTAGTTGGTGAGCGCGTTGACCAGGGCGGTGGCGTCGGTCACGTACTTGGCCACGATTGTCGCTTCCGACGCCGGCACGGCATCGGTCTTCATCTTGCCGATCTCGAGGCGGATATCGGCGAGACCGGCCTGCGCCGCCGCCTTGTTGAGCGTGACCGCCTTCTTGCACTTGGCGGTCTGACAGAAGAAGTACGTGCGGATGGCGTTGATGTCCAGGTCGCTGTTCCTCACGATCGTCTTCGCGGGAAGGGCGGCCTTAGTCGACGCGGCGTAGGCGACACCGGCCGGCACGACGATCAACGGGGCACCGAATGATGCGAGAGCCAGGATGGTGAGGCCCCGCCTGATTGGATGAAACGACACGATGGGACTTCCTTGCTGGGTAGTACGTCACTGAGGCTTCAGCCCGTGGTGGGACTGATGTCGGCCGAGCGATGTTCGATGTCCACTCCGGCTTGGCATCGTCAAGGCTAATTCGAATCCGAGGCCACGAGTCATCGCCGTGCTCGACGCAGGGGCTCCTGGTCCCCTACTGATCGAGCACGAGGCAGAAGGGATGGCCGACCGGATCGAGGTAGACGCGGAACGTCTGGCCGGGCTGGAAGGTGCTCTTGGTGGCGCCCAGCGAGAGGGCCACCCCCTCGGCGGTGTCGAGGTCGTCGACCGCGAAGTCGATGTGCAACTGCTGGGGCACGGGGCCCTCGGGCCACGTCGGCGTGACGTAGGCCGGGACCTTCTGGAAGGCGATCGTGGGTTTCCCTTCGTGCAATAGCTCGATCCACTCGACGTCTTGCGGTGCGACGTCGCCCAGGGGCTCCACCTCGAGGCCGGTGAGTTTGGCGTAGAAGTCGGCGAGCTCCAGCGGATCAGGACAGTCGAGCGCGGTCACGTTGAATCGGATGGTCGTCATGGCACCAATGTAGCGAGCCGTGGTCATCGTGCGTGTCGATCGTTCGTTTGAGTAGCCGTCAGCCTTCGAGTTGACGATTAGAGCAGACGGCGCTCCGTGGCCCACTTCGTCAACTGGTGGCGATTGGAGAGCTGGAGCTTGCGAAGGACCGCGGACACGTGGCTTTCGACGGTCTTGATGGCGATGTTGAGCTCTGTGGCGATCTCCTTGTACGCGTAGCCGCGGGCGATGAGGCGCAGGACCTCGCGTTCCCTCACGGTGAGTTGGTCCAGCTCCGGATCGAACGGTGGCGGCGGGGCTCCGGCGTCGCCGTTCTGTGAGGCGAAGGCGTCCAGGACGAAGCCCGCCAGCCGGCTCGAGAAGACCGCGTCGCCGGCCGCGATCCGATGGACCGCCTCTATCAGTTCAGGTCCCTCGATGTTCTTGGTGACGTAACCTCGTGCGCCGGCGCGGATGATGGCGATGACGTCTTCGGCCGCGTCCGAGACCGAGAGGGCGAGGAACTTGACGGACGGCTCCAAGGCGATGACGGCTTCGAGCACCGTTTGTCCCCCGCCGTCGGGCATGTGCACGTCGAGCAGGACCACGTCGGGAATACGCTCGATGATCATCTCGATGGCCGCTACGACCTCGTCGGCCTCTCCTACGAGTTCGACCTGGCTGCCGAGTTCGGCCCGAATGCCCGATCGGATGAGCGCGTGGTCGTCAACGAGGAAGACCCGCGGCAGTGGCAACTCCTCTTTCACGGAGCGGTCGTCTTGAGGGGCAGCACGAGCTCCACTTCCGTGCCCGTTCCGGGACTGCTTCGAATGGTGGCTTGCCCGCCGCAGCGCGCCATTCTCTCAACGATGGACCCCGATATCCCTTGGCGATCGGCGGGGACCTCGGAGGGGTCGAAGCCCTTGCCGAGGTCACGCACGAACATCGTGATCCGTTCCGGCTCGACCTCGATGTAGATCTTCACGTTGGGCGCCTCGGACCATTTCGCGGCGTTGACGGTCGCTTCGCGACCGGCCCCGAGCAGGGCCAGCACCGGCGCGCTTAGATCGCAGTCGCCGACGATCACCACGTCCACCGCCACGGCGTAGGTGTCTTCGACCTCGTGTTCGATCTCGAAGGCCGATTCGGCCAGGGTGTCCGGGGGGTCCGACGTCAGGCCGAACGATTCGGGGTCGACCAGCCACAGGCGAAGGTCGCGCTCCTGCATTCGAACGAGGCGGGCCACTTCAACCGGGTTGTCGGCGGCGCGCTGAATGAGGGACAAGGTCTGCAGGACCGAGTCGTGCACGTGCGCCGCCATGTCCGCCCGTTCCTGGGCTCGAACTCGCGCGTTGCGCTCCTTGGAGAGCCCGCGCAGCGTGCCGATCCACCACGGCGCGAAGAGGATGATGAGTCCGAGCACCAGGGCGGTCGAGCCGATCACGACGCCGGACGCCGCGCCGGGTCGACGGCTCACGCGTGAGAGTCCGGCCACGCCGATGAGGATGAAGGCGACGCTGACCACGGTGCGAAGGGTGATGCCGACCCAACCTTCGCCGGTCGCCGAGCCCATCGTGGCGATCGAGTCGGTGATCTCGTGGAGGTGAGCGCGCTCCGATGTCGAGACGCCTCGCCACACCACGAGCGCTCCGAGCGCCGCGAAGGTGATGAACAAGGTGACGAACCCGAAGACGTTGAACCCGAGGATCTGCAGGGCGAGCAGCAACGAGAACACCGCGATGGTGCCGACCGAGAGGATCTCCTTCTCACGCTTGTCCGATCCGGTGCGCGAGAGGATCGACTTGTCTTCGCCCTGACGGATCACCAGGATCCAGTACGTCATGTAGACGATCACGCCGAGCGCGAAGAAGAGGGCGGCGAGCACCGCGACGACCCTCACCCGTCGCGAACTGACGCCCAGGCGACGCGCGATGCCCCCGCAGACGCCGCCCAGCACGCAGTCGTCGACGCTTCGCCGTAGCGGACGCTCGGGTCGGCCGGGCACCTTCTTCGGTGGCGCGTCGACGGCGGATCGCCGCTGCTTGTGGGATGACGGGACTCGTATGATGCATCAATTGTCCCATGACGGGGCCATTACCACAATCAGGGTAAACCCTCGCGTGCGATGACGACGGACCGTCGCCATGAGGGAAAACCCCGATTGTGAACGCGAGACGCCCTCCTTAGCATGAGGAGCATGAACTCAGAAGACCACACCAACGAGTCGCTCGAGCCCCTCGCCACGGACGTGCCCGACACGCCAGCCCCCGACACGCCGGGCCCCGACACGCCGGGCCCCGCCACGCACGACCAGGAGTCCTACGACGACCACAGCACCCGCGCCGAGCCGTCGGAGCCGGTGGGTTTGCGTCGAAGCTCGAGCCGGCGGATCATCGGCGGCGTGGCGAGCGGCATCGCGGAGCGGTTCGACATCGACGCCAACGTCGTGCGCGCCATCTTCGTGATCCTGGCTTGCTTATGGGGCTTTGGTGTCGCTGTGTATCTGGTGTTGTGGGTGCTGGTGCCGCGCTCCGGTGACAGGGTCACGCGCGTTGAGGAAGAAGAGTCGTTGAGCGGCGATGGCAAGAAGATGACGCTCTGGCGCACGGTATTGCTCATCGCGGGCGCCCTGGTCGTGGGACTCATCTTCCTGGCGTTGTACACCAACGGTCCGCGCTGGGGCAGCGGCATCGGATCAGCCTGGTTGATCCTGCTGGTGGTGCTGGCCGTGCTGTCGCTTCGCGGGCCGCGTCGTCGTTTCACGCTGGGGCGCTTGATCAGCGGGTTCTTCCTGGTGATCATGAGTCTGCTCATCCTCGCGGGAGGAGGGTTCCTCGCCTTCCTCGCCATGACCGGGGTACCGATCACGGGCGGCATTGGCAACAACATCTATACGCCCACGTCGGTGGCTCAGGTGAGGCACACCTATCGCCTGGCCTTCGGAAGTATCAACATCGACCTGCGTCAGGTGAACTTCGCCGGCCAGAGCGTATCGGTGACGGCGTCCGTGGCCGCCGGCAACCTCACCGTCGAGGTACCGCCCGGGGTGGTGGTGGACATCACCACTCGCGGCGGGGTCAGCGTCAACTACCCGCAGGGATTCCAGTTCTTCGAGGTGCCGTCGAGGCCGGCCCTGCACCGGTCGCACCTCAAGCTCGACGCCAGCGTCGGCGTGGGGAACATCCAGCTGATTCGAGCCGGTCCTAATTCGACCCAATTCTCCAACTAGCGCGGTTCTCCGTGCAGGCCCCACGGCTCGACGGAGGCGAGATGAGCCTTCCTAGGCACCTAACGAGAATCTCGAGACGAGATGCGAGACGCTAAAGAACCGCTTGATGCTCGGGAAGACGTCCAGGGAGTACATCGTCAGTTGTATGGCCAGCGCCACCCCGACCGAGCAGGCGAAGGCCAGGCCCACATCGCCGCTGCGCAGCAGTTCGGCCAGCACCAGCATGGACGCCACGTAGGAGAAGGAACCCTTGGTGACGCCGTGGAGAAATTGAGCGGACGCGTCGGCCCCCAATTCCTTGTGCGTGGCGTAGGCCATGACCAGGCTCATCATGGGCAGGGCAGCCAACAGGCCCGAGAAGCTGGCCCCGAACCTGCCCGCCAGAGTGACCAGGAAGAGCGTGAAGCCGGCTGAGATCATGACGCGCAGGACGAGGCGGTAGCGGCCCGTCTCCTGAGGCGCCGCGTCGCTGTAGGGCCACCAGTAAAGGGCCACCGCGTAAGCGGCGGCCGCGAGGACGCCCGCGAGCAGCATGGAAAGGCTCAAGACATGCGTCGCGAATATCGTCACGAAGAAGGACATCACTGCTCCGGCCAGGGCCAGCAGCGGAGAGATCCGAGGCGCCAGTACGGCGTAGACCCATATAACAACGGCCTGGGCGGTCGCTCCCACCAGGATCGCGCCCGACATGGAGCCGGCGAAGGCGCTGCCGTGCTGGAGGGCGACCAACCAGAGGAGGGGGAGGCTGGTAAGGGGCAGGCCAATGAGCAAGCCGCTCACAGCGTTTCCGAAACGGCGCTGAGCCAGCGTCCCTCCGACCACTATTAGAGGGGCGATAGCAACGCGGAGCAACAAAAGAAACATACCTCCAGAATACTTACGATTTCGCCTAAAATGACTCGGATTCAAGCCCCTGAAAGTCGTATATGCATCGAGATCCATGGCATAGTTTTGGAACAGCCTTTCTAATCGAGGCTGAGGAAGAAGGAAGACAAGTGGATGATATCGACCGCACCCTACTCATGGCTCTCGTCGGTGACGCGCGATTGAGTTACCAGCAACTGGCCGCGCAGGTCCACCTGAGTTCCAACAGCACGGCAGACCGCGTGCGCCGTCTTCGCCAGTCGGGGATCCTGGCCGGCTACCACGCGGAGCTCAACCTCGCGGTGCTCGGCAATACCCTCTACTCGCTCACGGACGTGAAGCTAAAGGACGCGGTGGACCGGCGTGACTTCGAACTCGACCTCAACAGCGTGCCCCAGGTGCTTGATGCGGTCCACACGACCGGGGAATTGGATTACCAACTGCGCGTCGTGAGCAAGAGCACCAATGAACTCCAGACCGTGGGCGATACCCTTCGCCAGCTCGGCGCTCGAGACATTCAAAGTCGAATCGTTCTGGGGGAGATCAAATTCAACCCCGGTCGCCTGCTATGAGGTGTCACCAA
Source organism: Acidimicrobiales bacterium (assembly GCA_049793015.1). Lineage (GTDB taxonomy): Bacteria > Actinomycetota > Acidimicrobiia > Acidimicrobiales > RAAP-2 > RAAP-2. The sequence goes on along the minus strand of JBARBL010000040.1, from coordinate 16,522 downwards.
GGAGGCGCCCGGTGAAAAGTGGGGTTAACCGCTCGTGGCTGGCTCTGATCACTCCTCACCCGAGAACCGCTCCCACGCCGATTGACGTGTCGTGCCCAGGGCCTCCCCTATCAAGGCCCACGTCGCTCCCAACGCTCGGGCCCGCAGCACCCAGTTGGCCAGATTGTCCTGCGCTTGCGCACCCGCGGCCGCCACACGGGGAAGCGAGAAGAGCGCCTCGTCCATGGTGGCCGCCAATTCCCAGGGGGCCAGCTGTGAGACGACCGCGGGCTTTTCCCTAATCAACTGGCTACTCAGCGTCACGCATTCATTGCAGATGAACACGCCCGGACCGGCAACGAGGGTTCCCACGTCGTCGCGGGACTTCAGGCAAAACGAACACGCGGCTTGCATTTTGTGACCTCCATCGGTGGGTAACTCCCATGTCAGGAGTTACCTTACGCCGTCAGGAGTTGCCTGACAAGTCATCTGGAGGGAGTCGCAGGTCGTTAGGACGCGAAGAATGGGCGGCAGAACTAGAGCGGGGGCGTGAAGATCGTGGAGTCCGCGGGCAGTTCCTCGCGCCCGTCCGCGGTGAGACGCCACACGGACTGGCGGCCCTCGACGGTCCAATTGGCGGGACCTCCCACCAGCGCGGTTTCCTCGTCGATACCAAGGACCGTGAGCGCAGGATCGTGCGGCAGCAGGAACCGCGTGACAACGTCGGGGACCTTGGACGTGAAGAAGTCGAAATGGGGTATGACGCGCAAGTGCGGCAAGAGCGCGAGTCCATTGGTGCCGCCTTGTCGAGGATGACGCAGGGATGGTATCCACGAGGTCATCGCCATCGCCCCGGCGCTGCATCCAGCGAGAGCGGCGCCACCCCGCCACGCGGCGACAATCGCCCGCCAGACCGCCGTGTCGCGCAAGGTGTCAGCGAGGAATCCCGGGTTGCCACCGGATAGATAGATGAGGCCCGCTCCCGCGACCTTCGCCGCGATGGCGTCGTCGTCGGCGTCGGAACGGTCATTGACGGGCAGGATCACCGCCTCGACGCCAAGGCGCTTCGCCTGGTCGATGCCGAGATTATGCCACCGTTCGACAACCGTGGGGCCGTCGGGCACGGCCGCGGTCGCCAACTGCACGTAGCGCGGAGGCCGACCTTCAAGCAGGCCGGCTTCAACGTGAGCCATCTGAGGCAGGTACTCGCCGGAACCCACGAGCGCCAGCGGCCCCGGGCTAGGCGGACCAGTTCGAGGGTCCGCCGATGCATTGGATGGCTCACTGGTGCTCGAAGGATTCATGGTTTAGCGATTCTCCGGGAGTCTGTCGCGAAAGGGAAGGGCCATTATATGTTCGATTAGCCAAAGTCCTTGCCGAGAGAACCTGATTGAACCCGGGAAGGGTTCTCGATCCTTATGTCGCTCGTCCCCCGCCCGTCAAATCCAACATCGAAACCGCCTCCGCCACCGGCGTCGCCCGCGACGTCGCGCCGAGCTCGAATGGGCCGACTGTTAGTTTTGGCGCCATGAAGAGGATCGGCCTCATTGGCGGACTTTCGTGGGAGTCCACGAAGACCTACTACGCGATGCTCAACGAAGTGACGTCCCAGGTTTCTGATCCTTGGGAGCAGCCTCGCCTTCTCATCGATTCCCTCGACTTCAGGGAGATCGTGGACCTCCAAAACGCCGGTGACTGGGAGGGCACCGGTCAGCTCTTGGCCGACTCGGCCCGTCGGCTTGAAGCCGGGGGCGCGACCGTGCTGGGCATCGCTGCGAACACGATGCACATGAATTTTGACGACGTGTCGGGCGCGGTGTCGATCCCGGTCCTCGACATTCGTGAGGCCATCGTCGCGCGTCTCGAGGCGATGAATGCAAACTCCCTTTCGCTCCTGGGGACAAAGTATCTGGCGGAGAGCGATTTTTACTCGGACTATCTCGAGCGCCGAGGCGTCGTGGTCGTCAAGCCGGCGATGGACGAGGCGCAAGAACTACATGACATGATCTACGGCGAACTGACCCGGGGCGTCGTGAGTGATCGCGCGAGAAGTCGTTTCCTTGAGATCGCGCAGAACTGTCGCGAGCGCGGCGGTCAGGTCGTGGGACTCTGTTGCACCGAGTTTGGGATGTTTGTCGAAGGTCAGGACGTGCCGTGGGCGTACATCGACTCGACCGACGTCCACGTGAGGGCGCTGCTCGAGTTCTAAGCGCTGAGCGTCCGCCTCAGTCGCTTGACGGGGGCAGCAACGCCATGTTTTCCGTTACGTCGTTGAGATGGTGCTCGCATTCATGCAGCGCCTGCGCGCCCGCCCAAAGGATGGTCACCTTATCCGGGTGGGTCGGACTGTAGAAGAACTCGCGTCGTTCGAAGCGGGGCGTCAGGGATTGGAAGGTCCTGACGAAGAGCTGCGACGACATCGACAGCTCATTCGCTACGACGCCGGGGTAGTCGCCTTCGTACAGGCCGAGCGCGACGCGATCGTCGCGGTAGATCGGCGTGCCGGTGGGTTCGTCGATGATCGCCGCCGTGATGATCCGTTCTCGAATCGAGAGCAGTACGTCGCGCAAGTGCGCCGCGTATTCGAGCACCGACCAGCGCTCGGGCGAAGGACGAACGAGGCCGGGCGCGCCGGCGGTCTCCATGACCCGCACGAGGGAGTCCGTCGCGGCGTTAAGTCGCTCGGTGATCTCACTTGGCGACACGGCGCCCCACTCGAAGCCGCATTCCTCGCAGGACTCGCTTGTTGCCACGTAGTCAATGTAGTGGCCGGTGTCCGGGTATTCCTTCGTTGAACGAAGGACGGTCGCCGGTTACTTTGGTGGCGTGCCCACCGAGCCCGACACCCAGCCGCCGATCCTCACGCCGCGTCTCGTGTTGCATCACGTCTCGGCACCGCGGCTCATCGCACTCTTTGAGGAGCCGGAGAGTAGTGCGGTCTACGAAGGCTGCCCGTATGTCAATCCTCACCGCGTCTTGGTGGACGAACCGGGCTTGGTCCGTTGGCGCGCATCCCAGGTGATGGGCGACGTCACCCTCAACAAGTGGTTCTTGCGATGGATGGTGGACAAGCACAGTGGCGTGATCGTGGGCAGTACCAGCTTTCACGGCGCGCCTGACGCGCGCGGGATGGTCGAGATTGGTCTGGGCGTGCACCCCGAATTCCAAGGGCGCGGGTTCGCCCGCGAAGCCCTCGTCGGGATGTGGAGTTGGGTGAGCGAGCAGGCTGACGTTCGCGTGCTGCGCTACACCGTCAGCGCCGCGAACGTGGCCTCCACGAAGCTCATTGCACGATTTGGCTTCGAGCACACCGGCGTGCAGCTCGACCACGAGGCCGGCCCCGAAGAGGTCTTCGAGATGTCGGCCCATGAGTTCCGAGAGCGCTTCGCCACTCGATGGTGGTCGGACTCTAAGTCGATCGTTGTCGATGCGCCGAGCGACTAGGGGCGGTTGATGTCACCGCGTGACGCGGCGCCTTCGACTTTGCGCCTCACCGCTCGCGTCGAGATTGTCGGGGTTAATCCCTACGTGCTGGTGCGAGGCTCTCAAGCGGCCAAACTTCAACCACAGTGGCGAAGGCCGATGCCCGTGATCGTTGAGATTGAGGGTCCGTCGTTGGTCTCGTGGCGAACCAACATGATGCCTGCGGGAGGCGGTGATTTTCGTCTCTATCTCCACGGCGAGATGAGGAAGTCGTCCGGAACCAAGGTGGACGACATGGTGACCGTCGTAGTGAGGTTCGACGACGAGTACCGTAACGGTCCTCTAGGCCCCGAGCCCGAGTGGTTTCGGGCGGCCCTCGACGGCCATCCGCGTGCGGACGCCAGTTGGCGTGAACTGACGCCGAGTCGCCAAAAGGAGATCGTGCGGTACTTTTCGAATCTCAAGTCAGGGGAGGCGAAGCGGCGAAACCTGACGCGGATGATGCGAATCCTCGGCGGCGAGGATGACCATTTCATGGGACGAGACTGGAGTGAGGGGAAGTGAGCGACTCTCGCGTACGCCAACCCCCTGCTTATACTTCCTGACATGCTGACGCTCAACGACGAGGTTCGCCGGGCACTGTGCTCTGGCCGTTTGGCGCATCTCACCACCATCAACGCCGATGGCAGTCCCCAGGTAAGTGTCGTATGGATTGGCGTGGACGCCAACGACATCGTGATCGGCCATCTGATGCGCGGGCGCAAGGTCGAGAACATCGCGAGGGATCCCCGCGTCGCGTTGACCATCGAGACCGAAGGTGCCAATCCCGTAGGCATGGGGAACTACCTGATCGTGTACGGGACGGCGCGGTTGGTCGAGGGCGGCGCCGCGGACCTGCTCCAGCGCCTGGCGAAGGTGTACCTCGGTCCCGGGGTCACGTTTCCGCCGATGGCGAACCCGCCCGCGGGTCACGTCATTTACATCACGCCCGAACGCCTGGGCGGCGTCGGACCGTGGCAATCGTAGAGAAACGTCGCAAGCCATGCTGGTGAACTCGTCCGATGCGCCGATGGCTGGCCGAGGACACATAACCGCCGGCGTTGTGCATGAGTAATCCGCCCCCGAGCCCGTCGGACTTCTTCGAAACCCGCTGCCAGGCGTTCGTAGGCTACCTCGACTACTTTCGCTCACGAATCGTGCACAAAGTGTCCCAGCTGCCTGAGTCACAGCAGCGCACAAGTCGACTCGCCTCCGGATGGACCCCCGTGGAGTTGCTGAGGCATCTCACTTATGTGGAGTTGCGCTGGCTGGAGTGGGGATTCGAGGGACGCGACGTCGGCGATCCCTGGGGCGATCGTCGTGACGATCATTGGTTCGTGGACGAGTCGGAGCCCCTCGCCGCGTTGGTGGCGGCCTTCGACGAACGCGCACAGCGCAGTCGCCACATCATTGAGCAGCACGAACTCTGTGAGATAGGCCAGCCGGGTCCGCGATGGGACGGGGGTGACCCCCGACCCTGGAACGGATCCTCCTTCATCTGCTGGGCGAGTACGCGCGCCACCTTGGCCACCTCGACATCGTCTGTGAGCTCTTCGACGATTCGCACGGGCAGTGAGTTCTTGCGGGAACCATCGTCGGCTTCGTAGTGCCGGGTGCGAGGACGAGACTATTTCTTGCGGGCGTCGCGCAACCTAAAGAGGGTGCCCAGGTGGGTGAACTTGAAGCCCGCGTCGTACTTGAGTCCGTAGCCCGCGAAGCGGTCGAAGCCGACGTGGCCCAACCAGATGATGCCGATGGCCAGCACGAGGACGTGGTCGTCGTGCCACCCGTAGAGGATCGTTAGCGAGGGGAGCAGGTAGGTGTGCCCGGCGTTGTAGAGGAATGCGCCGATGGCGGTGCCGCGCAGGTAGCCGAGCATGAAGATGTCCGGCACGAACAGCAGCAGTGGGTAGATCCACCAATGCTGATGGGTGAGCCGAAAGAGGAGAATCGAGGCGACGAACACGACGGCGCCGTCGAGGCGGAGCCATCGACGCGGCTTACCGGTGACGTGCGTTGGCTCCACTGACTCAACCTATTCTTTGAGGCCTCTCCAACCGCGCATTTCATCCAAGAGCAATCCGATGACGTCGACGCGGAAGATCTGCTCGAGGCCTTCGCCGGAACGCGGGGGAGCGTTCGCGGACTTAAGATGTTGTGATCATGAGAGCGGCGGTGACCTTGGCCAGGTCGAAGATCCGCTTTTTCGATGTCGGACGGATGGCCGTGACGATCGCCACGATGGCAGTTTCCGTTTCTTGCGCCAGCTTGTCGGGGGCGTCGACGACCATGTTGCCGGGCCAGGTCGTGACGGTGGAGGCGGCGGCGTCGACGTCCAAAGTGGCCGTACTTCGAACGTGGCGGCTTGGCGCCGACGGCCGCTACGTGCGGGTGTCCGGGCCCTTCGTCGCCTTCGTCGGCGTGCACGGCGTGGGGCCTACGAGAGAAGGGGAGCAGCGGACGCCGAGTGGCGTGTTCACGCTGACCCAAGCCTTCGGCAACGAGGCGAACAACGGCACGAAACTGCCCTATTTCAGGGCCGGTCCGGATGATTGGTGGGACGAGAACCCTCTCTCCGCGCAGTACAACCGTCACGTGAAGAGCCGGTACTCGCCCGGGGGCAACTCCGAGAACCTTCTTTACTCGGGTGCCGCGTACGCGCACGCGGTGGTCATCAACTACAACACCAAGCCCGTGGTGCAAGGGGCCGGATCGGGATTCTTCCTGCACGTGAGTGAGGGCGCGCCGACACAGGGATGCGTGGCGATAGCGGCCAACGAGTTGAACGTCGTCATGCGTTGGCTCAATCCGGCCCAACATCCCGTCATCAGCATCGGGGTCGGGGTTGAGGCATTGGCGGCGGTACGAAGCCCTCAGTAGGTGGCGCACGTCCCTCGCGCGGTGGCGACCTCAGAGGGGAACCTAGGCTGAAACACGTGACGAGGAAGTTGGCGTTTCTGCTGGCCGCCGGTGCGGTGCTCGTGGTGGGCGCCCTTGGCGCCAGGACGGCGCGGGGGAAAATTCGACGAGGGCCGGGTGCCGTCGACCCGCGTCGTGATAGGCCCGAGCGCGATCCAGCCGACGACGGGGACTCGACTTCTACGAGCCACGGATCGTGGCGATCACGCGGCTCGATCGGGAGCGCGCGGTCGATCGGCTCGATCGGGTCGTTCTGCTCGATCGGATCGATTGGCAGTTCCTTCAGCATTGGCTCGATCGGGAGTTCCTGGTCGATCGGCTCGCTGGGTTCGTTCGCCAGCGTGGCGTCGGTCGGCTCGGTCGGTTCGGTATGCTCGGTCGCCGGCCTGTTCTCTCGCTTCTCGGTGCGCTCCATGGGCGCTCGTCACGCCGGCTCATCGCGACATCTTGGAGGTGGCCACCGAACCCTCTCGCCCGATAAACGAGGGTAATTCTCCAATTTTTTCGGTCATTTCCCGCTTTAGTGGGGCGAACCCGCACCTCCGAACCTGTATACTACTATTTCAATAGAAAATCTTGTAGTAGCCAGAAGGACGCTCCATGCACATCGACATCTACCTTGTTTTAGGGAGCGCCGTCATCGGTTTCCTGGTCGGAATGACCGGACTCGGCGGCGGTGCCCTCATGACGCCGATGCTGGTCCTGGTCTTCGGCATCGCACCCTCGGCGGCAATCTCCTCCGACCTGGTGGCGGCTCTCTTCATGAAGCCCTTCGGCGTGGCCATCCACTGGAAACGAAAGACCGTCCATTCCAAGATCGTGAAGTTGCTCTGCGTCGGCTCCGTGCCCGCGGCGTTCCTCGGCACCTACGTGATGCATCTCATGGGAAACAGCGCGACGGCGGAACGAAATCTCGAGATACTCCTGGGCGTCGCGCTGATCCTGGGCGCCGCCGCGATGATCGCGCGTTCGTTCATGCCGGTACGCAGCGCGCGAGCGAACAAGCCCCTCACCATTCGGCCGTGGCCGACGATCGCGGTCGGCGCCGTCGGAGGCTTCATGGTCGGACTCACGTCGGTGGGAGCCGGTTCGATCATTCTCGTGATGCTGGTCACGATCTACCCGAATCTGAAGAACCGCCAATTGGTCGGCACGGACTTGGCGCAGTCCATCCCTCTGACCATGGCGGCCACCGCCGGCGCGCTGCTCTTCGGCCACGTCGAGTTCGCGCTCACCACTTCGATCATCATCGGCAGCGTCCCCGCGGTCGTCATCGGCTCGCTCATCTCGTCCAGGGGCACGTTCTCCGCGATGCGGCCCTTCATCGCGGGGGTCGTCCTCTTGAGCGGGCTCAAGTACGTGGGCCTGCCGATCCCCGCTCTCGGAGTCGCGGCTCTCGTCGTCACGGCCTTCGTCATCGTCATGACCGTTCGCGCGGCCCGGGCCAAGGAAGTCGAGACACCCGTCATCGAGCCGCCGCTGGTCGATACCAACACGCCGACGTTCTCCTCGGTCAGCGTCAACGAGGGCTGAACCGCGAGGCCACTAGAGCGTCGTCATTTCCTGGGACTCACCACGCCGTAACGCAGAAGCGAGTCGGCCATCGACACCGTCATCTCTCGAAGGTCGCGAGGAGCGATCTGCAGTACGTGTCGCATTTTTGAGTTGTCGACCTCGAGCGGTTGGCCGATCTCGGACAGGACCATGCGAACCTGCTTGTCCCATAACGCGAATATTGGCATCAGGAAGCTCGGCAGCCTGGCGGTAGGGATCCGGAAGCCTTGGCCTCGCAGATGCTCGGAGAGGATCACGGCGACGTCGCGTATGGGGTGGCTCTCGGTGCAACAGAGAAAGCGCTGTCCTGATGCCTGCGTGTTCGTCATGGCCTTGAGATGCGCGGCCGCGACATCACGCACGTCGACCATCACCATTCGAAGGTCCGGAATCGCCGGCACGGCCCGGTTCATCATCTTGATGATCAGCTCGGCCGACAGGCTCCATTCATTGGATAGCAAGGGCCCGAGCACCAGGCCGGGGTTGATGACCACCAGGTCCATGGTCGAGTCGCTCGCGGCTGAGTCCATGTACGCCCAGGCGGCCCGTTCGGCCACGGTCTTGGACTTGTCGTAGGCGCTGAGGCGCGAATCCTCCACGTTCGACCAGTCCGATTCGTCAAAGACGTGATCGCGATTTTGGCCGTAGGCCACCGCGGAGATGGACGACGTCAGCACCACCCGTTCGACGCCGGCCTGCTTCGCGAAGCGCAGCACCCGTAGCGCCCCCTCGCGGGCGGGGGTGATGAGCTCATTCTCGTCCCTGGGAATCGTCCACGGCAGCGGGCTCGCGACGTGGAGCACGAAGCGACACTCCTTCATGGCGTCGTCCCAGCCTTCGTCAGAGAGAAGCTCGGCCATCACGACCTCGAAGTCGTCCGCCTGGCGCGCTCGCGCGGCAGGCGGAAGATGGGGGTTGAGGATGGCCGCCACCGCGGCGCCACGCTCAACGTTTCGCGCCGTACCTCGTACCTGGTAGCCCGCTGCGAGGAGCTGCAGGATGCAGTGCTGGGCGATGAAGCCGGTGGCGCCGGTCACGAGCACTCTGTCGGTCATCGCACCTCACGATGGTCAAGGATTGTACCGAGGCTAGTAAGTGGCGGTGGTCCGGTCGCTATCCCCGGACGGCGTCGATGATCCTCTGCCTCGTGCCTTCACCGGGCCATCCGCCCAGGATCATGGTCGTGAGGCACGTCGAACGCCAGTCGCGTTCGATCTCCTCGACGATCTTGTCGACCGGGCCGACGAGGGCCACGTCCTCCACCATCTCGGTGGGAACCATCGCGATCGCCGCGTCGCGGTCGCCCGCGAGATAGGCGTCCTGGATGGCCTCGCACTCGTCGCCCCATCCCATGCGCACAAAGACGTCGTGGTGGAAGTTCGCGCCCTTGGCGCCCATGCCGCCGACGTACAGCGCAAGCACCGGCTTGAGGAAGGAAGCGGCGGTTTCGACGTCGTCGTGCTCGATGACGTACACGGTGCAGGCCACCTCGAAGCTCGCGGCCGTGGCGTGCGCGCCGTCGCGGGCGAATCCTTCGGCCAGCGCGTCGCGGTAGAAGCGGTCTGATTTCGGCGAGAACCAGAACGGCAGCCACCCGTCGGCGATCTCGGCCGCCAGCGCCACGTTTTTAGGCCCCTCGGCCGCGAGGAGAATGGGGAGATTCGTTCGGATCGGGTGGATGGTGGACTTGAGGGCTTTGCCCAACCCCGAGCCACCGACCAGAGGGAGTTGGTAGTGCTGTCCGTCGTAGGTGACGGGCGCGTCTCGCGCGATCACTTTTCTCATGATGTCGACGTATTCTCTGGTGCGCTCGAGGGGTCGGGGGTAGGCCTGGCCGTACCAGCCCTCGACGACCTGGGGTCCCGAGGCGCCGATGCCGAGGAGCACGCGGCCGCCCGAAAGGTGGTCGAGCGTCATGGCGGCCATGGCGAGCGCCGTCGGCGTGCGCGCCGACATCTGACAGATCGCGGTGCCGAGCTTGATGGAGGTGGTCTGCGATCCCCACCACGCCAGGGGCGTCAGCGCGTCAGATCCGTAGGCCTCGGAGGTCCAGAAGCTGTCGAGGCCAAGCGTCTCGGCCTCGACTAGCTGTTGCTCGACTCCAACCGGAGGTCCCGCGGACCAGTAACCCGCGCCGATACCGACCTTCATGTGGACCTTCTTTCGTCATTCGCATCATTGCAGGCGCAGCGGACGCCGGCCAGCCGAAGGACGTTTTCAGAATCCTCTTGAGAGTGAGTTGACGAAGATCGGCCGGTTCGAATCGGGGCAGCCAGTTGAGCAACACCATGGTGCACGCCACCAACAAATGCGTCGCTCGCCCTCATTTGCGCGGCCCGCTTACGGGCCAACCGTCGAGGCGCCACTGGACCTTCCAATGGCACGAGATGGAGATAAACATAGTGTCCGCGCTGCTGTTGGCTGGCCTTAGTTGGTGGTGGGTTCGCCGCCGTCTCTTTTAGGTGGGCGCCTTTACGAACGCGTGTCCATGATCAGCACGCTGCCCGAACCGGTGGCGACCACCTTGCCATTGGTGTCCACGATCTCCGCGCTCGCGAAGGCCACGCGGCGACCCGGCTTGGTCACCGTGCCGGTGGCGAGCAACTTGGTGCCGTCGGCCACGACCGGACGCAGGTAACTGACTGTCAGGTCGATCGATGTGTACGCGACGCCCGGATCGAGGAGAGAATGCACGGCGCACCCGATCACGGTATCGGCCAACGTGCTCACGAGGCCGCCGTGGACCACGCCGATCGGGTTGTAGAGCGACTCGTCGGGAGTGCAGGCGAAGGTGACCCATCCTTCTCCGACCTCTTCGATGCTGAAGCCCATCAGTATCGCGATCGGTGGCGCGGGGAGGTCGCCGTTTCGAATGGCCTCCAGGAAGTGACGCCCGCTCATCGTTCGTCCGATGGTCGCGGTCGCCATCGGGTCCTGCCACGAGACCGTCTTCTGGCGCACGATGTCGGATAGTTCGGAGGTGGGTTCCACGGGAGCCATTCTTATTGGCCCGTCGCGTTGCCCGCGCCGCCGTCGCGCACGGTCGAAATGACGCGCTGACAACCACCGGCCAGGAAGCAACACGTCAGGCCCGACAACGCGGCCATCGACGCGCCGAAGAACCAGAGGTGACGGAAATGGGCCAGGGCGTCAATTACGGTGTGGGGCGTGCCTACGACCACGACCAGGATGGCGATGCCGATGGCGCCACCGATCTGGCGCGCCGTCTGGTTGACGGCGCTGCCGACGGCGTAGCGTTCCGGCTGGAGGCTGGAGACCGCCGTAGCGCCGAGGACGGGGAAGGTCAGTCCGATGCCGAGACCGAGGACCAGGGTCGCGGGAAGCCAGCACGTGAGGTACTCGGGGCGCAGTCCTACGCGCAGTGCGAAGAGGAGCAGTCCGACGGTGAAGAATGAAAAACCCGCGAGCAGCACGGGGCGAAATCCGATCCTCGCGGCGAGACGGCCAGCGGGGCCGGCCACCGAGGCGACCACCAGGGGCCCGGGCGTCACGGCGAGGCCGGCCCAGATGATCCGGTAGTGCCACACGCTCGTCAGAAAGAGGATGTTGCCGAGCAGCATGGCGAAGAAGCCCATGGCGTAGAGCAATGTCGCGATGTTGGTGACGGTGAAGGTTCTCGCGCGAAAGAGCGTGAGGTCGAGCACCGGCTCGGCGTGGTGGCGGCAACGATACAGGAATGCGAGTCCCAGCACCGCCGAGCCCGCCAGCGTGAGAATGACGCGAGAGCTCGACCAGCCCCAGCTCGGGCCCTGCGTGATGGCGAGGACCAGGCTCGCGAGCGCCACCGAGACGAGCCCGGCGCCGAGGTAGTCCGGGGCGGGGTGGTGTGCGTTGACCACATTCTCCGCCAGGACTCGGCGTCCCATGAGATAGGCGAAGGCCCCCACGGGGAGGTTGACGAGGAAGACCCAACGCCAGCCACCCACCGTCACCAACGTCGCGCCCAAGGTGGGACCGGTGGCGACGGCGAGCGCGCCGATGCCGCCCCAGAGCGACACGATCTGGGTTCGACGCTCGTGCGGGAAGGCGGCCAGTAGGAGGCTGAGCGACGCGGGCAGCATCGCGGCCGCCCCCGAGCCCTGCACCACGCGCCCGGCGATGAGGAAAGGCACCGACGGCGCCATCGCGCACAGGGCCGAGCCGAGGCAGAAGACGCCCAGTCCGAGGTTGAAGACCCGCCGGCTCCCGATGCGGTCGGCGGTGCGACCGGCGATAACCAGGAGCGAGCCGTAAGTAATGGAATAGGCCGTGATGACCCAGGCCAGGGCCGCAGTGGTGTCGCCCGAGAAGCTCCGTTCGAGGGCGGGGAAGGCGACGTTTACGATTGACAGGTCGAGGGAACCCATGAAAGCGCCTAGGGAAGTCACGATGAACACCAGGGTCCTCAGGCGAGCCGCCTTGGATGTGGCCGGACTCACCCTAGTAAGTTCTGTCATGAAACGTACCGTAGCAGAGTGCATTGTGTAACGCAACTGACTAGAGTGGAAACGTGGAACGAAAGAGCTTTTCCCAGATGGACTGCTCGGTGGCCCAGTGCCTCGAGGTGGTGGGTGAGTGGTGGACGATGCTGATCGTTCGTGACGCCTTCCTCGGCGTGACGCGATTCGACGTCTTCCAGGAGCGTCTTGGCATCGCCCGCAACGTGCTGCAGCTGCGCTTGGAGCGATTGGTGGCGGCCGGGGTCTTCGAGAAGGAGGCCTACAGCGAGCACCCGCTTCGCTACGACTATCGCCTGACGACCAAGGGGCGGGACCTTTGGCCGGTGATGAACGCGATGCGCCAGTGGGGCGACCAATACGCGGCGCCGAACGGACCCCCGGTGCGCCTGGTGCATCGAACCTGCGGTCACGAGTCGACCGGCACCTTCGTCTGCAGCGGTTGCGGTCAAGCGATGGGCGCGACGAACGTGAAGGCGCTGGCCGGTGAAGGTCGACCTCATCTACGCCGCAAGGGCGACCTCGCGCGCGGTTGAGTCCGGCCGACTCATGACTCGGCCGTGGCCCGAGTTGGTCACCTTATATTCGGGAATCGTCACCGTCTAGCATCGTGGGCTGTGAGCGCCACCTCCCCACTTTCGGCCAATCGGCTCGGGCGGCTCCACGACGTGCTCGAAGGTCACGTCGCCCGCGGCGTCGCACCTGGTCTGGTGTCGGTCGTGGCGCGGCGAGGCGACGTCAATATCGACGTCATCGGCGACTCGGCGTTCGAGGGCGGCCAGGGACTAGCGGACGATTCGATCTTTCGAATCTCCTCGATGACCAAGCCAGTGACCGCCGTTGTGACCTTGATGCTGCTCGAGGAGTGCCTGCTGCGGCTGGACGACGCGGTGGACGAGTTGCTGCCGGAATTGGCGGATCGTCGTGTCGTGCGACGGATCGACGGTCCGGTAGACGACACCGTGGCGGCGGTTCGATCCATCACCGTGCGCGACCTGCTCACCTTTCGTCTGGGTTTCGGCGCCTACTTCGGCCCTTGCCCGGTGAACGACGTCGCGGCGCCCTTGGGATTGAGTGTCGGCCCACCGTCGCCGTCATCGGTGCCGGAGCCCGACGAATGGATGCGCCGGCTCTCCACGCTCCCACTCATGTGCCAGCCCGGTGAGCGTTGGCTCTACCACACCGGGGCCGACGTCCTGGGGGTGCTGATCGCTCGAGCCGCGGGGATGCCGTTCGCCCGCGTCCTTCGTGAACGGGTGTTTGAGCCGCTCGGCATGAAGGACACGGGGTTCTTCGCACCGGCCGACCGCGTGTCACGGCTGGTCTCCAGCTACAGCACCGATATCGAGACCGGCGAACTGACGGTGTACGACGAACCTTCGGGGCAGTGGAGCGCCATGCCGGATTTCCCCTCGGGCGGGGCCGGGCTCGTGTCCACGGCCGGCGACTATCTCGCCTTCGCCGAGATGTTGCTGAGGGGCGGGGCGCCGTTGCTCTCGCGGCCGTCGATCGACACGATGACCACCGACCAGCTGACATCCGCGCAGAAAGCCGTGTCGGGATTCTTTCCCGGCGACTTCGACGCCCGTGGCTGGGGATTCGGTGTCGGCGTGGTGACACGGCGCGAGTCACCGAGCGCGCCCGTGGGACAGTACGGATGGAACGGGGGGATGGGATCGATTTGGAACAACGATCCGTCTGAGGCGATGATCACCATCCTGTTGACCAACGCCTCGTGGACGTCGCCGCGACCACCCGCCATCGCGAGGGACTTCCTGACGGGCGCCTACGCCTCGATCGTCGACTGACCGGGCACCAGATCCGTCAACCGGCGTCTAGTATCGTCCCTTTCGAAGGCGCCCGTTCGGGGCGAAAGGGATTGAGGAGCGACGAATGCCCGATGATCAGCCCCACTACGGCGAGCCCGGCGGCGCGCAATTCCCCATCACCACGGCGCTGGAGTTCCCCGACGCGCATCTCCAACGCAGTCTCGGGATGGTCTTCGGCGTGGTCGTGCGATCGATGGGTCTGGCCAAAGGTATCTCCGCCGGCTTCAAGGCCATGGCCGGAGGCGAGGTCAAGCAGTACACGCGACTGGTGGAGGACAGCCGCCGACACGCTATGGACCGCATGATCGAGAACGCGCAGCTGCTCGGGGCGCAGGGCATCGTGTCGATGAGGTTCGATTCATCCGAGATGGGCCAGGGCCTCACCGAGATCGTGGCCTACGGCACCGCCGTCACCTTCAACGATCACGCGTAGTTGACCAATGGGGATCGTGGTCGGTTTGGTCGTTGTGATCATCATCGGGTGTCTCATCGCCAGCTTTTTCGTGCGACGCCACGGCGAGGCCCTCAAGCCGCAGCCCGGCTGGCGAGCCACTGATGAGGTCTTCAATGACCCCTCCACCGGGCGCGTGATGAGGGTGTGGCTCGACCAGGCGGATGAACGACACTACGTAGCCGAATCGAATCATCCGAGCACGTGAACGTTCGCGTGGTTCTCGATTGGTCGGTTGTTCCCGCGCCGAGCTCCTAACTCACCTCGAGCGCGTGACTGGCGAGGCAGTTCTTGGCCACATTGTCGTTGGCGCACCCGCCGCACAACAGGATGAGCTTTCGACACGCCAGGTTGGCGCAGTTGTAGAAGCGGCTGGTCGGCGCGGAGCATCGCTCGCAGATGCCGAGCACCTTGGCCTGGTTGCTGAACTCGTGGTTCATCCGGGCGTCGAAAAGGTAGAGCGAGCCTTCCCACAACCCCTCGTCCGCGAACTCTTCGCCGTAGCGCACGATGCCGCCCTCGAGTTGGTAGACCTCACGGAAGCCCCGGTTCCTCATTACCGACGACAACACCTCGCACCGGATGCCGCCGGTGCAGTAGGTCACGACCGCCTTGTCCTTCAGGTGGTCGTACGCGCCGCTGTCGAGCTCGGTGACGAAGTCACGGGTGGTTCGAACGTTCGGCACGACGGCGTTCTTGAACCGGCCGATCTTGGCCTCGAAGGCATTCCTTGCGTCGAAGAAGACGACGTCGCCGCCTCGCTCGTCGACCAATTGATTGACCTCCGACGGCGCGAGATGGATGCCTCCGCCCACCACGCCTCGCTGGTCCACGATCAGTTCGCCCGGTGCTCCGAAGGAGACGATCTCGTCGCGAACCCTGATCCTCAGGCGGGGGAATTCCTCGCCGGTACCGTCGGACCACTTAAAGTCGATGCGTCGGAAGCCCGGGTACTGCTTGGTGTGGCGGATGTAGCGCTTGAGCTTCTCCATGTCACCACCCAAGGTCCCGTTGATGCCGTGCGGCGAGATGAGTATTCGACCCTTGAGGCCGAGGCTCTCGCACAAGTCGCGTTGCCAGAGGTGGATCGCGTCGGGATCGCGAAGAGGTGTGAAACCGTAGTAAAGAATCACCTTTTGCAAATCCACCAGCAAATTTTATCGGGCTTGTTGACGCCTCCTACTCGCGGGAAGGCAATCGCGGCGTCGGCCTAGGGGTCAAGGTGACAAGGGTGGGAAGCAGCTCTTGGGCTTCCAGTTCCACGCCGCGAGGACTGACGCCGGTATCGAGATCGGGCAGGTGGAATCCTGCGCGGCGCCGAGCCCGTCGTTGTACACGGTCCACGTGGTGGCGGGTGACGATCTCGTGAAGAGGTTGTAGCCACCGTCATCCTGGTCCCCGATTTGCGCACGTTGCGAGTTGGGGCTGGCGATGAGACCAGCCGCCGCGTAGTAGGTGTCGTCCGCCGGATCGAACGCGTAGTAGGTCATGCCGGGATCGAGCCCGGTGTAGTCGGACACCGGGAGTGAATGGTAGGCCGCGTCCGCGGTGATCAACCCCGCGCGGACCGCTGGCGTGACGACCAGATCACGCGCGACGGCGACGGCCGTCGTGGTCGTAGTCGAGGTGGTGGTGGACGTCGTGGTGGTGGACGGAGGCGACGAGGTTCCGCACGCGGCGAACAAGCACGCGCTGCACAACAGCGCGGCCCCGACCCGCGACGCTCGGATCATCGTTCCCCCGTTCGCACCGTGTTCTTCGTAGTGTAAGGCCGGTTGGGGCGCGCACCAGGCATGCGGTCGCCACGTAACCCCCTAGGACGTCGAACCACCTTGCACTAGATTTTTTTCATGCTGTCCCACTATCACACC
>JBARBL010000039.1:0-9756 GCA_049793015.1 Acidimicrobiales bacterium | reverse complement strand
TCGCGGCCCCGTTCTCGATGGCGGCGGCCCTTCTCCTTCTCTCGGCCAGGGGCCTCGCGTGACGCCCGGCTGGCCTAACGCAACACACCGCCATGCGGGGAGCGCATGGCGGTGTGTTGGGGGGTGGTGCGGTGTTAGTGAATCAGAACCTTCAGGGCGTCGTACTTCGACGCGTTGCCAAAGGTGTCGTACGCCTCGATCACCTGGTCGAACGAGAACTCGTGGGTGACGAACTTGTCGGCCGGGAGCTTGCGCTCGGCCACCAACTTGAGCAGCATTCCCAAGGTGTTGGTGTTCACCAGTCCCATGGAGATGTCGATGTTCTTGATCCAGAGCTCGTTGAGCTTGAGGTCGACGGACTTGCCGTGCACGCCGATGTTGGCGACGTGGCCTCCAGGGCGCACGATCTCGGTCGCCATGGTGAAGGTCGCGGGCACGCCCACGGCCTCGATGGCCACGTCAACGCCGGCTCCGTCGGTGAGAGCGAGCACTTGCTCTTTCCAGTCCTTGTCGCCCGAGTTGACCACGTTGGTCGCGCCGAACTCCGACGCCCTCTTGAGACGGGCGCTGTCGAGGTCGATCGCGATGATCTTGGACGGCCCGTAGAGGCGTGAGGTCATGACGGAGGAGAGCCCCACGGGGCCTGCTCCGACCACGGCGACCACGTCGCCGGGCTTCACCTGGCCGTACTGCACGCCGATTTCGAAACCGGTGGGCAGGATGTCCGACAGCAGGATGCCCTCGGCGTCGGTCATGCCTTCAGGAACCTTGTACACCGAGTTCTCGGCGAAGGGAACGCGCACGTACTCGGCCTGGGTGCCGTCGATCATGTAGCCGAAGATCCAGCCGATGCCGGCGACACCTTCCGCGTCGAGGCAGTGGCTGTAGAGCCCCTGGCGACAGTTCGAGCAGCGGCCGCATGAGCTCACGCACGAGAGGATGACGCGGTCACCCACCGAAAGCTGCGTGACGCCGGAGCCGACTTCGGTGATGACGCCGATACCTTCGTGTCCGAGGATCCGTCCGACCTTGACTTCGGGCACGTCGCCCTTGAGGATGTGCAGGTCAGTCCCACAAATCGTGGTGGCCGACATCTTGACGATGACGTCGGTAGGTTGGGTGATGACGGGATTGGGTACTTCTTCCCAACTCTTTTGTCCTGGGCCCTTGTATACGAGTGCCTTCATGGTGTGCCTCCTGGATTTTTTATCGAAAAGCGAGATGCCCGTCGCGGGACCTGAGACTCATACTCGAGCGTGCCGATCCCTATGATCGAACCTAACTACGGTCCAAATTGCGGGTCTAGGGTCCTAAGTCACGTATCTTGGCCGACGGGTGAGCGCAGTGGATCCAATGTTGATCGAGTGCCGGTCAACTCGCCATCGCCTCGAGTTCATCCATATCGAAGTCCCGCGAGGTCGCGTGCTGGGACCCGACCACTTCTTTGGCCGGAGCTCGCAGCACCACCGTCGTGATCACCAGCCCGAGGGCGGCGAAGAAGGCTCCGATGAAGAATGTTAGGTGGTAGCCACCGACCAGCGCCGACGTCTTCGAACTGCCCTGGTTCAAGAGGGTGGTGGTCCTACTCGTGGCCAGCGTGCCGAAGACCGCCAGGGCCACCGAGGACGCTAACCACATCGAGACGTTGACGATGCCCGACGCGAGGCCGGCGTCGGCCTTGGGCACGTCGGCCATGGCGATGGTGAGCAACGGCACGGCCGAGACGCTCATGCCGAAGCCGAGTAACAGGAAGGCCGGGAGGATGGAGGTGACGTAGTTGGCGTCCACCGTCGTCCTCGTGAGTAGCAGCAGGCCAACGATGACGGCCGACATCCCGGGTACCAGCAGCTTCATCGGGCCGTAGCGGATAAGCAGGCGACTCGTCGCGCCCAGGGACATGACGGCCATGGCCAAGGTCATGGGCAGGAACGCGATGCCCGTGCGCAGGGGGGCGTAGCCGAGGACCTTTTCTAGGTACAAGGCGCCGAAGAAGAAGACCGCGAACATCGACGAGAAGGCCAGTCCCCGCACGACACTCGACGCGGTGAGACTACGCAGTTTCAGGATGCGCAGCGGCACGATGGGCCTCTCGATCCTTGATTCGAAGACCACGAACGTTCCCATGAGCAGGAGGGAGACGGCACCGAAGCCCAGCGTGTGCGCCGACAGCCATCCGTAGGAGGACGCCTTCACTACCGCGAAGATGCCAATGATCAACGAGCTGGTCATCATGAGCGAACCGGTCAGGTCCAGGCCGTCACGCACGCCCAGTCCGGGGTTCTCCTTGATGAGGATCGATCCCAGGACCAGCGTGAGCAGCCCGATCGGCACGTTGATGACGAAGATCCAGTGCCAGTTGACGGCCTGGGTGAGGAAGCCTCCGACGAGCAGACCAATGGAGCCACCACCGACCGCGACGAACAGATAGGCGCTCATGGCCTTGGCCCGTTCGGCAGCGCCCGTGAACTCGGTGACGATGATCGCGACGATGACTGAGGTGGAGATGGCCCCGCCCATGCCTTGGAAGAACCGGGCCGTGATGAGCATCGCCTGGTTCTGGGCGAGGGCGCAGACCAACGACGACGCCGTGAAGAGGGCCACACCGCTCAAGAAGACCTTCTTACGTCCGAGCAGGTCGCCTAGGCGACCGGCCAGGAGGAGGAAACTCCCGAAGGCGATCAAGTAGGCGTCAACCACCCACGTCAGGCTGGCCTGGGAGAAGTGGAGTTGGCGCTGGATGGAGGGCAGGGCCACGTTGACGATGGACGAGTCCAGGGCACTCATCAACATCGCCATGCACACCACGATTAACGCGATCCAACGCCGGGTGTCGGTAGTTCCTAATGAGGGTAGGGGAGAAGTCTGCATGGAAGAAGTCCTTTGCTATTAGGGTGGGGCTACTGAACAATGAATCAGTATCGTCCATGTAGCGATATAATCACTATATCATGAATATCGACGCATCGCTACTATTAGAAAATATGGATGAAAATTCTTCGACCGGACCGATACTGTTGCTCACCCAACTGTCGCGTCTGGTGAGCCGGCGCAGCACGCCCGAGTTGCTGGGCCAGACGTTGAAGGAGCTGGCGGCCCTCTCCTTCCTTCGCGACTTCGATGAATCCACGCAGCAGGCGCTCACCGACGGGCTGTGCATCGACGCGAACTACTGCGTGCTATTGCTCAACGATCTCGAATCGGCCGACTACGTCGAGCGGCGACGCGACCCCACCGATCGGCGACGCCACATCGTGACGATGACCGACGAAGGTCGCCAGGCGCTGCACCGTGCAGAGGCCGCCCAGCAGACCTTGGAGGACGAGATTCTTGCGGCCCTTGATCCCCAGGAGCGAGCGACATTGGCGCACCTTCTTCGAAAGGCGATTGATGGTCAGGGTGCCAGCGCCACCCCGCACGAGACGATGGCTAATTGACTTCGAGCTAAGGCGCCGGTCGCTGGTCGGTGCTTACGCGCTGACGTGAGGCTGTATGCCGGCGATGACGATATTGATGAGGCGATCGAGGCCGGCCACGTCGATCCCGTTCTGGCCCGCCGCGTGACAACTGCCCACGACGAGGTTGAGGATGTCGGCGGTGGCGACGTCACCTCGCACCGCTCCTGAGGCCACCGCCCTCTTTCTCAGCTCGTCGACCTTGGCCATCCACTCCTCGATCAACGACGAGTACTGGGCCTTGAAGTCGATGCCGGCCTGGCTGAGCGCCTCGAAGAGGTCCTTCTTCTCCGCGGCCTTCTCGGCGAACACGTGTAGGAACGAATAGAGGGCTTCGCCGGCGTCCGGTTCCTGGATGTACTGGTCGGCGAGGGTGAGCAGTTGCGAGAATCGTGTGACGACAATCGCCTCGTACAGTGACTCCTTGGTGGGGAAGTGCCGGTAGAGCGTACCGATGCCCACGCCCGCCCGTTCGGCGACCAGGTCGATGGGGGCGGTGACGCCTTCCAGGGCGAAGGTCTCCTCGGCGGCGACGAGGATCTTTTCGTGGTTCCGGGCCGCGTCGGCGCGCATGGGCTTGGGCACGCTGACGTCGCCATCGTCCGGGGGCGCCACCGCGTGCGCGCCGTTCTCACCTGACGTGACGTCGGGGGCGCGTTT
This sequence comes from Acidimicrobiales bacterium, assembly GCA_049793015.1. Classification (GTDB taxonomy): domain Bacteria; phylum Actinomycetota; class Acidimicrobiia; order Acidimicrobiales; family RAAP-2; genus RAAP-2. The sequence continues at coordinate 5,644 of JBARBL010000039.1, read as the reverse complement.
CGATGCGGACATAAGAATCGCCTCCCGACGGAATAGTTGACAAACGGAACCATCGTTACTATAGTGGATTTTATCCGGAACCAAAGTTCCGAATCAAGTGAACCGGCTCCCGCAGTGGTGGGGAAGGCGACCTGGACATCGATTTTAAGGGCGACGAGGCGTAAAGCCGAGAGGAGTTGTATGTCAATGAATTCCATCAACGAGGTGGCACCGTCCACGGACGTCGATCTCGATCCGAAGCGTTTCTGGACGCTGGCGATCATCGCGATCGCCCAGCTCATGATCGTCCTGGACGCCTCCGTCGTTGTCGTGGCCCTGCCGTCCGCGCAGCACGCGCTGCACATCTCGATCGCCAATCGCCAGTGGGTCATGAGCGCCTACACCCTGGCCTTCGGGAGCTTGCTCCTGTTGGGGGGACGCATCGCGGACTACCTCGGTCGCCGGCGGCTCTTCATCATCGGCCTTATCGGGTTCGGCGTCGCGTCAGCACTCGGCGGGCTGGCGCAGAACCAGGCCATGCTCTTCGGGGCGCGAGCCCTGCAGGGTGCCTTCGCGGCCGTGATGGCGCCCGCCGCCCTGTCGCTGTTGACCGTCACGTTCACCGAAGCGCGCGAACGGGCCCGGGCCTTCGGTGTCTACGGCGCCGTCGCCGGCGGCGGGGCCGCCATCGGCCTGGTGCTCGGGGGGATCCTGACTGAGTTCGCCTCGTGGCGCTGGACTTTGCTCATTAACGTGCCCATCGCGTTGGCCGCCGCCTTCGCCGCGCAGCGCGTCATCAAGGAGAGTCGGGCGGAGGCTCGCCACGGCTACGACCTGCCCGGCGCCATCACCTCGACGGGCGGTCTCTTCCTGTTGGTCTACGGCTTCACCATGGTCGCGTCGCACGGCTGGGCTTCCTCGTTGACGGTGACGCTCTTCGCCGGAGCAGTCCTGCTTCTTGGCGCCTTCGTCGCGATCGAGCTGCGCTCCCCACATCCGTTGCTGCCGATGCGCGTCATCCTGGAACGCCGCCGCGGGGGATCGCTGCTCACCTCGTTGCTGGTCGGATGCGCCATGCTCGGCACGTTCCTCTTCCTGACGTACTTCCTGCAGGGCACCCTTCACTACAGCGCGCTCAAGACCGGCTTCGCCTTCCTGCCCTTCTCGGGCGGCATCATCGTCGGGGCCAGCGCCGCCAGCAAGATCCTGCCTCGTTCCGGACCGAGGAACCTCATGGTCACCGGTCTCGCCATGGCCACGCTCGGCCTGCTCTGGTTCAGCCGTCTCGGCGTGCACAGCACCTACGCGGCGCACGTGCTCTTGCCCGAGGTCCTCGCCAGCATCGGCATGGGTCTGGTCTTCGTGCCGATGAACAGCACGTCGCTCTACGGCGTCGATCCCGCCGACGCCGGCGTCGCCAGCGCCCTCGTGAACACCACCCAGCAAGTGGGCGGGGCGCTCGGCACGGCCTTCCTCAACACGATCGCGGCCTCCGCGACGGCCGGTTACCTCGCCACTCGTATCGTCTCGGCGCCCGTCCTGCAGACGGCCGCCGTGCACGGCTACACGACCGCCTTCGAGATCAGCGCCGGGTTGGTCGCCCTGTCGGCCGTCGCGGCGGCGATCTTCATCGGCCCTAAGCGCAACCATGTGCTTTCCGGTGATGGAGCGGACCCGATGAGTTTCGTCGCGGATCCCGTCTTCGCCATGGAGTAATGGCGACCAGGTAGTCGTGATCTACGAAGGATGACGAGTCGCGTCTCGCTTCGCCCGACCCGCCTTCTTGCGCGAGAGCCCATGGCCCGTCATGTCGCCCGACGTCGCAGCGGTTTCACTGAGGATTGCTTCCAAAGTGCTGCCCTCGTGGCGGTAGCTCACGTCCGATCGTCCCCGGAAGCTTTCGCTCACCCTCTGAGATGGCCCTTGACAAGCGAGTTAAAACGATATATCGTTATAGTCACGTAACTATCGAAAGGATACGAACATGAGAAATCGAGATTTCGATCAGTCGCCAAGTGGGCGACAGAAGTTCACCGAGAACGGTGAAGGAGATCAGTTTCCAACACGGCGAGGACGTCGTGACGGTCGCGGCGGACGCCACAGTGGCGGACACGGCGAGGGCCTGCACGGACGCGCCGGCGCGATGAGAGGCGGACGGGGCCGTCGAGGCGACGTTCGCCTGGCCATCCTCGCGCTGCTCAACGAACGGCCGATGCACGGCTACGAGATGATGCAGGAGCTGGCCGATCGGACCCAAGGTTTGTGGCGCCCGAGCCCCGGCTCGCTGTACCCCGCGCTTCAGCTCCTGGAAGACCAGGGACTGGTGAAATCAGAGACCGGCGATGGCCGTCGTGAGTTCACACTGACCGACGAGGGCCGGGCCCACCTGGCCAGCCACCCGCACACCCAGGCCCCCTGGGAGGCGTTGGTGCGCGGAGCGGATCAGGGCGACATCGCCTTGCGCGTGGCGATGCGTCATGTGATGACGGCGGTCACACAGGTCGCCGAAGCCGGCACCTCCGAGCAGAAGGTCCGTGCGGAAAAGCTCATTGTCGAGCTCCGTCGCCAGATGTACCTGCTCCTGGCCGAGACGATTGAACCACCCTCGAAGTAAGCGAGGTTCGATCGCACGGTGATAGTGGTCATGGTCGCCGGCACCTCAAGAGCCGTGGCGCGAGTCCCTCGGGATTCCCGCCGCGGCTCTTCTTGCCGACATCACGTCACGTCGTTTTCGCGATGGTCAGATTAGGCTTCGCCAGATGACGCTCAACCTCGAGAAATCGTCGATGCGGGTGGCGTCGCTCTGGCGTTATCCCGTTAAATCCATGCAGGGCGAGACCTGTGACGAGCTTCGCTTCGTTGAGAGCGGCGTTGCGGGCGACCGAAGTTTTGGCGTCCTGGACCTCGGGTCGCGGACCATTCTTTCGGCCAAACGCGAAGGACGACTGCTCGAGGCGTCGGCCTCCCTCGTGAACGGCGAGCTCTCAGTCCGCCTTCCGGGAGGGCACGACGCCGATCCGAGCGAGGCGCTGGACGAGTCAATGACTCGTTGGCTTGGTCGTCCCGTCAGGCTCGTTGACGCGCGGTCCCACGGCGTCGCCACCTTCGAGAGTCCGGAGGACTTTGAAAGAGACGACTCACCGCTTGAACAGTGGGAAGGGATGGCCGGTTCCTTCGTCGATGACAGTCCCCTTCACTTTCTGACCACCGCAGATCTCGAGCTGCTGTCCCTCGAACGTCCCGACCTGCAGTGGGACGTCCGCCGCTTTCGACCCAATATCGTGATTTCCGCCGCCGCTGGCGCCCTCGGCTCGATGGAGCGTGGCCAACGGCTGAGTGTGGGTGAGGTCGAGATAGAGATTGAGAAGGGTTGCACGCGATGCGTGATGACCACCAGGCCCCAACCGGGCAACTTGGAACGTCAATTGGACATCTTGCGCCACACGCACGCCTTGCACGACAGCCAGGTTGGTCAACGTGCGAGGGTCGTGGGCGCGGGGACGGTTCGCGTCGGCGATCCCGTGAGCCGTGCCGCCTGACGCCGGATTTCGCCTGTCGAACCGTGGTCGCTCCTTAGCTCCGGCCCCGGTTCGGCGGTATGGCGCCGAGGGACCCAAAGGGCGAAGGTGCCCCGACTCTTCGAGATCGGAGTCTTCGGAAGGCGGACGTGAGGATAGTTAGCCTCGTTCCCTCGGTGACCGAAACCTTGAGCGCGTGGGACCGCACGCCGATTGCGTGCACTCGCTTTTGCGAGCGTCCCGACTTGGCGCACGTGGGCGGCACCAAGAACCCGAACATCGAGCGCATCGTGGAGCTCAGGCCCGACCTCGTCGTCGTCGACCAGGAGGAGAACCGCCGCGAGGATTATGAGATGTTGCTCGAGCAGGGCCTCGAGGTCCACGTACTGCACGTGGTGGCCCTCGACGACGTCAACCCGTCCTTGGCTGCGTTGGCCGACCGGGTCAAGGTCTCGTTTCAGCGGCTCGCCTGGCCGGAGCCGCGTCCTCATCGTTTCAGCGCTTTCACGCCGATCTGGCGGCGACCTTGGATGGCGCTGGGTGAGCCCACGTACGGCTCGTCGGTGCTCTCGCACCTAGGCGTGACGAACGCCTTCGCCGGCGAGGGGCCCTACCCGGTCGTGCAGCTCGACGACGCCCGTGGTCGTCACCCCGATGTGATCCTGGTGCCGAGCGAGCCCTATTCGTTCACGGCCGACCACGTAGGCGAGCTCGACGCAGTCGCCCCTACCAAGCTGATCGACGGCCAGGACCTGTTCTGGTGGGGCGTCCGCACGCCCGACGCGATCTCGCGCCTCGACGTTGTTCTCGGCGAACCATAGGCGTGAGGCGTCGCGCCGGTAGCGGCGTGTCGCCACGCCCGATCAGATGATCTCGGCCACGCCGAAGGTGTCGCCCGGCGAGGAAGCCGTAGAGGCTCGACAGCAGGCAGCCCGGGGCGAGGGGCGCGAGGAAGATCCGGCCTCGACGGTCGAGCGAAGACATCACGATCATGAAGGTGACCGCGCAGACGCCGCAGATCGTTACGGCCATGAGGCCCCGCCAACGTTAGGACCTTCGACCGTTCTCGCGTGACGGCATCCTTCGCGGAACGGTCCCGGTGGCCGCCGCGCGGCGATCACGGATGCAGCCCCTCTTCGTGCGCTTCGTGAGTGGGGGGCTCGAGCTGGAAGGTGGCGTGTTCGATGTCGAAGTGGTCGATGAGGCATTGCTGCAGGGCGTCGAGGATCTGGGGAGCGTGGCCACGGTCGAAGCAGTATTCCTCCACCACTACGTGGGCGGACAGGGTGGTCTGACCGGAGGTGACCGTCCAAGCGTGGAGGTCGTGGACGTCCAACACGTGATCGACTTCCGCCAGGTGACCACGCACGTGAGTGAGGTCGAGGTTGTCGGGGGAGGCCTGGAGCAGGATCTTGCCGGCGTCGCGGAGCAGTCCCCACGAGGTGACCAGCATCAGGGCCACCACGAACATGGAGGCGACGGTGTCCGCCCACTCCCATTTGGTCAACACGATGACGAGACCGGCGACGGCGGTCAAGATGAAGGCGAAGAGGTCGGTGATGATGTGCAGGTAGGCGCCGCGGATGTTGAGGCTCGTTCGGTCGGCCCGCGAGAGTATCCATCCCACGAACACGTTCACGACCGCCCCGAGGATGGCCACGGTGAGCACGACGCCACCATCGACGTGGCGGGGGGTGACGAGCCTCTGGATCGCCTCGACCGCAATCAGCAGGGCGATGGCGAGCAAGGTCACCCCGTTCACCGCCGCCGAAAGGATCTCCGCGCGCTTCAGTCCGAACGTCCAGCGTCCCTGTGGTGGTCGCCGGGCCAGACGAATGGCCCACGCGCTCATACCCAGGGCCGCGACGTCGGTCAGCATGTGTCCCGCATCGGCAAATAGCGCAAGCGAATTCGACAGGATGGCCATCAGCACTTCCACTAGCAGGAAGGCGCTAAGAAGGCCGAGGGCGAGCAGAAGCGAGCGGACGTCGCTGTGGGTCACTCTGGTGTGGCTGTGTCCTTCGCGGTGACGCTCGCTCACGAGGGGAGACGATTCACGTGGACGTTTTCAAGCGGAGCCATTAGTTCTAGTGTCCCACGGACAGAACTTCGCCGATCGTGGGACGGGAGTTCGCGAGCGACGTCAC
>JBARBL010000038.1:0-7425 GCA_049793015.1 Acidimicrobiales bacterium | reverse complement strand
TCCTTGAACCAGCGCGACTTCCAGTCCGTCGTGATGCCGAGACGGAAACCGTAGGGGTTTACCTTCTGACCCATTAGTTGGTCTCCTCCGTGGTGTCGTCGGACACCGTCTCGTCGTTCACGTTCTCGTCCTCACTGTCAACGGCCTCGCCGTCGACCACATCCGTCTCGGTCTCGTTGTCCTCGACGTCGGTGTCCGGCGTCTCGGTGTCCGGCGTCTCGATGCTCTCGGCCTCGAGGTTGTCGCTTTCGTTCTCCTCGTCGAGCGCCGCCTGGGCGGCCAGCTCCGCGGCTGTCTCACGCTTGTTGAGGCTGGCGGTCTGGTCGGCGCGGCGCCTCGAAGAGGCCACGCGGCGGGTGCGCGACACGGCGGCCTGCGCGTTGCGGGCCGAGCGCAGCACCTCGAGTCGATCGTCGTCGAGTCGCGACACGATCACGGTGATGTGGCAGGAACGCTTCAAGATCTTGCCGGCCCGTCCGCGGGCGCGGGGCGTGAAGCGCTTCATGGTGACGCCCTCGTCGGCGAAGGCGGCGGAGACGAAGAGCTCCTCGGCGTTCTGGCCGTCGTTGGTCACGGCATTGGCGACGGCCGAAGCGAGCACTTTGCCGATGACGTCAGCGGCCTCGCGTGACGTGTCGGCCAGGATCTCGCGCGCGGTGGTGACGTCCTCGTTGCGGATGAGGTTGAGCACGACGCGGGCCTTGCTCGCGGACATGTGGTAGCCGCGCAGCGTGGCCCGGGTCCCCGGTCGTTCGTTGGTCTTGGGACCGGTCATCAGCGCTTGCCCGTCTTCTCTTGGCCGGCGTGGAAGCGGAAGGTGCGCGTCGGCGCGAACTCGCCCAGCTTGTGGCCCACCATGGACTCGTTGCAGAACACCGGCACGTGACGTCGCCCGTCGTGCACCGCGAAGGTGTGCCCGACCATGTCGGGGATGACCGTCGAACGACGGCTCCAGGTCTTGATGACCTTCTTCTCGTTGGCCGCGTTCATGGCGTCCACCTTCTTGAGCAGGTGGGCATCGATGAAGGGACCCTTTTTCAAGCTACGTGACATTGTCTACCTACCTCCGCGCGCCGCGTCCACGGCGGCGACGAATAATGAGCGCGTCCGACTGCTTTGGCAGACGCGTACGACCTTCGGGCTGACCCCACGGCGAGACCGGATGGCGCCCGCCGGAGGTCTTGCCTTCGCCGCCACCGAGCGGGTGGTCGACGGGGTTCATGGCGACACCGCGCGTCTGGGGCCGGATGCCCTTCCAGCGGCTGCGTCCGGCCTTGCCGACCTTGATGAGCTCGTGCTCGGAGTTGCCCACGATGCCCAGCGTCGCGCGACAGTCGATCGGCACGCGGCGCATCTCGGTCGAAGGGAGCCGAAGGGTGGCGTAGCCGCCGTCCTTGGCGACCAACTGGACGCCCATGCCGGCGCTGCGGGCCATCTTGCCGCCACCGCCGGGGCGAAGCTCGACGTTGTGCACGGTCGAACCGGTGGGGATGAAGCGCATCGGCAGGGCGTTGCCGCTGCGGATGTCGGCCTTGGGCCCGGACTCGACAAAGTCGCCGACTTTGAGGCCGTTGGGCGCGAGGATGTAGCGCTTCTCGCCGTCGACGTAGTGCAGCAGCGCGATGCGACAGGTGCGGTTCGGGTCGTATTCGATGGCGGCGACCTTGGCGGGCACGCTGTCCTTGTTGCGCTTGAAGTCGATGATGCGGTACTGCTGCTTGTGGCCTCCGCCGCGGTGGCGCGAGGTCTTGCGGCCGTAGTTGTTGCGGCCGCCCGTCTTGGGCTTGGGCGCGAGCAGGCTCTTCTCGGGCGTGTCCTTGGTGACGTCCGCGAAGTCCGAGACCGTCTGGAAACGGCGACCGGGGCTCGTAGGTTTGCGGTGACGCAGTGCCATACCTATCCTTAACTCTCGAAGAGGTTGATCGTGTCGCCCTGGCGAAGGGTGACGATGGCCCGCTTCGTGCCGGGGCGCATGCCCGTGACACCGGTGCGACGATTGCGCGTCGACTTACCCTTGCGGTTGAGGGTGTTGACGTTGACGACCTTGACGTTGAAGGCCTGCTCGACGGCGTTACGCACGTCGATCTTGGTGGCCCGGGGGTCCACCACGAAGACGTAGGTGTGGTTGTCCATCAGCCCGTAGGTCTTCTCAGAGACCACGGGGCGGATCAGGATGCTCATGGCGTCGCGCATCAGCTGTTCTCCTTGGCGGTTGGCAACGTGGCGTCGGTGAAGAGGACCCAGTCGGCGTCGAGCACGTCGTAGGCGTTGAGCTCGCCGGCGTCGATGGTCTTGACGTGACCCAGGTTGCGGAAGGACTGGTTGGCGACGATGTCGTCGCGGGTGATGACGACCAGGACCTTGCCGTCGATGCCGAGCGCCGACAGGGTCGACACGGCCGTCTTGGTCTTGGGCTCGGTCCAGGCGCCGAAGCCGTCGACCAGCGCTACGCGCTCGAGGCTCGCGCGGTCCGAGAGGGCCGAGTGCAGCGCCAGGCGGATCATCTTCTTGGGCGTCTTCTGGTCGTACTTGCGAGGCTTGGGACCGAGCGCGATGCCGCCGCCGGGATAGTGCGGGGCGCGGATGGTGCCCTGACGGGCGCCGCCGGTGCCCTTCTGGTTGAAGGGCTTCTTGCCGCCACCGCTCACTTCCTTGCGGGTCTTGGTCGACTGGGTGCCGGCGCGCTTGGCCGCCAGCTGGGCCTTGATGACCTGGTGCAGCACCGCCATGTTGGGCTCGATGCCGAAGATGGTGGGCTCAAGCTCGACCGTGCCGAGCGTCGATCCGTCGAGCGAGGTTCGGGTCACCGAGCGCTTGGTCGGCTCGGGTCGGTCCTTCTTCACCGGACCGCGCAGCGTGAAGACATCACTCATCGCTGGCCTCCCGCCTTCATCGGATTCTTGACCGACGTGCGCAGCACCACCACGCCGCCGCGGGGGCCGGGGACGGCACCCTTGACCAGCACGAGGTGACGCTCGACGTCGACGCCCACCACTTCTAAGTTGGTCGTGGTGACCTGGCCCCCGCCGGTGCGCCCGGCCATCTTGGTGCCCTTGAAGACCCGACCCGGCGTGGCGCAGGCGCCGATCGAACCGGGTGCGCGGTGGTGCTTGTGGTTACCGTGGGCGGCGCCCTGGCCCGAGAAGTTGTGGCGCTTCATCGAACCGGTGAAGCCCTTGCCCTTGGACACCGCGGTCGCGTCGATCATCTCGCCCTTCTCCAGGACGTCGGCCAGGATCTCCTGGCCCACCACGTAGCCGCTCACGTCATCGAGACGCAGCTCCACCAGCTTCTTGCCCGGCGTGACGCCGGCCTTGTTGAAGTGTCCCAACTCGGGCTTGGAGAGCGTGGTGATGCGCCTGGTGCCCCAGGTCACCTGCACGGCGGAGTAGCCCTCCTTTTCAGGGGTCTTCACCTGGACGACTCGAGCGGGACTGACACGGACCACCGTGACAGGAATGGCCCGGTTCTGGTCGTCCCAGACCTGGGTCATGCCCACCTTCTCGCCGACGATCGCTTTGGCCGCCACGTGCTTCCCTCTCTCTACGTCCGTGCGTCGGATGTCCGACACACGGACGCTCCGCCGGGTAACAAAACCCGAACGGAGCGCTCGACTTGTTTGGTTCAGCGTTCCCTTGTGAGGCGACTGAACACATCTTTTGTTCACCAAATCAGAAGTTTTGGCGGCCCCGACCGCAAAGAAGGGGCTACTTAGCGTACACCTTTTGGCCCCGCCGGCGCAAAGTCGCCGACGGGCCCGGTGCAAACCTCGTGATTAATTCTGGCGAATCTTGATCTCGATGTCCACGCCGGCCGGCAGGTCGAGGCGCTGGAGCGAGTCGACGGTCTTGGCGGTGTGGTCCACGATGTCCAAAAGACGCTTATGGACGCGCATTTCGAAGTGCTCGCGGCTGTCCTTGTGCTTGTGCGGCCCGCGAACCACCGTGTAACGGTGCTTCTCGGTGGGCAGCGGCACGGGACCCTGGACGCGGGCGTTGGTGCGCTCGACCGTCTGGACGATCTTCGCGGTGGACTGGTCCAGGATGCCGTGGTCGAAGGCCTTCAACCGTATGCGGATCATCTGTCGGTTGTCGGCCATGACCAGTTACTTCAGGATCTTTACGACGCGGCCGGAACCCACGGTGCGGCCGCCTTCGCGGATGGAGAAGGTGAGACCCTCTTCCATGGCGATCGGCTTGCCCAGGGTCACGGTCATCTCGGTGTTGTCCCCTGGCATGACCATCTCGGTGCCGCTGGGCAGCTCGATGGTGCCGGTGACGTCGGTCGTGCGGAAGTAGAACTGGGGACGGTAGTTCGCGAAGAACGGCTTGTGGCGTCCACCCTCCTCCTTGGTCAGCACGTAGACCTGGGCCTCGAAGACGGTGTGGGGCGTGATCGAACCGGGCTTGCACAGCACCTGTCCGCGCTCGACGTCCTCCTTCTTGGTGCCGCGAAGCAGGGCTCCGAGGTTGTCCCCCGCGCGGCCCTCGTCGAGCAGCTTGCGGAACATCTCGATGCCGGTGACGGTGGTCTTGGTCGTCGGGCGAAGGCCCACGATCTCGACTTCGTCGCCGATCTTCACGACGCCCTGCTCCACCTTGCCGGTCACCACGGTGCCGCGGCCGGTGATGGACATGACGTCCTCGATGGACATGAGGAAGGGCTTCTCGGTCGAACGCACGGGCTCGGGGATGTAGGAGTCGACGGCGTCCATCAGCTCGATGATCTTGTCGCCCCAGGCGACGTCGCCTTCGAGGGCCTTCAGGGCCGAGACGCGCACGATCGGCACGTCGTCGCCGGGGAAGTCGTAGCTGGTGAGCAGCTCGCGCACTTCCATCTCGACGAGCTCTAAGAGCTCCTCGTCGTCGACCATGTCGGCCTTGTTGAGGGCGACCACGATGTAGGGCACGCCGACCTGGCGCGCGAGCAGCACGTGCTCGCGGGTCTGGGGCATGGGGCCATCGCTGGCCGAGACCACCAGGATGGCGCCGTCGATCTGGGCGGCGCCGGTGATCATGTTCTTGACGTAGTCGGCGTGGCCGGGCATGTCGACGTGGGCGTAGTGGCGGTTGGCCGTCTCGTACTCCACGTGGGCGATCGAAATCGTGATGCCGCGCTGGCGCTCTTCGGGGGCCTTGTCGATCTGGTCGAAGGGCGTGAAGGCGCTGCCGCCGATGCGCTCGGACAGGACCTTGGTGATGGCCGCGGTAAGAGTGGTCTTGCCGTGGTCGATGTGACCCATCGTGCCAATGTTTACGTGCGGCTTAGTGCGCTCGAACTTCTTCTTTGCCATTGTCGGGGACTGACTTTCTATCTCATGACTGGTCCACTACGGACCCGTCGGGGTTTCTTTGGCCCTCCCCGACCACGGTTTGGACCTTTTTGTTGCTGGTTGCCCAGCGCTTACGCACCAGTGGCCTTGGCGACAATCTCCTTCGCGATCGCCTCGGGAACCTCTGCGTACATTTTAAATTCCATGGTGTACGTCGCTCGCCCTTGAGTGCGAGAACGCAGGTCAGTAGCGTAGCCGAACATGTCGGCCAACGGCACCAGCGCCCTAATTGCTTGGCTATTGCCTCGCTGTTCCATGCCCTCGACGCGGCCGCGTCGGGCCGAAAGGTCGCCGATCACGTCGCCCATGTAGTCCTCGGGCGTCACCACTTCGACGGCCATGATGGGCTCTAGGAGCACGGGGCTGGCCAGGCGGGCGGCCTTCTTCACCGCGATGGAGCCGGCGATCTTGAAGGCCATCTCCGAGGAGTCGACGTCGTGGTAGCTGCCGTACGTGAGGCGCACGCGCACGTCGACGACCGGGTACCCGGCCAGGACGCCCGACGTGAGGGCCTCGGTGATGCCCTGGTTGACGGGCTGGATGTACTCCTTGGGGATGACCCCGCCCGTGATCTCGTCGACGAACTCGTAGCCCCCGCCGGCCCCGGTGGGCTCGAGGGTGATCACCACGTGGCCGTACTGGCCCTTGCCGCCGGTCTGGCGCACGTACTTCTCTTCGACCTTCTCGACCTTCTTGCGGATCGTCTCGCGGTAGGCCACCTGGGGCTTGCCCACGTTGGCGTCCACCGCGAACTCGCGCTGCATCCGGTCCACCAGCACCTCGAGGTGCAGTTCGCCCATGCCCGAGATGACGGTCTGGCCCGTCTCCTCGTCGGTGCGAACGCGGAAGGTCGGGTCCTCCTCAGAGAGCGCGTAGAGGGCCTTGCCCAGTTTCTCCTGGTCGGCCTTGGTCTTGGGCTCGACGGCCACGTGGATGACCGGCTCGGAGAACGTCAGGGTCTCGAGTTGGATGGGCGAGTCGACGCTGCTCAGGGTGTCGCCGGTCGTGACCTGCTTGAGCCCCACCGCGGCCACGATGTCGCCGGTACGGATGGTGTCGAGGTCCTCGCGGTTGTTGGCGTGCATCAAGAGCAGCCGTCCGAGGCGCTCTTTCCTCGAGCCCCGGGTGGTGTTGATGACGGTGTCACCCTTCTCCAGGGTGCCCGAGTAGACGCGCAGGTAAATCAGCTTGCCCACGTAGGGGTCAGTCATGATCTTGAAGGCCAAGGCGGAGAAGGGCTCGTCGTCGCTGGGCTTGCGCTCCAGGACCTCTTCCTTGCCCGGCTTGGTGCCCTGGGTCGGGGGAAGGTCCACGGGCGAGGGCAGGAAGTCGATGACCGCGTCGAGCATGGGCTGGACGCCCTTGTTCTTGAAGGCCGAGCCGTTGAGGATCGGCACGCAGTGGTTCTCGAGCGTCCCCACGCGCAGCGCGCGGCGGATGTCGGCCGGCGAGACGTCCTCTCCCTCCAAGACCTTCTCCATCAGGTGGTCGTCGAAGCGGGTCAGCACGTCGAGCAGCTTGGCGTGGTACTCCTGGGCCTGGGCCACGTACTCGTCGGGGATGGCGATGACCTCGAGGACTTCGCCGTGGTCGTCGTGGTGGATGGTGGCGTTCATCTCGCACAGGTCGATGATGCCCTGGTAGTTGCCCTCCGAGCCGATGGGCAGCTGGATGACGGCCGCCACGCAGTCGAGGCGGTCCTCGATCATGTCGACGCAGCGGAAGAAGTCCGCGCCGATGCGGTCCATCTTGTTCACGAAGCAGATGCGCGGCACGTGGTACTTGTTGGCCTGGCGCCAGACGGTCTCGGTCTGGGGCTCGACGCCGGCCACGGCGTCGAAGACCGCGACGGCCCCGTCGAGCACGCGCAGCGACCGCTCGACCTCGGCGGTGAAGTCGACGTGGCCCGGGGTGTCGATGATGTTGATGCGGTTGCCGTTCCAATAGCACGTGGTGGCGGCCGAGGTGATGGTGATGCCGCGCTCCTGCTCCTGGACCATCCAGTCCATGGTCGCGGCGCCCTCGTGCACCTCGCCGATCTTGTAGTTCTTGCCGGTGTAGAAGAGGATGCGTTCGGTCGTGGTGGTCTTGCC
>JBARBL010000037.1:0-22072 GCA_049793015.1 Acidimicrobiales bacterium | reverse complement strand
TCGGCCTGGCGCACCGACACGTTGGCGTCGATTCTCATCGAGCCTTCCTCCATGCGCCCGTCCGAGGCGCCGGTCGCGATCAGAATCCCGCGCAACTCCTGCGCGTAGGCGCGGGCTTGCGCCGAGGATCGGATGTCGGGGCCCGACACGATCTCCACCAGCGGCACCCCCGACCGGTTGTAGTCAACCAGCGATCGGTCCGCACCTTGCAGACGTCCCGTGCCGCCCAGATGAGTCGACTTTCCGGTGTCCTCCTCCAGGTGAGCCCGCTCGATCGAGACTCGGCTGTCGTCGGGCAGGTCGAGGTGGCCTCCCACATTGATGGGCAGGTCGTACTGGCTTATCTGGAAATCCTTGGGCATGTCGGGATAGAAGTAGTTCTTGCGATGGAACGTCGAGGGGGCGATTGTACAGTGCAGCGCCATGCCGATGGCCATGGCCAGGTCAACCGCGTGCTCGTTGAGCACGGGCAACGATCCGGGAAGCCCGAGGCAGACGGGGCAGATGTTGGTGTTGGGCTCCGCGCCGAAGGCGTTGGCGCAGCCGCAGAACATCTTGGAGGCGGTGCGCAACTCGGTATGGACTTCGAGCCCGACCACGATCTCCCACCCGTTCTCCAGCGTCATGGTCGACCGTCCGCTTCTTCGAGCACGCGCGCCGCGCTGAAAAGCCGCGCCTCGCTACGGCCGGGACCCAGGAGCTGCACGCCGATCGGCAATCCGCCGTCGCCCGTGCCGAAGGGCACGGAGATCGCGGCTTCGCCGGCCAGGTTGGTGGGGATGGTGAAGACGTCCGAGAGGTACATGGTCAGGGGATTGGCCGTCTTGGCCCCGAAGGCGAAGGCCACCGTGGGCGTCGTGGCCCCCAACAGGAGGTCGACCTGGCCGTAGGCGCGCGCGAACGCGTCGATCATCTGGGTTCGCACCTTGAGGGCCTGACCGTAGTAGGCGTCGTAGTAACCGGCCGACAGGGCGTAGGTGCCCAGCATGATGCGACGCTTGACCTCCGCTCCGAAGCCGGCCGTGCGGGTCGCCTCGTTCATCGCCGACACGTCGTCGGCGTCGACGCGCAGCCCGTACCGCACGCCGTCGTAGCGGGCCAGGTTGCTCGACGCCTCGGCCGGTGCGATCAAGTAGTAGGCGCTCAGCCCCAGTCGCAGTTCGGGGATCGACAACTCCACCGCGGTCGCGCCGGCCTCGCACAGAGCACCACGCGCGCGATTGACCGCGTCGACCACCTCTTGGTCGGCCCCGTCGATGAGTTCGCGAACGACGCCCACGCGCTTTCCCGCGACCCCGTCGTTGACGTGCGCCACGAGCGACGGTGATGGTTCGGGCAGCGAGGTCGAATCCATCGGGTCGTGGCCCGCGATAACTTCGAGCAGCGTCGCCGCGTCGGTCACCGTCGTGGCGAAGGGACCAATCTGATCGAGCGAGCTGGCGAAGGCGACGAGGCCGTAACGCGACACCAGTCCGTAGGTGGGCTTGACCCCGACGAGCCCGCAGAGTGCCGCCGGCTGGCGGATCGATCCGCCGGTGTCGCTGCCGATCGCCAGGGCCGTCATGCCCGCCGCCACCGCGGCCGCGGAGCCGCCTGAGGAGCCCCCGGGCACGCGCGACGGATCGAGGGGGTTGCGCGTCGGGCCGAAGGCCGAGTTCTCGGTGGACGAACCCATCGCGAACTCGTCCAGGTTGGTCTTGCCCACCAGCAGTGCACCCGCCGCCGTCAAACGGTCGATCACGGTCGCGTTGTAGGGCGGGCGCCACCCCTCCAGGATCTTCGACGCGCACGTCGTGGGAATGCCCCTCTGGCACATGTTGTCCTTCACGGCGATCGGCACACCGGCCAGCGCGCCGGCGTCGTCACCCCGGGCGACCAGTGCGTCCACCCTCGCGGCCGCCGCCGAGGCGCCCTCTTCGTCCACGTGCAAGAACACGTGCAGTTCATCGTTCCGGGCACGAATGGCGTCCAACGACCGCTCAAGCTCTTCAGCGGCCGAACTGACGCCGCTCTTCACGTCGATCACGATCTGCACCGCGGTCTTCACGGGGCCTCCCCCATTATCCGCGGGACCGCGAAGCGCCCATCCCTCGCGTCGGGGGCCATCGCCAGCACCTCGTCGCGGTCGAGACTGGGGCGCACGTCGTCCGCGCGAACCACATTGACCAGTCCGAAAGGGTGCGCCGTCGCCACCACGTTCTCTAGATCCAGCGAGTTCATGTCGTTGGCGTGCTCGAGAACTTGGCCCAACTGCTCGGTGAAGAGGTCGAGCTCCTCGTCATTCAACGAGAGGCGAGCCAACTTGGCGACGTACGCCACGTCCTCCCGGCGAAGTGGCGAGCTCATCGGGCGAAGATGCGGGCGAGAAAGTCGAGGGTCGACGATTCCACCAGCGCGGCGTCGTTGTCCAGCGTCGCCACGTGATACGAGTCCTCGAGCCAGATCTGCTCCACGGGGCCGGTCGCCATCGCCACGATGTCCTCGCCCCTTTCCCAATTGACCGTATGATCGATGCGGCTGGTCAGCAGGAGACTAGGTGCGGTGATCGCGGCCAGGTCGGCCCGAACTTCCGTGAGGCCGTCGCAGGCACTCTTCGTGCACACGAGCGGTGTCGCGTCGTACGCCAATTCTGACGTCGACTCCTTCTTGATGTCGGACCCGACCGCCTCCAAGGTCTCGACGCCGGCCTCGATCAGCTGATTGAGCCCGTCGAGCAGCTCAGGGTTGAGCGGATTGATCCAGGGATTGATGAATACGCAGCCCGCGACGTTGGGTCGCGACTCCGCCACCAAGGCGCCGAGGCCGCCGCCCATGGACAGCCCGACGATCGCCACCCGGTCGCAGCGGCTGGCCAGCTCGTCGAAGGTCGAGAGGGCCGTGGAAGACCAGTCGCCCCAGCTGGTCGTCATCATGTCGGCCAGGCTGGTGCCGTGCCCGGGCAATCGGGGCAACTCGACGCTGTAACCGGCGTCCGCGCAGGCGTCGGCCAGAGGACGCATCGAAAAGGGATTGCCGGTGAAGCCGTGCAGCACCAGCACGCCGAACGGACCGCCCGAGGCGGAAAAGGGCTCACAGCCGGGCAGAATGTCGATCGTCATAGGTACCAAGACTACCGGGCTCTTCCTCGGCGAGGTTCCCGAATCCGTCGCCGGCTCGCCGATCAGGCTGTCTTAATCGGCCGCGTTGGTCACGCGAAAAGCGTCGGCAGCTGCTGCGCCAATTCGCTTACCGTCCAGCGGTCACTACGTTCGAGCGTGTCGGTCATCGTCCAGTTTTGGAACTTGCGCACGGTGCCCCCTTGGACGAAGAAGAC
Organism: Acidimicrobiales bacterium; assembly: GCA_049793015.1. Lineage (GTDB taxonomy): Bacteria > Actinomycetota > Acidimicrobiia > Acidimicrobiales > RAAP-2 > RAAP-2. Next base: position 18,759 of record JBARBL010000037.1, on the reverse strand, counting down.
CTGACCGGTGGCGGCACAGTCCTCCATCGCCAGGGTCGCCACCAGCGGGGAGATGTTCGCGGGATCCCACGTGTCGAAGACCGACGCGTCAGCCGGCTTCACCACGTAGTCCATCAGCCCTGGCGTCGATTCGGTCATTCGAGTGCGCGCGGCGGGAGCGATGGCGTTGACGCGCACCCCGTACCGACCCAGCTCCTCGGCGACGATCATGGCGAACGACGCGATCCCCGACTTGGCGGCTCCATAATTCGACTGGCCGACGTTGCCCAACAGGCCCGAGGTCGACGACGTGCAGATCACCGACGCCTTGACCGTCTTGCCGGCCTTGGCCTGCTCACGCCAGTAGGTGGCCGCGTGGCGGGTCGGCACGAAGTGCCCCTTCAGGTGAACGTTGATGACCGAATCCCAGTCGTCCTCGCTGAGGTTCACCAACACCCGGTCGCGCAAGATGCCGGCGTTGTTGACGAGCACGTGGAGGTCGCCGAACGTCTCGAGGGCGCACTGCACCAGGCGAGCGCCACCCTCCCAGTCCGCGACGTTGTCGTGGTTGGCCACCGCTTCAGCGCCCATCGCCTTGAGTTCACTGACCACCTCTTCGGCCGGTGAGGCCGAGGTGGTCGAGCCGTCGAGCGCGCCGCCGAAGTCATTGACCACCACTCGAGCCCCCTCACTCGCGAAGAGCAGCGCGTGCTCGCGGCCAATGCCGCGCCCAGCACCCGTGATGATGGCGATGCGTCCCTCAAGAGCGCCCATGGCAGTCCCCCTAGACAAGATATGTTTCTCCGATTGTACTGAAGAAAGAAGTCGCGGCTACCGCGCCAGGAAACGAACGAATCCGGGCGGACGGGCGTGAGCGTGATAGTGGTCGGGAATGTTTCTCATGTGGTCGTCATACTTCCAATCACCCGCGCCGAACACCCCATCGGCCACCGTCGACAGCGACTGGCGCATCAATTCCTTCAACTCGTCCGGCGGCGAAGGATCGTGCTGACGCCACACCACCATCGGCACGAGACATATCTCGCAGTCTCCGATCCAGCACAGCTCGTTCTCCAAGTAACGGGTGGTGATGACGGCCGCCTCGCAGAGATCGCAGGTGCTACTCCCCGACATTCAACGACACGCTCGAGTGCCACGGCACCATGGTGCCCGCGGCCGGGGCTTCGGACACCACCTTCGTCCACTTGGTCGTACCCGCACCAGGGCCGCTGGTCGTGAAGTACAACGCCGCCTTGTGGAACGCCGCATAGACCTGGGCCTGGTCCATCCCCACGACGTTGGGTACCGCGCGGGTACCCTGTCCGGCCAGCGTCGTGGTCGTCGTCGTGGTCCCCGCAGTCGTCGTGGTGGTCGTGGTGGTGCCCGAGGAGGGGCCGGGGCCGCTGCTGAGCTCGAGTATCACGCTCGAACCCCTCGACACCGCGACCGGATTCGAATTGTTGTGGTAGAGGATGCGCGCGACCCGACCCGTCGCGATGTGCGTGCTGGCGATCTCCTTCGTCGTGGGACACGTGGCGGTGACGCCGAGCCGGTGCAGGCGCAGCGTGGCCACCGCGCAGGTCTCGCCGAACAGGTATGGCCGCAGTGTGACCATGTTCGGCCCGTCCGAAACCCGCACCGTGATCGCCGCGCCCGTCTTGGCGTTAGCGCCCGGCGCAGGGTTCTGGGTCATGATCTCATTGGCCGCCACCGTCGTCGATGACGCCGGCGGATCGACCGTGAGGGTAAACCCGTCGGTCTTGAGTAGCGCCGTGGCCTGCGTCAGGGTCTTGCCCAAGAGCGACGGCACCGTCTTCTTTGAAGAGAAAAGGCCGAGCTTCCACGCCGCGGCCCCGCCCACGCCGGCCACCACGATGACGATGGCGGCGACGAGGAATCCAAGCCGTCGATTGCGCGGTGTTCGGTTGGGCGGCAGGACCCCGTAGCCGCGTCCGGGGCTCGAGCGAAGCTGGCGGAACTCGCTCTCGGTACGCGGAGAGATGGGCGCCGCGTGTCGCGCGGTGTGGGGAAATTGCCCAGTGGCTGGATGGACACCAGGACTGACCCCGACGATCTGATCGGCCGACGGCGGGCGAAACCCGATCGACGTGCGAGGTTCGAGCGGCGTGATGCGCTCAAGGATCGGCACGTCGCCGCGCACCGGGGCGACGATCAGCGGCGCCGAGTCATTCAGCACCGTGCTCAGCCGATTGGCGAACTGCTCGGCGTCGAGGCGCAGCAGGGGGTCAGGCACGGCCGCCTGGGCGAGCAACATGTCCAACGTGCCCAGTTCGGGTCGAACGGGCAAGGGCGAGTTGACCCGACTTCGCAGGACGATCTCGGCCGTCACACCGTCAAAGGGCGTCGTGCCGGTCGCCGCCTCGAACAGGATGAGCGCCAATGAATAGACGTCGGTCTTGGGCCCGACGATCTCGCCGGTCACCTGTTCGGGGCTCAGGTAGCGCACGTCGTCCAACGAGAGCCGCTCGCGGGAGCCGTCGCTTAGGCCTGCCAGCGCGATGTCACTGACGCGCACCCGACCTTCGCCATCGAAGAGCAGCTTCGATGGCGAGAGCGATCCGTGGATGAAGCCGTTAGCGTGCGCGTACGCCAGCGCGCCGCTCACGTCACGACCGAGTCGCGCCACGTCATCGAGGCTCAAGCGACGACCGGACGCCAACACGTCCTCGAATGACCCGCCCCCCAGATACTCACAGATCATGAAGATCGATCCGGACTCCTGTCCCCCGTCGTACACGCGGGCCAGGTGCGGGTGGCTGAGCGTGGCGCTACGAACGATGCGGTCACGAAAGGCCCGGCGCACCGACTCGTGCCCGGCCAAATCGGCCAGCAGGACCTTCACCACGACGGTCCGATTGAGCGAGAGGTCGTCCGCGAGGTACACCTCCGCGGTACGTCCGACGCCCAGCAACTCGACGATGCGATAGCGGCCTGCGATCTCGTGGCCGGGAGAATAGGTGTGCGGCGGCATGGGCGTAACCAACCCTACCGAGTCGCCGTCATGAGAGTGTGCTGGACCACGATCCGGTGTTCAACAGTCGCTGGAATTCTGCGGCGCCGACCATGGGAATTCCGAGGTCTCGAGCCTTGGTGACCTTAGACGCCCCCGGCGCTTCGCCCACGACCACGCAGTACGTCTTCTTGGACACCGAGCCCGGAGACGTGCCGCCCCGCGCGACGATGGCGGCCTCGGCCTCGTCGCGAGAAAAACCCTCCACCGAACCCGTTACCACGACGGCCCGGCCGGTCAGCGTCGCCGGCAGTCCGTCGGCGGTCGCGGGCTCCTCCAGGCTCAAGCCCGCCTCGACGAGGCGAGCCATCCGCTCCACGCTTTCGCTTTCGCGGCACTCCTGGTAGACCGATCCGGCGATCACCGGTCCGATGCCCTCGATCGCCTCAAGCTCCTCCAGGGGTGCGTGAGCCAGGGCCTCGTAGGTTCGAAAGGCCCGCGCGAGCTCCCGCGCGGCGACGGGGCCTACGTGACGGATCCCCAAGCCCACCAGCACCCGGCTCAAGGGCGCCGTCTTGGACCGGTTTATCTCGTTGACGAGAGACGCTGCCGAGAGCTCGCCGAACCCCTCCAGGGGAGAGAGGTCGCTCACGCCCAGTGAGAAAAGGTCAGCAACGTCGCTAATGAGCCCTTCGCTCAGCAGTTGTGCGACGCGCTGCTCGCCGAGTCCCTCGATATCAAGCGCGCCACGCGACGCAAAGTGGATTATCTGCTGCAGCTGCTGGGCGGGACAGGACGGATTGACGCAGTACGTGTCGCTTTCCTGGCCGATGCGCACAAGCGGTTCCCCGCAGTCCGGGCAGTTGATGGGGAACGACCAGGGCTTGGCCCGCTTGCGACCCGCCTCGACGACCGCGCTCACCACTTCGGGAATGACGTCACCGGCCTTTCGAACGACGACGAGGTCACCGGGGCGCACGTCCTTGGCCGCCACCTGATCCTCATTATGCAGCGTGGCCATCGCCACCGTTGATCCGGCCACCACCACGGGCTCGAGCACCGCGTACGGCGTGGCCCGGCCCGTGCGGCCGATCGAGACCTCGATGGCGAGCAGGCGCGTCGTGCGCTCCTCGGGCGGGAACTTCCTCGCGATGGCCCACCTCGGCGCCCGGCTGGTGACACCCAGCCGCGTCCGCTGCTCGAGGTCGTCGATCTTTATGACCACGCCGTCGATCTCGTAGGGCAGGTCGTGGCGATGGTCCTGGAACCAGTTGCTTCGCCCGACCATGGCCTCCACCCCGGCCTCGAACTTCGTCTCGCCAGCCGTAAGGAAGCCCCAGGTCGCCAGGAGCGCCAGCGTGTCGATGTAGCGGGTGAAGGAGAGAGCCCCGTCGAGGTCGACCAGCTGATACGACAGGAACGAAAGCGGGCGGCTCGCCGAGACCTTGGGGTCCTTCTGGCGCAGGCTGCCCGCCGCCGCGTTGCGCGGGTTGGCGAACTCCTTGGCGCCGAGCTCACGCTGGCGACGATTCAACTCCTCGAAGTCCGCCTTGGCCAGGAACACCTCGCCGCGCACCTCGACGCGCCCTCGGACGCGGCCGCCCAGGCTATCCGGTACGTTCGAAATCGTGCGCACGTTCTCAGTGACGTCCTCGCCCACCCGGCCGTCACCGCGGGTGGCCGCCTGCGTCAGCGCGCCGTCGACGTAGGAGATAGACAGCGCTAACCCGTCTATCTTCGGCTCCACGGCGAACGAGATCTCCTCGGAGCCCGACCCCAGCGACTTGGCGCAGCGCTGGGCCCAGGCGGTCAGTTCGGCCTCGTCAAAGACGTTGTCCAGACTGAGCATCGGTTCGAAATGCGTCACGGCGCTGAAAACGGTGGAAGGCGGGGCTCCCACCTTCACGCTCACCGAGGCGGCGTCTTTCAGTTCGGGATGCTCCGCCTCCAGGGTCCGTAGTTCTCGAGCGAGCACGTCGTAGTCGGCGTCGGGAATGAGCGGCGCGTCTTCGCTGAAGTACGCCTCGTTGTGGCGAGCCAGCTCCTGGCGCAGCCAAATGACGCGCTCCTCGGGGTTCACGATCCCACGACGATCGCAGCACCCTCGACGATCTCGGGCTCGCCGGCCCGATAGAACACCACGGTCTGGCCCGCGGCGACCGGACGGGCGGGCGCGTGCAGCGTCAACCGCCAACCGCGACCGCCCTGGCGGCCGTGGTGAAGCGTGGCCGGTTGCGCGCGTCCGTGCGCGCTCCACTGGGCCAACACCTCGGTCTCGTCTGCGAGTACGTCGTGGCTGAACGTGAGGGAGGGTTCGTCGAGGAGGATCTCCGAGACGAGGATCTCCTCCAGGCGACCCACCTCCACGCGCTGGCGGGCGATGTCAACCTTCGAGACGTAGCGCTTCTCGCCGTCGCGCCCGGGCAGGACGCCGCGACGCTGGCCCACGGTCATGAGTTCCGCCGCCTCCGTGCGTCCAAGTTCCTCTCCGCTTCGTCTATCGACGATGGACGCCGGGGTGACGTCGATGCGGCCGCGCAGGAACACCTCGCGGCCCTTCGAGGCTTCGATGAAGCAGACGTCCTGGCTGTCGGGCTTGTCCCACGTGCGCAGTCCCAGTCGCTCCGCCTCTCGTCGCACGTCGCTCTTGCGCATCGCGCCGATTGGCAGCAGGAGCACGGACAACTGCTCGTTGCCCAGGTAACCGAGCACGTAGCTCTGGTCCTTTTGGTCGTCGGCGCCGCGAACGAGGAAATACTGCCCGCCGCGCGAGAGGACCTGGGCGTGGTGCCCGGTGGCCACCGCGTCGAAACCCAGGCGCGCCGCGCGCTCGAACAGCAGGTCGAACTTGATGTGCCGATTGCACTCGATGCAAGGGTTGGGCGACTGACCCGCGGCGTGGCCGGCGACGAAGGGGGCCACCACGTGGCGTTCGAACTCCTCGGTGTAGTTAAAGACGTGGTGATCGATGCCGAGCGTCTGCGCCACGCGTCGCGCGTCATCGACGTCCGCGACCGAGCAGCAGCCGGAGTCCGACGCGCCGCCCCACAGTTTGAGCGTGGCGCCGACGACCTCGTGACGCTGTTCGAGCAGCAGTGCGGCCGCGACCGACGAGTCAACGCCGCCACTCATCGCCACAAGTACTCTCATGGTCCCAGTCTGCCAGCCCTCGGGGCTACGCCTCGGCTCGCAGGCGCTCGACGACGGACGCCATGATCACGATCAACGCGTCGACATCCTCCCGGGTCGTCTCGGCGCCCATCGAGAGGCGCAGGGAACCTCGCGCCCGCTCGGGGGCCATGCCCATCGCGGCCAGCACGTGGCTCGCCACCGCCGCGCCGCTCGAACAGCTCGAGGCCGCGGCGGCGCACACGCCCGCCTGGTCCAACAAAAAGAGCAGCTCATCGCTGGCCAAACCCTCGAAGGTCAGGTGCACCGTGCCCGGCAACCGAGCGGTACCCGGCGCCGTGATGACGCAACCCGCCAAGGACCCCAGCGCCGCGAAGAGCTCCTGCTGGAAGCCCGCCACCCGTGCGGCGACTTGCACGCGCTCCCTCGCGGTGAGTCGCGCCGCCGTGGCCAGTCCCACTGCCGCCGCCACGTCGACGGTGCCGCCTCGACGGCCCCGCTCCTGTCCCCCGCCCGGCACCACCGCGTCGATCGCCACGTCGCTGCGAAGGATGAGGGCGCCCGAGTTGACCGGTCCCCCGATCTTGTGGGCGCAAATGGAAACCATGTCCACGCACGCGGTGGCCTCGGCTAGGTCCAGCCAGGGTGCGGCGGCGACCGCGTCACTATGGGTGAGGGTGCCGGCGGGCTGTTCCCGCACCATCGCACTCACGCCATCGAGCGGCTGAAGGACCCCGGTCTCGTTGTTGGCGCACATGACGCTGACGACCGCGGTGTCGTCGCCGAGCGCCCCCGACAGCGCTTCCAGGTCGAGCACGCCGTCGCCGTCGACGTCGACGTAGCGGACCGACACGTTCGCGTGGTCGCGTGCCATCAATTCGACGGCGTCGATAATGGCGTGGTGCTCGATGCGCGACACGACAATCGACGTCGTCTCGTGATGACGACGATGGTGACTGGCGACGCCCGTGACGGCCAGGTGGCAGGATTCGGTTCCGCCCCCCGTGAAGATGACGCCGCCCGGCTTGGCTCCCACGAAGGCGGCGATCTCGTCGCGGGCCTCCTCGACCGCTCGGCGAGCCTCCCGGGCGGCACGATGCGAACCGGACGGGTTGCCAACGACGCCGTGCTGCCAGCGCTGCATGGCCTCGGCGACCTCGTCGCGACGCGGGGCCGAGGCCGCGTGGTCGAAGTAGTACTGGTTCGTCATGCGACGTAAAAGGATTTCACGTTGGCGAACTCCCGTAGGCCGTAACCTGCGAGCTCCCGACCGATGCCGGAGCACTTAATGCCGCCGAAGGGCAGCTCGGCCATCGACGCGACGATGGCGTTGGCGAACACCAAACCCGCCTCGAGACGCGCGATGGCGAGGTCAATCTCCTTCTCGTCCTGCGCCCATATGGACGCCCCGAGCCCCCAGGGCGTCGCGTTGGCCCGCTCGATCGCCGCGCCCAGGTCTTGAGCGACCTCGACCACCGCTACCGGCCCGAACAGCTCCTCTCGGGCCGCTCGAGAGTGCTCGGGCGCGTTGACCAGCACCGTGGCGGGGAAGTAGTAACCCGGCCCGTCGAGCGCGACGCCCCCCGTACGTACGACGGCGCCGTCTCGAACCGAGGCCGCGACCTGATCGCTGAGCAGGTCGCGTTGCGCTCGCGACGCCAGCGGTCCGAGCACCGTCGAGGGATCCATGGGATCACCCGTGGGCACCCGGGACATCTCCAGGGTGAAGCGCTCGATGAACTCTGGGGCCTGGTCCGCCACCACGATGAAACGTTTCGCCGCGATGCAGGCCTGGCCGTTGTTCTGCACCCGCGCCTCCACCGCCATCGGCACCGTGAGGTCGAGGTCGGCCGACGCGGCGACGATGAAGGGGTCCGAGCCGCCGAGTTCCAACACGCACTTCTTCAGGTGGCGACCGGCCAGTTCGGCGACGGCCCTGCCCGCCCGCTCGGAGCCCGTGAGGGACACGCCGACCACGCGAGGATCGGCGATGATATCGGGCAACGTCTCGATCTCGGCGAAAAGGTTGGTGACGACGCCGGCGGGGAATCCCGATCGAACGAAGAGCTCCTCGATGAACTGCGCGCATCCGGGGACGTTCGGCGCGTGCTTCACCGCCACCACATTGCCCGTCATCAGGTTGGGCGCGACGAAGCGAAAGACCTGCCAAAGCGGGAAGTTCCAGGGCATGATCGCCAAGATGAGACCCAGCGGTTGGTAGCGCACGCCACTTCGTGAGCCGCTGGTGAGGATCGGCTCGGGCGCGAGCAGCGCCGGCGCCCGCTGCGCGTAGTAACGCATGATGGCCGCGCACTTGGCGACCTCCCCTTTGGCCGACGCGAAAGTTTTGCCCATTTCGCTGGTCATGAGCTGGGCGATGACCGGCACTTCACCCTCGAGCAGTTCCGCGCAGCGCTCCATCAGATGGACGCGCTCGTCACCGCCCAGGGCTCGCCATTCGTCGAACGCCTTGCTCGCGGTGGCGAGCAGGGCGTCAATCTCCAAAGGCGAGTGCGCCGGATAACGAGAGAGTAACTCTCCCGTCGCGGGATTGACGGACTCAAAAGGCATGGAACCAGTCTGCCAGTTATCGCGAAGGCTGGGACCTCCGCGACGAGGTCAGCGGCGGGTCGAGGGCTCCCGTGCGAGACCGGCGATGACGGCCCGCACTTCATGCGCCAGGTCGGACGCGGGCGAGTACACGTTCATGCGGGCGCCCGCGACACCGTGCAGATGGGCCGCCATGGCCCCCGCGCTGAGCGCGTCGTGTCCTCGGGCAATGGTCGCGGCGATGAGGCCGGCGAGCAGGTCGCCGGATCCGGCCGTGGCCAGCGCCGGAGTACCCGAAGTCACGACGCGCAGCGTTCCCGACGGACTGGCCAGGACGGTGACGGGCCCCTTCAGCAGGACCACGCACCCGGTCTCCCTCGCCAACGCTCGTACGGCGCCGAAGCGGTTCGCGGGAACGGGACGTCCGGTGAGTCGGGCGAACTCGCCGTCGTGGGGCGTCAGAAGCCATCGGCCTTCGGCGCTCGATCGTCCGGGCAGCAGCGACCGGTCCAATCCGTCGGCGTCGAGCACCACGGGAACGTCCACGTCGGCCAATCGCTCGCGCAACCACGAGGCGGCATCGAATCCGAGACCAGGTCCGGCCACGACCGCGCGACAGCGCCGATCCACCGACAACTCGATGCCGTGCACCACCTCCGGCGGCAAGCGCACGAAGCTAGAGATGTCGCCCCGACTGGCCAGTCGGATCATCGATGCTCCCCCGGCCAAGGCGCCGCGTGCCACCAACTCAGCGGCCCCCGGCATGAGAGGCGATCCCACGAACGCCTCCACGGCGTGGACCCACTTGTGGTCGTCACGACGCACCTCGATCAGCGTCTCGAGGTCGCCGTCTTGCATCAGGCCGTCCTCGAACCGCTCGACGATGCCCAACCCCGCGAAGCGAAGTTCACCCATCAGCGCGGCCGCCGGTCCATTCAGATGGGCCGGCTTCATCGCACCCAAGGCCAGCGTCACGTCAGCCGTCAACGGCGTACCGAGGATCTCCCCCGTGTCGCTGTGCACCCCCGACGGAAGGTCGACGGCCAGCACCAACGTTCCCGGCGCCACTTGGGGCGCGTGGTAGGGGCGCGAGCAACCGAGTCCGAACGCGGCGTCAATGACGAGGTCGTAGCCGTCGAGCGACATCGGCTGGCTCGCCACGTCGTGCACGTGTACTCGTGCACCGCGCGAGGTGAGCCAACGTCCGGCGACGCGTCCGTCCTGACCGTTGAGGCCAGGACCCGCGAGCAGGGCGACGCGGGTGCCGTAGCAGTTGCCGAGCATCGACTTGGCGGTCAAGGCCACCGCGGTGCCGGCGGCGGCGACGAGCGAATCCACCCCACGATCCGCGACGGCGCGCGCGTCCGCGTCGCGCATGGCGTCCGCGGTCAGTATTGGGATCATCGCGGCACCCCGCTCAACGTCCCCGTTCGCTTCATCGAGGTCACGGTACGCGTGCGAAGTGAGATTGCGCTACTGATCGTGCCTCTTAGAACGCGGCCGCAGCGCGAACCACCACACCGAGATGATGGTCGCCAGGGCCCCGAGCAGTCCGAGCGATGATTTGACGCCATTGCCCTTCGCATCCTTCGTCACGCACCCATCGTAACGAGCGAAACGCCGGGGTTCTAGACCCCGGCGTTTCGATAAGACGGTCGTGCGAGTGGCGTTAGGCCGAGACCTCGGCCAGGGACCTGGCGGCCTCGACGGCGATCTCGATCACGATCTTGTTGCCCACGATCAGGCTGCCGTTCTCGAGCGAGCCTTCGAAGTTCATACCGAAGTCACGTCGGTCGATCTCCGCGCGCGCTTCGAAACCCGCAACGGTGACGCCAGGCGTCATGCTGGGGCCCTCGCCCAGAAAGTCGAGGTCGAAGGTGACGGGCTTGGTGATGCCCTTGATGGTCAGGTTGGCTACCAATTCGAAAGCGTCGCCCTTGGGGGTGAGCTTCGTGGACACCAGCTCGATGGTCGGGTACTTCGCCTCTTCGAGGAAGTCCCCGCTCTTGAGGTGGCCGTCACGCATTTCGTTGTTGGTGGTGATGCTCGCGGACTTTACGGACGCTTCGACCGTGGTGGTCTCGGGGCTGTCGCCGACGACAATGACGCCGGAGAAGTCAGCGAAACTGCCACGAACCTTCGAAGCAACGAGGTGACGCGCGATGAAACTGACGTTGGAGTGAACTGCGTCCACGTTGTAAATGCCGGGAGCGGGAAGGTTGCTCATGGTGATTCTCCTATTTTTCCTTGCACTTTCTGTGCTCCCTGCAGTATACTTGCATACGCAACTGTTTGTCAAGCAACAATTGCAAGACTAAGAAAGTGATAAGATTAAACCATGTCCGTACTGCCCTCCTCATGCCCCTCCGGGGACGAAAGAGTCAAACTCTTCGGGCTGCTGCTGGAGACCAACGCGCGATTGTCACGAAGCCTGGGCGCCCAGCTCGAGGCGGAATGCGACCTGCCCCTCGCCTGGTTCGAGGTCTTGGTGCAACTGCGCCAATCCCCCGACGGACGTCTCAAGATGAACGAAATCGCCGACGCCATCGTGCACTCGACCGGCGGCACGACCAGATTGATCGACCGGATGGAAGAGGCCGGACTGGTCCAGCGTCAGTTGTGCCCCACGGACCGGCGAGCCATTCACGTCGCCATCACCGACTTGGGCAACGCCAAACTGGACAGCGCCTTTGACGTGCACCTGGACTATCTGGAAGTCAACCTCACGTCGCGCCTGTGTGAAGAGGAGCGCCACGCGCTGGCCGGATTGTTGACCAAGCTCAACGCCTCGCGCTAAAGGCGCGTCACCCACGCCTTCGCCGCACGTCCGTCATCGAGCTCCAGGTCCGCGCCCTCGCCCAAGCCTTCACCGGCAATGATCTCAACCGCCAATACCTCGCTCGCCAGCAGCTCGAACCCGTCGGCGAGGTCCTCGATACCTGCGACGTGCAAGATGATGCGATCGCTAACCTCGAAACCCGAGTTCTTGCGTAGGTCCTGGACCTGTCGGATCACGTCGCGCAGATAGCCTCGTCGACGCAGGTCATCGTCCAACGTGAGGTCCAGGGCAATGACCTCGCCCCCGTCGCGCGAGACGGCGTAGCCGCCCTGGCTGCGCACTCGCAGCTCGATATCGTCGCCCCCTAGATCGAACGCGCCGGTCGACAAACTCACCGTGATGGTGCCGCCGCTCTCCAGGGTTTCTGCGGCGGCGACTGAATCCAATTCCCGAAGCGCCGGTTTGAGTTCCTTCACGCCCTCGCCGAGGCGAGGGCCGACAATGCGAAAGTTGGGCACCAATTCGAAGCTCAGCACTTCGGCGAGGTTGGTGCCGTACTCCAGGTGATCGACATTGAGTTCTTCCTCGACCACGCCCGCCGGCGGCATGGGGGCGCCCGCCGGTAGGAAGACCAGCGCCCTCGAAAGTGGCTGGCGCACCTTGATCCCGGCTTCGGCGCGGGCGCTACGCCCGAGCGAGGTCAGGCGCCGAGCGACGTCCATGGACGATTCCAGCGACGCGTCACGGCGAGCGGGATCGCCGACCGGCCAGTCCGCGAGGTGCACGGACGACCGATCGTCACCCTCGAAGAGGTCGATGTAGAGCCGCTCGCTCAGGAAGGGGCAGAACGGAGCCAACAGCAGCGTGATTCGCCGCAGCACCTCAAGCAAGGTGGCCTGGGCGGCCAGTGAATCCGATCGCGGCGCCGTCGGATCGGTTCGCCAGAACCGGCGCCGGTTGCAGCGCACGTACCAATTGGACAGGTCGTCCACCAGGTCCACCAGGGCGTCGGTACCGCCAAGAGGCTCGTAGCCATCGAGGGCCGTCGTCACCTCCACGGTGACGCTCTCGAGGCGTGAGAGTATCCACCGGTCCATCGCCGGTCGCAGCGACGATTCGGGGATCTCGGCGTCGGAGGGATCGAAGGCGTTGAGCGACGCGTAGGTGGTGAAGAAGCTGAAGGTGTTCCACAGCGTCGCCAGCGTCTGTCGCATCGACGAATCGATGGCACCCAGGCTGGCCCTCGTCGACGTCCACGGCGAGCCCTGGGAGAACATCCACCAGCGAAGCGCGTCCGCGCCGCGGGTGTTGAGCACTTCCCACGGATCGATCACGTTGCCCACGGACTTGGACATCTTGCGCCCGTTCTCGTCGACGATGTGACCGAGGCACAGCACGTGCTCGTAGGGGGTGGCACCGAACACCAACGTGTTGATGGCGAGCAGCGAGTAGAACCAGCCGCGGGTCTGGTCGATCGCTTCGGCGACCAACTGGGCGGGGAACTGCAGTGCTTCTGCGCTGCCGGGCACGTGGGGGTACCCCACCTGCGCCGCGGGCATGGCGCCGGAATCGAACCACGCGTCGATCACCGGCTCCTCGCGACGTGCGTCGAGTCCGCACGTGCGACACGGCACGACGACCTCGTCGATCGCGGGACGGTGGGGGTCGAGATCATCGAGGTCGCGGCCGCACAGTTGACCCAATTCGACGAGGGACCCGACGCAGGTGAAATGGTCGTCCGCGCACCGCCAGATAGGCAGCGGCGTGCCCCAGAACCGATCGCGCGAGAGGGCCCAATCCACGTTGTTCTCCAGCCATTCGCCGAATCGGCCGTCGCGTATGTGGCCCGGGTGCCAGTCCACGGTGGCGTTCTCGCTCAGCATCTCGTTCTTGAACTGGCTGGTGGCGATGTACCAACTGGGCTTGCCCCAATAGATCAACACGGTGCCGCAGCGCCAGCAGTGGGGCAGCGAGTGGCTGTAGTCGTGGCGGCGTAGGAGGATCCCCCGGCGTTCCAGTTCGTCGTTGATCTCACCGTTGGCACTTCGCACGCCTTGTCCTTCGAGCCAGGGGACCTGCGAGGTGAAGCAGCCATCCGGCCCGACCGGATTGACCGTGGGCAGTCCGTGGTCCCGGGCGATCTGGCGGTCGATCTCGCCGAAGGCTGGCGCTTGGTGCACCAGCCCCGTGCCATCGTCGGTGGTCACGTACTCGGCCTCGACCACGTAGCAAGCGTCGACACCTTCGGGGAGGGCGACGTCATTGAAGGGCCGCTCGTAGTGCACCCCCACGAGCGCACGGCCCGGCAGCAGAGCGCTCACCGACGCCGACTCGCCGAACACCGCTTTGACGAGCGTCTCGGCCACCACGATGCCGTCGACGACGGCGTAGGTGACGTCGGGGTTGGTCGCGACGGCCACGTTCGACAGTAGGGTCCACGGCGTCGTCGTCCACACCGCGAGGTGCGTGGCTCCCCCGAGGTCGCCGTGCGCGTCGGCGTCGATGATGGCCAACTTCACGTAGCTGCTCTCGTCGACCTCGTCGGTGTGCACGCCGGGCTGGCCCAGCTCGTGGCTGGAGAGCGCCGTGCCGCAGCGCGGACAGTACGGCACCACCTTGAGGTCCTTGTAGAGCAGCCCGCGGTCGAAGAGCTGCTGGAGTTGCCACCACACCGACTCGATGTACGAGCGGTGGTAGGTGTAGTACGCGTGCTCGGTGTCGGTCCAGTACCCGATCCGATCCGTGAGCCGCTCGAATTCTCCGATGTAGGTCAGCACGGACTCTCGACACAGTCTGGTGAACTCGGCGATGCCGATCTGCTCAACGATGGCCTTCTTGCCCGATATGCCGAGCTGCTTCTCGACCTGCACCTCGACGGGAAGCCCGTGGGTGTCCCAGCCGGCCCGGCGGGCCACGAATCGTCCCTGCATCGTCTGGTAGCGGCAGAAGAGATCCTTGTAGACGCGGGCCCAGACGTGGTGGAGACCGGGCATACCGTTGGCCGTCGGAGGCCCTTCGTAGAAGACCCAGGGGGGCGCACCTTCTCGGTGTTTCATGGAACGCGCGAAGACATCGTTCGCGCGCCATCGAGCGAGTTCGGCCTCCTCGACGGCCACAAAATCAATATCAGCGCTGACAGGGCGAAACACAGGTCTCCTTCAATGAATCTTCTAATCGTAGTGAACGGCCAGACCCGCGACGACCGCCTTCTATCCTTGAGGAGTGCTCACGCTCTCGATCGAGATGGAACCAATCGAGTCGAGCGGCGCGCAAAGTGTGTACCAATCGGCCATCGATGAGCTCAAGCGACGCTACGGCGCCGGCGACGAATTCTGGCAGCTGGACCTCACGCAGTTCCAGGTCCCGCCGGGGTTCTTTCTGGTCGCGCGCGCTGACACCCACCCTGCTGGTTGCGTGGGCCTGCGGGCAATCGGCGACCCCGCACTTCATCTGGGCGAGGTCAAGAGGCTCTGGGTCCGGCCCGACCTGCGCCAAGCCGGCGTCGCCGCGTCGCTCATGGCCGCGGTCGAGGATCACGCCCGCAGCGCCGGTTACCGTCAGTTGTATCTAGAGACCGGCGAGGCTCAGCCCGAAGCTCAAGCGCTCTACCCCAAGCTCGACTGGACGCCGGTGGACGACTTCCCGCCGGGCGCCTACAGCCATCCCCACGCCTTTCGCTTCACCAAAATGCTCTAGGCGAATCGCTCGTCGAGCCACCGCGGCGACAGATCCTCCAATGACTCGAGCACCAAATCGGCCAGGGAGAAAATCGTCTGGGACCGGTCTTCGAACGTCGGCACCGCCACGACCGTCATCGATCCGGACTTGGCGGCCAGAACGCCGGCGGCGGAGTCCTCGATGACGAGGCACTCCAGGGGCGACACGCCCAGCGAAGACGCTGCGCTCAAGAAGACCCCCGGATGGGGCTTGCCGTACGGCTCGAACTCCGCGGAGTGGATCGACTGAAAGCGCTCGCGCAGCCCGAAGTGGTCGAGCACTCGCACGATCAGCGCCAGCGGCGTCGAGCTCGCCAGGGCGATGGGGCCGCGCTCACTGGTCAGGTCTATCGCCCTCGTCGCGCCCGGGAGCAGGCGGCCCTCGGCCTCCACGAGCTCACCCACGCGCGACAACAGCAGATCAACGACCTCATCCAGGGAGGGTCCGGTCCACGGGTACTGCGCGAACCAGTAGTCGACCACCTCGGACACGTACATGCCTTTCGTCGAACGGTGCTTCGCCTCATTCATCGGCACGCCGAGTTGGCCGAATATCTCCACCTCCGCCTTGTGCCAAAGGATCTCAGAGTCAACCAGCAGACCGTCCATGTCAAAGAGAGTCGCGCGCAGAGTCACCTGGCAACTCTGGCACATCCGAGCTCAGTAGCGTTGGCCCGTGTTCGACATCCGACGACTGGAGCCCGGCGAAGCCAACAACGTTGCCCTGCGTGCCGCGGCACAACTGCGCAGCGACGCCTCGAAAAATAGGCTCGTCAACGCCGAGACGTCGCTCGAGCAGTTGCGAGACGCTTTGGCCTCCGGCGCCTCGTCGACGTGGATTGCCCTGGACGATGGCCGCATCGTCGGGCACCTCTACGGCGCTCTGCTTGAGAGCCCCACGCACGGCCGCGGCGTGTGGGTCGGACCCGACGGCGTCTCCTTCGACACCACCGAGGTGCTTGACGCCCTCTACGCCGCCGCCGCGCAGCAATGGATCGACGAGGGAGCGCGCGAACACTTCGTCTGGGTGCTGGATGACCCCGCGTCAACATCCGAGTGGTTCAATCTGGGCTTCGCGCCGTTGCACGCCCGGGGGGTGAAGGTACTTGACCCAGGGAGTCGTGAGCTACCCCCCGGTTACACGATTCGTCTCGGCACCCTCGACGACCTCGAGCTCGCGCTTCAACTGGACGACGAACTCGACGCGTTCCAGCGCGAGGGGCCGAGTTTCTCGCTCGCACACCCGACTCTCGCGCAACGAGACGACTGGCTCGAGACCTTGGGCGACCCCGAATCACGTCACTACATCGTCGAACACCAACACGACGTGGCGGCGCACTGCGTCACGTTTCCGCTGCCTGCTCTGCGCGGCGCGTTCGAGCGCACCATTCATTTGAGCGCCGTGCTGGTGCGCGAAGGCCACCGGGGTCGAGGGGTGGCCAAGGCCATGATTGACTTCGCCCTGTGCGACGCGCAGTCGCAAGGCTTCCGCTACGGCGAAACCAGCTGGCGCGTGTCCAACCGAACTGCCGACAAGTTCTGGAGGGACTACGGCTTCGAAACCACCTACGTGCGATTTCATCGCACGATCGGCGAGTTCTAGTCCAGCAACGTCTCGATCGCGTCGACGATCGAAGAATCGTCGGGCTCGACCGTGGGCGCGAATCGCTGGATTGTGCCATCGGGTCCCACCAAGAACTTCTCGAAGTTCCAGCGGACGTCGCCGCTGTAGCCATCGGCACCCATGGTCGTGGTCAGCTCGGCGTAGATCGGGTGCTGGTCCTCGCCCTTCACGTCGATCTTCTCGAACATCGGGAAGGTCACGCCGTAGGTCGTCGAACAGAACTCCTGAATCTCCTGGGCCGTTCCAGGCTCTTGACCTTTGAACTGATTGCTCGGAAAACCCACCACGGTGAAGTTTCGACCTTCGTAGCGCTTCTGCAGTGCTTCGAGACCCTCGTACTGGGGCGTGAGGCCGCATTTGGAAGCCACGTTGACGATCAGCAGGGTCTTGCCCTTGAACGCCGCGAGCGAACTTGGCTCATTGGTCAGCGTGCGGACGGGGATGTCGTAAAAAGTCATTCATAGACCTTATGGGTGGGAGAAATTTCCGTGCCACCCGTAGGCTGAGTCGATGCGAGCGGTAGAGATTCACGACGGCGCTCTGGCGCTCGTGGAGCAGGGCGAGCCCGAGCCCGGGCCGCGCGACGTCGTGGTCGCCGTGCGAGCCGCCGGAATAAACGGTGCCGACCTCCTGCAGCGACGGGGCTTCTATCCGGCGCCTCCCGGATGGCCGGAGAAGATTCCCGGCCTCGAGATGGCGGGCATCGTGAGTCGCGTCGGCGTCGACGTCCACAGCGCGATACTCGGCCGGCGGGTATGCGGCATCGTAGGCGGTGGTGGTCAGGCCACGCACTGCGCCATCCCCGTCGAACACCTCTATTCCGTGCCGGAGAACGTCGATTGGGGCGAGGCCGGTGGATTTGCGGAAACGTTCACGACCGCGCACGACGCGTTGGTGACCCAGGGCGAGTTACGCAAAGGCGCGCGCGTGCTGATCTCGGGGGCCACCGGGGGCGTCGGCACGGCGGCGATTCAGATCGCGCATCTCTTGGGGGCGCACGTGATCGCGGTCACCCGCACGCCGCAACACCACGACGTCCTTCGCCAACTCGGTGCCGACGAGACCATCATCCTGGACGACGTGCTCGACCTTCAACCCGTCGACCTCGTGCTCGAGCTGGTCGGAGCGAAACATCTGCTCCTGGCCCAACAGGTTCTCGCACCATTCGCCCGAGTCGTGGCCATCGGCGTCGGCAACGGCGGCAGCCGACTGGAAGTGGACCTGCACGTCATTATGACCAAGCGCGCCACGTACACCGGCTCCACCCTCCGGTCACGATCCCGCGAAGAGAAGGCCGCGGTCATCGCGCGCGTCAACGAGACCATCGTGCCGATGTGGGCTAGTGGCGAGCTCAAAGTGCCGCTCGCGCGATCCTTCTCGCTCGACGACGCCACGGAAGCGTACGACTACTTCGCCCGGCCGGGAAAGTTCGGCAAGGTGATGCTGCGCGTCGACGAATGAGCGACGATCACTGGCCCGACTCCTCGCCCGTCCCGCGGCCGCACCCGTCACGGTGTCCGCCCTCGCGAGATGACTACGACGCGATCATCGGGGCCCACGAGGATGCGGTTCGCAGGGGCGAGCCCACCTACCGGGATCCGACGACCGGCCTGACCGTCCTGACCGTCGCCACCCACCTCGAACGAGGAACCTGCTGTGACAGTGGCTGTCGCCACTGCCCCTACCTCGACGAATGACTACTTCAACATCGAGCTGAGCGGCGTGTGTTCCATGCCCAGCGCCTCCGCGACGGGGCCGTAGGTGATCGAGCCGTGGACCACATTGACCCCTTCGGCGAGTGCCTCGTCGGCGAGGACGGCCTCGCGCCATCCATGACGGGCCAACTCCAACGTGTAGGGCAACGTCGCGTTCGCCAAGGCGTACGTGGACGTGTTGGGTACCGCGCCAGGCATGTTCGCCACGCAGTAGAAGATCGAACCATTGAACTCAAAGACCGGGTCGGAGTGCGTGGTGGGACGAGTGGCCTCAAAGCAGCCCCCTTGGTCAACCG
>JBARBL010000036.1:0-10190 GCA_049793015.1 Acidimicrobiales bacterium | reverse complement strand
TGCCGCTGCTGGACCTCATCCAGGAGGGCAACCTCGGGCTGATGCACGCGGTCGAGAAGTTCGACTGGCGCAAGGGCTTCAAGTTCTCCACCTACGCCACCTGGTGGATCCGCCAGGCCATCACCCGCGGTATCGCCAACACCGGGCGCACCATCCGCCTGCCCGTGCACGCCGGCGACACCCTGGCGAGGGTGCAGAAGGCGCAGTCCCGTCTGGAGCTCAAGTTCGGCCGTCCGCCCACCATCAAGGAACTCTGCGACGAGTGCGAGATGCCCGAGGACAAGCTGATCGAGGCCCTGCGGTTCCGCTCCGAGCCGATCTCCCTGTCCGAGCCACTCCGTGAGGACGGCGACGCCGAACTCGGCGACGTGGTCGAAGACCGCTCCGCCGAGTCCCCCTTCGACGTGGCGGCGGTCAAGATGATGCCCGCGGCGATCGAGAAGCTGCTCCAGCCCCTGGACGAGCGCGAGCAGAAGATCCTGCGCATGCGCTTCGGCCTCGACGGCGCCGGTGAGATCCGCACGCTCGAAGACGTCGGCGCGGAGATGAACCTCACCCGCGAGCGCATCCGCCAGATCGAGGCGCGGGCCATGAGCAAGCTTCGCCACCCCTCGTCCGACACGGGAGCCCGCGACCTGCTGACGCTCTAGCGTCGGTGCAGTTGGGTCCGGCCCAGGAGGGCCGCGACACCTATTACTAGGGCCGACACGAGGAACGGCGTGTGGGAACGCGATCGGTCGTGCGCCCGCACCGGATGCGAGAAGCCCAATATCGGCCACTCGTTCTCGTGGGCCAC
The DNA here is from genome assembly GCA_049793015.1 of Acidimicrobiales bacterium. Lineage (GTDB taxonomy): Bacteria > Actinomycetota > Acidimicrobiia > Acidimicrobiales > RAAP-2 > RAAP-2. The sequence continues at coordinate 9,394 of JBARBL010000036.1, read as the reverse complement.
CTTGCTCAACGTCCGGTCGGGATTGACCGCGTAGGCGTGGCCAACGGCCATGAGCATGGGGATGTCGGTTTCGGAGTCGGAGTACGCGTAGGACTCGCTCAAATCGATGCAGCGCTCCTGGGCGAGCTCGCGCATGGCGACGGCCTTGTTCTCGCCCTGGGCGAAGAACTCCATCTCGCCGGTGAACTTGCCGTTCTCGTCGAAGGTGGCGCGCGACGCGATGGCCCCGGTGATGCCCAGCAGTTCGGCGAAGGGCTCGACGATCTCGCTGGGCGCCATGCTCACGAGCCAGACCTCGTCGCCCTGGGCCAGATGATGGTCGATCAGCTCCAGGGCCTCGGAGTAGATGAGCGGTTCGATGATGTCGTTGATCGTCTCGGCTACGAGGGTGCGCACCTCTTGACGGTCCCAGCCCTTGGTGACCTTGAGCACCGATTCGCGTATCTTGGTGAGTTTTTCGTCGTCGGCTCCGAAGCGCATGAAGAGTATCTGGCTGAAGACCCCCCACACCAGCGTGCGGCGGTGCAGCAGTCCGCGGGCGTGGAATTCCGGTCCCAGCGCGACGAGGGAGGACTTGGCGATGACGGTCTTATCGAGATCGAAGAAGGCTGCTCGCATGCCTCAATGCTAGGTCTGAATGCTGTGAAGGCCTTGTGAACGGCGCCTTACGCGATGAAGGCGTCGGCGCACTCCTGGGTGGCGTCGCCACGCGTGATCAGTATCACGTGGTCATTCTCCAGGAAGTGCATGGTTGAGGAAGGGATGAGCGGCTGCTCGTTGCGCACGACCGCCACGATGCGCACCGAGTCGGCGAGGCGCAGTTCGTCCAAGGTCTGATTATTAGCCACAGCCGGCGCGTCCGACGCCAGCGTCACTTCGATGAGCCTCATCTTGCCGTCAGCCAAGTCCATGAGATTGATGATGGAACCAACTTCCACCGCCTCGTCGACCAGCGACGTGATGAGCGCCGGCGTGGAGACCGCGACGTCGACGCCCCAGCTGGTGTTGAAGAGCCATTCGTTGCGCGAGTTGTTGATGCGCGCGATCACGCGGGGCACGCCGAACTCCTGCTTGGAGAGCCAGCTGATGACCAGGTTGTCCTCGTCGTCGCCCGTGGCGGCGATGACCACGTCGGCGTCGCGAAGGTCGGCCGCCGCGAGGCAGGCGTACTCGCACGCGTCCGCAGCCATCACGCGCACGCCCGGCAGCAGCGACCTGATGCGTTCCGCGGTGTGGATGTCCTGCTCCATGAGGGTCACGTCGTGGTGGCGGTCGAGCAAGTCCAGGGCGATGGCCGTGCCGACCGAGCCGCCGCCGCCGATGATGACCTTCACTTCTTGCCCTCGGCGATCTTCTTCTCCAATTCGATTAGGCCGAGCGGGGTGACCAGGATCTCGAGCACGTCGCCCTCCTGGGCGAAGAGGTCGTCGATGTTGACGCGGCCTTGCCCGCCTCGGATAAGACCGACGACGCGCACGTCTTCGCTGGAATTGAGTTGGCTGATGGGATGGCCGGCCAGGGCGTCGGGCGCGATGCGCTCGACCAGCTGCAGCGTCCCGGTCCCGTCGGTCCACTCGACGGATATCGGCGACGGCGTGATCCACCGCTTCACCTGCTGGGTAGTCCACAGCGAGGTCGCAACGGTGGGAATGCCGAGCTTCAGGTAGATGCCGGCGCGTTGAGGGTCGTAGATCCTCGCCACCACGTTCTTGATGGAGTAGTTGTCGCGAGCGATGCGCGCGCACAGGATGTTGGTGTTGTCGCCGCTGGTGACCGCGGCGAGAGCGTCGGCGTTGTTGGCGTCGGCCTGGTAGAGGATGTCGCGATCGAAGCCCGATCCCACCAGCGTCTTGCCGTTGAAACTGGTGAGGCGTCGCATGGCGTCGCGGTTCTTGTCCACCACCACCACCGAGTGCCCTTCATCGGAAAGCTGCATCGCGAGCTCGGAGCCCACGCGGCCGCAGCCGATGACGACAATATGCATGCAGCCATCAGACCACAATTGTCACCGAAGCCGCAATAATCGGGCCGTGTCGAGTCGATGGCTTAGTCTGGTCACCGTGTCAGATACCGAGAAGCAGGGCCCCAGGGCCAAGCCCCTCCTGACGTCACACGCCAACATCTCCACGGTTTATCCCGAGACGATGAGCTATCGATTGAAGCGGATCCTGCTTGGCAAGCCCTACGTCACCGAGCAGTTGAGCGGTGAGCGGCTCAATCGCATCCTGGCGCTGGGCGTACTGGCGCCGGACTGCATTTCGTCCTCGGCGTACGGCACCGAGGAGATCCTGACCCAGATGACGCCCTACATCGGGCTGGCGGCCTTCTCGCTCGTGGTGCCCGTCATGTTCGTCATCATCGGCGTGCTGTTCTTCGTGACCATGTCTTACCTCGACGTCATCAAGTACTACACCACGGCCGGTGGGTCCTACGTCGTCGCGCGCGACAACTTCGGCCCTCGGATCGCCCAGATCGCGGCCGTGGCGCTGCTGATCGACTACACCGTGACCGTGGCCGTGCAGGTGTCGGCCGGCACGGCGGCCCTCATCACCCTGGCTCCGGGCCTGGGGAGCTATGACCTGCTGATCACGGTGGGCGTCGTGCTCATCCTTATCTACGGCAACCTGCGCGGGCTGCGAGAGGCCGGCAGCTACTTCGCGTTGCCGACGTACTTCTACGTCCTGATGCTCGGCGCCACCATCCTGGTGGGCTACTACAAGAAGTTCGCGGGCACCCTTCAGCACATCACCATGCCCGCGCACAAGTTGTTGGTGGACGGGCACCTCGGCCAGAAGGGCACGGGCGTTTTGATGGGGCTCGCCTTCATTGCCTTGCTGCGCTCGTACGCCAACGGCGGTTCGTCCCTGACCGGCCTCGAGGCGATCTCCAACGGCGTGGCCAGTTTCCGCAAGCCCGAGTCATCGAACGCGCGCAAGACCCTGGTCACCATGTCGTGCATCTTGGGGTTCCTGCTGCTCGGTGTCACGCTGTTGGCCTCGTGGACCCACGCCTTGCCCTACGAGAGCGGCTACCCCACGGTGCTCGGCCAGGAGGTGGGCGCGGTGTTCGGCCCGAGCAGCTTCGGGCACGCGATGAAGTACATCGTGCTCTTCGCTACGATCCTGGTCCTCTACACCGGCGGCAACACCTCCTTCAACGGCTTTCCCTTCCTGGCCAACTACGTGGCGACGGACAAGTACCTGCCGCGCCAGCTCACCAAGCGGGGCCACCGACTGGCCTTCTCCAACGGCATCATCGTGCTCGGTGCGGTGTCATTGACGCTGATCCTCGTCTTCAACGCGAAGGTGAACGCCCTGGTAGCCCTGTACGCCATCGGCGTCTTCACCGGCTTCACCATGGCCGGGGCGGGCATGGTGAAGCGACACCTGCGCGAACGCACCGGCAAGTGGCGCTTCGGCGTGGGCGTCAACGCCACGTCGGCGGCGGTGACCTCGGTGGTGGTGCTTATCTTCGTGTTCGCCAAGTTCAAGGAAGGCGCGTGGATCATCGTGGTGGTGGGACCCATCATGTACCTGGCCCTCATCCGGTTCAACAAGCAGTACGAACGTGAGGAACGGGCTTTCGCCTCCACCAGCGCCATCGGCGTGATGACCATCCGAATGAATCGCGTGGTGGTCTTCGTCGACAACTACTCACTGGCGACCGAACGCGCCCTGCAGTACTGCAACACGCTCAACCCTTATTCGATCCGCGCGGTGCACTTCGACATCGACCCGCTCGTCACCAAGCACCTAGAGGAGATCTGGGGGAGCCCCAATACGGCGTCCGCGGGCATCAACCTCGAGGTCGTCGACTGTGAGGACCGGCGACTCGACCGCGCCGCGCTGGAGCTGGTGGCCGACATCGTGCGCGACAACGACGTCTTCTGCATGGTGATCCTCCCGCGCCGGGGCTTCTCGTCTCGCTTGCAGCGCCTGCTGCACGACCGCACGGCCGACGAGATCGCGGCGGCGGTGATGCACGTGCCGCGCACGGCCGCGACCATCATCCCCTATCGCTCCGGTCGCACCCGCCTGGCGGAGGGCGACGTGCTCGAGCAGCCCATGAGCGACGAGGTGGCCCGCGGCGGGCACCGCGCCGCCTCGCACTTAGAGGCTGACCTCAAACTGGCGGCCCGTTCCGAGGGGACCGAACCGATCGGCGGCCTGCGCGAGCGCGACGCCGCGGAGATCGCCGGGAGGGTGAAGTCCATGTCGATCACCAACGTGAGCGGGTCGCACGAGCTGCGCTGCGTCATCGCGGACAACACGGGCTCGGTGGCGCTCATCTTCCAGGGCCGATCCAGCGTGCCCGGCATCGAAAGGGGCACGCGCCTGCTGGTGCGCGGCACTGTGACCTCGCTTCGCCGCGAGGCGGTGATCCTCAATCCGCAGTACGAGATAGTGGCCGCGCCCCACGGCGACGGGTAGACCCTTCGTCGCGAGCGATTTCTCAGTCTCGCACTAGCCTTTCGCGCGACCGATGGGGTCGGCGTTGAAGGCATGTACGAGTTGGTGCGCTAGACCTGTCTAGTTTGTAGAGCGACGCGCCGTCGTCGCTGACGTCGCTGAGTGAGGAAAGGTGGTGAGCATGGCCCGGGCATTAGTCATCGTCGAGTCGATCGCGAAGGCGACGCGCATCCAGGGCATGCTCGGTCCCGACTACATCGTCAAGCCCTCCATCGGGCACATCCGCGACCTGCCCCAGAGCGCGGCCGACATCCCGGTGTCGGTGAAGGGGGAGAAGTGGGCGCGACTGGGCATCAACGTGCACGACCACTTCAAGCCGGTCTACGTCGTCTCCCAGGATCGCAAGAAGATCGTGGCCGAGTTGAAGGCCGCCTTGAAGGAGGTCGACGAGCTCTACCTCGCGACCGACGAGGACCGCGAGGGCGAGGCGATCGCCTGGCATCTCCAAGAGGTCCTCAATCCGAAGGTCCCCGTGAAGCGCATGGTCTTCCACGAGATCACCCCCGCCGCCATCGCCAAGGCGGTCAGCGAGACCCGCGAGCTGGACCTGCGCCTGGTCGACGCCCAGGAGGGGCGCCGGTTCCTCGATCGCCTCGTCGGGTACGAGGTCTCGCCCGTGCTCTGGCGCGCGGTGGACAAGGCCCGTTCGGCGGGCCGCGTGCAGTCGGTCGCCATTCGCCTGGTCTGCGAACGCGAGCGCGAGCGCATGGCCTTCACCTCCGCCACCTGGTTCGACGTGACCGCGACGCTCCGGGCCACCAGCGCCTCCTTCGAGGCCACGCTCGAGTCGCTCGACGGCTCCTCGTTGGCCACGGGCAAGAACTTCGACGCCTCCGGTCAGCTCGTCGACACGGCGTCCGTGCAGGTGTTGAGCCAGCGTGCCGCCAACGCCGTCGCCGAAGCGCTCAACGGATCCGACGTGCGCGTCGTCTCGATCGCGTCGACGCCGCGTACCCAGAGGCCCCAGCCGCCCTTCATGACGTCGTCGTTGCAGATCGAAGCCAGCCGCAAACTCCGCTTCGACCCCGAGCGCACCATGCGCGCGGCGCAGCGCCTCTACGAGCAGGGCTGGATCACCTACATGCGCACGGACTCGACCACCTTGTCCGACGAGGCCATCAGGGCCGCGCGCTCCATGGCCGCCTCGATGTTCGGCGACGACTACGTCGCCGACGCGCCGCGCCGTTACGACCGCAAGGTCAAGAACGCCCAGGAGGCGCACGAGGCGATCCGTCCGGCCGGCGAGAGCTTTCGCTCGCTCGACGAGGCGCAGGGCCAGCTGGGCGGCGACGAGCTGGCGGTCTACGACCTCATCTGGAAGCGCACCATCGCCTCGCAGATGGTCGACGCGCGCCTGACCCAGGACAAGGTGCGCCTCACCACGACACTGGTGGGACTGGCCGAGCTGGGCGGCGACGTCGAGGTGGGGCTCAGCGCGACGGGACTGCGCATCGAGTTCCCGGGATTCCGCCGGGCCTATGTCGAAGGAATGGACGACCCCGAGGCCGAACTGGCCGACCAGGAGCGAATCCTGCCCGCGTTGAGCGAGGGCGAACTGGTACCCGTCGAGCACGCGGAGGCCAAGGGCCACGACACCCAGCCCCCGGACCGCTACTCCGAGGCGACGCTGATCAAGAAGCTCGAGGACTTGGGGATCGGCCGTCCGTCGACGTACGCGTCGGTCATGAAGACCATCGACCGCCGCGGCTACGTGTGGAAGAAGGGCAAGTCGCTGGTGCCGGCCTTCCGGGCTTTCGCGGTGGTCAACCTGCTCCAGACGTACTTCGCGGACCTGGTGGACTATCAGTTCACCGCGGCCATGGAAGACCAGCTCGACGAGATCGCCCAGGGCTCCCAGGACCTCGAGCCCTGGCTCCAGAAGTTCTACTTCGGCGACCCCAGCGCCAGCACCGAGCTGGCCAAACTGGGGCTCGAGCACATGACCCACGAGCAGCACGAATTCGACTTCGCGGCCATCAACTCGCTCATCCTGGGGACCGCCCCCGACGGGGTCGACGTGTCGGTGCGCTCCGGCCGATACGGACCCTACCTGGTGCACGGCGACGATCGCGCCTCCATCCCCGAGGCGACCGAGCCCGACTCGCTGACCGTCGAGGTCGCGCTCGGCCTCCTGGCCGCGCCGAGCAACGACCGCGAGCTCGGTGTCGACGCGTCGGGCCAGCCGATCCTCTTGAAAGCCGGCCGTTACGGCCCGTACGTGCAGGTCGGGGAGATGACCGACCCCAAGGACAAGCCCCGGACGGCTTCGTTGCTCAGCAGCATGTCGCCGGAATCGATAACGCTCGAGGACGCCGTGAAATTGCTCTCGTTGCCGCGCACGGTGGGGAGTCATCCCGACGACGGCCAGCCGATCCTGGCCCAGAACGGCCGCTACGGGCCCTACCTCACCTGGGGCAAGGAGACCCGGTCGCTCGAGGATGAGGAGCAGATCTTCAGCGTCGACCTGCCCGGCGCGCTCGCGCTGCTGGCCCAGCCCAAGCAACGCGGCCGTCGCGCCGCCGCCGGGCCGCTGAAGGAGCTCGGCGAGGACCCCGTGACCAAGAAGCAGGTGGTCGTGCGCAGCGGCCGCTTCGGCCTCTTCGTCACCGACGGCGAGGTCAACGCGACGCTGCGTCTCGGTGACACGCCCGAGACGATTTCGCTCGACCGGGCCTGTGAGCTGTTGGCCGAGCGGCGCAACGCGGAGCCGTCGACCCGGCCCCGCAGGGTCGTGAAGAAGGCGGCCAAGAAGGCCCCCTCCAAGAAGACTGGGGCGAAGAAGAGCGTCGCCAAGAAGGCGACCGGCGCCGCCAAGCGCGACGCGGTCGACAAAGGGGCCCGGGTGAACGCCGCGCTTATCGCGACGGCGCTGCACACGGACGACGTGTGATGCCGGGACTGTTCGTGGCCTTCGAGGGGATCGACGGCAGCGGCAAGAGCACCCAGGCGCGCCGGGTGGCTGGCGAACGCGACGCCCTGTTCGTCTTCGAGCCGGGCGACACGCCGATGGGCGTCGATCTGCGCCACTGGATCCTCGAAGCGGTGTCGACGCCGATGACGCCGACCACCGAGGCGCTGCTGTTGCTGGCCGACCGCTCGCACCACGTGCACGCGGTGATCGAGCCCGCGCTGGCGAGCGGCCGTGACGTGATCGCCGACCGTTTCTACGCCTCGACCCTGGCGTACCAGGGGTACGGCCGCGGGGTGGACCTCGGTCAATTGCGCGCCGCGACGCAACTGGCCATCGGAGATCGTCGGCCCGACGTGACGATCCTCATTGACCTCTCGCCGGAGGTGGCCAACGAGCGAAGCGCGCGCTCGTCGAGCGATCGCATCGAATCGGCCGACCTCGAGTTTCACGACCGCGTGCGCCAGGGATACCTGGAGCTGTCGCGCAGCGAAGCGGGATGGACCGTCATCGATGGCGCGAGGCCGAGGTCCGAGGTCGACGCCGACATCGACGAGCGCCTCGCCCAATTACCCTGGTAGCGGTGACGGACGTCTTCGATCGATTGTTGGGCCAGGAGCGGGCCGCCGCCGCGATGCGCCGCTACGCGCGCGCGCCGGTGCACGCCTATCTCCTGAGCGGGCCCGTCGGCTCGAGCCTGCGCGACGCGGTTGCCTCGTTTGCCGCGGCCTTGCAGTGCCCCGAGCACGGGTGCGGAACCTGCGAGACGTGCCGCCTGGTCCTGAGCGAGAACGACGCGGACGTGCATTTCGCGCTGCGCGCGGGCCTCTCGTGGCGGGTCGACGAGCTGCGCGAGGCCGACCGCGTCAGCCGGCGCCATCCGCTCGGTCCGGGCTATCAGATCGTGGTCATCGAAGACGTGGAGCTGACCTGCACGGGCCCCTCGCCCTCGAGCGCCGCGCTGCTCAAGTCGCTGGAGGAGCCGCCGGTTCGCACCATCTTCCTCTTGACGGCCCAGGACGTGCCGGCGCAGCTCGACACGGTGGTCTCGCGCTGCGTGGAGGTGCGGCTCCAGGGGATCAACGAACGCGACCTCCAAGAGATTCTGAGCCGCGAAGGGGCCGACGAGGCGACGGCGCGCTCGGCCGCGCTGGCGGCCAACGGCAACCTGCAACGGGCCCGGGTCTTGGTTCGGGATCCGGCGCTGGGCGAACGCATCAGGCAGTGGCAGTCGGTGCCGCAGCGATTGACGGGCACGCCCGCGACGTCGACCGCGCTGGCGGCTGAGATCTCCCAGGCCTTGGATGCGGCCATCGCCCCGCTCCAACAGGTCCAGGACGAGGAGATGGAGCACCTCACGCTCGACGCGCGCGAGATGGGCCAGCGTTCGGTCGCCAACCGCAAGGAGATCGAGGCGCAGTTCAAGCGTGAGCAGCGGCGCTTTCGGATCGAGGAGCTGAGATTCGGCCTGAGCGCGCTGACCAACGTGTACCGGGAGCGCTTGATCGAGAGCCTCGAGGAAGTGGAGGGCGGCGAGTCTCGCGGCCAGTACCGGGTGGCCACGTCACTGCGCGCGATCGACGCGGTGGCTCGCACGTCGAAGCGACTGTCGCTCAACATCGACGAGGGCCTGCTGTTGAACGACCTGATGCTGTCGCTGATGGAGCTGTGAGCCGAAGGGGCGTTTCGGCCATCGGGTAGTATTTTCCCTGCGCCTGGGTAGCTCAGTCGGTAGAGCAACGCATTCGTAATGCGTAGGTCAGGAGTTCGAATCTCCTCTCAGGCTCCATGGCGGCATCGACCCGTGGCGCGACGACCTCAGTGCGGCGTCGGGCGCTCCACGTCGCGATGCCCTGGCTGGTGGCGCTCGCGGTCCTTCTTCGCGGTGCCGCAACCGGGAACGCCGCCGCGACGTCGCTCAAGTGGGTCGACCAGGACGTGTCGTTCCGGGCGGGAGGCCTCACGGTCTTCGCGACCTCCCGCCACCCCGTAAGCGCCAGGGTTCCGCGGGCCGCGG
>JBARBL010000035.1:0-2151 GCA_049793015.1 Acidimicrobiales bacterium | reverse complement strand
CGCAGCCGCCACGCAGGCCGGCGTCGTCCTGATGGTGGGCTATCCCAAGCGCTACGACCCGGCCTTCGCGCGATTCGTTGAAGAGGTGGGCACCCTGTCGGACAGAAGGTTGCTGCGCGTGACCACGACGGAGTCGTCCTTCCTTCCCTACATACGCCACTATCCGCTCACCGCGCCTTCGCACGACGTCGATCCGACGCTTCTGGCCACCCTGTCCAAGGATGCTGACGAACGATTGCGGGCCGCCATCGGCACCGACGACGCGTTCCTGCTTCACCAGTACCAGGCGGTGCTGCTCGACACCCTGGTCCACGAGATCAACACGGTACGCGGCGTGTTGGGCGAACCCTCGACGCTTGACTTCGTGGACCTGCGCGAAGGCCACGCCACGGTGCTGCTCGGCTTCGACGGCCCCACGGCGGCCATCCACTGGCTCGACACGCCGGGGATGACGCGTTACTCGATGGAATTCTCGATGCACGCGGCGGACGGACGGGTCACCCTGACCTTCCCGTCGCCGTATCTTCGCAACGCCCCCACATCGCTCGCCGTCGAAAGGGGCGACGTCGATGATGTCGCGTCGTGGCGCCGCGTCGAGGACATCTCCTACGAAAGCGGATTCAAGGAGGAGCTGCGGGTCTTTCATGACGCGGTCACCTCGGGCGGTCCCGTCGTCACGGACGGCGTCGACGCCATGAAGGACATCGCGCTTTGCCAGGCGATCATCCGCTGCGCCGTTGAGCGGGCCCCCATCAAGAACCCCACACTGGTTTAGCCGTGACGTTCCCGAGTAAGAAATGTCTGTGGTATCACGAGAGAGATGAGGACGGTTATCTATGAAAGTGACGGTCGCGAACGCACCCATCAGTTACGGAGCTTTCGAACTCACAGTCGGGATAGACCCGAACGTGCCCGACGCGGAGTTTGTGCTCGATGTGGTGAGCGGCGCCGGCTACGCCGGCATCGACTTGGGACCGGTGGGCTACCTCGGGGACGGCCCCGTGCTCGCCGAGCGCCTGGCCAGTCGAGGCCTCGGCCTTGCGGGCGCGTACCTAGAGTTCCCCTTCACCGATCACGATGCCCTCGACGATCTCTATCCCCAGCTCGACGCGATGCTCGACACCTTTGACGCGGTGCGGGGCGTCGTTCCGGGACCGCTCCCCCGGCCCACCATTGCCGACGCCAGCAGCGATGATCGGCGCCTGCTTCCTGGGCGAAGCCATGCGGACCCGTCGCTTGGCCTGGGGAAGGATGCCTGGTCGGCGTTCGCGGTCGGGCTCGCGTCCGTGCTCGCCCGTTGTCGCGACCGCGGGTACGAACCCACCTTCCACCCCGAGACCGGCACCTTCGTCGAGGCTCCCTGGGAAATCGAGCGGGTCCTCGAGATCTCCGATGTGGGGCTTTGCCTCGAGACGGGGCATATCTTCGTGTGTGGTGGTGACCCGCTGGCGGTGCTGCAAAGCGCGCCCGAGCGGGTGAACCATGTGCACGTGAAGGACGCGGTGCGCTCGCGGATGGACGGCGTCATAGCGGACGGCGAGTCGACGCCGGCGATCTGGACGCGTGAGGTGTTCTGCGCCCTGGGCGATGGCGACGTCGATCTCGATGGAGTGCTGAGGGAACTCGAACGGCTCAACTTCGAGGGTTGGCTCGTGGTGGAGCAGGACATTTTCCCTCAGACGTCCGCGAGATTCGCCCAGGCCACCGACGACCAGCAGAAGAATCGTCGCTTCCTCGCGAGCCGTGGGATCTAACGACAAGGCCACGGCCTTCCGGCTGGGGCTGGTCGGCGCGGGTCGCATGGGCCAGACGCATCTCCGGGCACTCGCGGATTCCAGCGACGTGGCGATCGTCGCGGTGTGCGAACTCGTCGACGAGCTGCGTGAACGGGCGGTGGCCACGTTTGGCGTGAAGGGCTTCGTCTCCATCGAGGACCTGCTGGCGTCACAGGCCATCGACGGCGTGTTGATAGTTACGCCGAGCGATTCACATGTTGACGTGATCGCCCAGGTCGCGGCCGCGGGCTTCCCGATCCTGTGCGAGAAGCCCTGCGGCGTCTCACCTCAGGACACCCGACGCGCACAACAATTGGTCAGCGAGGCGAAAGTGCCCTTGCAGGTCGCGTACTGGCGCCGTTTCGTGCCGGAACTC
>JBARBL010000034.1:0-3968 GCA_049793015.1 Acidimicrobiales bacterium | reverse complement strand
TGCCTTCCGGGCACCACGATTCTTCAATCAGCCTCGCGAAACTCGACGACGGGACAAGCCGAGTGCGCCACGCAGTGTTCGCTAACCGATCCGATCAACATTCCCACGAATTCCCCGTGACCACGGCTCCCAACAACGAGGAGACCGGCCCCACGTGAGGCGCTGATGAGGGCGGGGGCCGGGTGCCCTTCGACAATCTTTGTTGTCACCGAGACGCTCGGGTGAGTGGCACGAAGATTGACGAGTAGCGGATCGAGCATCTTTTGCAAGTCTGCAGCCGGATCGTAGTTGTCCGGAATGACTGACCAACCGAAACTGGTGGGGTATTCCCACGCGGTGACGATCTCCAGAGGGCATTCTGTCATCTCCGCTTGGCGCGCAGCCCAGTCAAGCGCGGTGAGCGAAGCATTCGAACCATCAATGCCCACCACGATCTTTTGATCCCTCGGTGAGCTGCTTTCCGGTTCCATAACTTCCTTCTTCCCTCGAAGCACTTTCCTTCTCCGCTGTCCCCAAGTGACTCAATAACCTGGCTCAACCCTGAACCTATACGGGTGAAATTCCCGCTTGCCAGGGGCTTTGGTCCTCTCGTTGACATCGGGCCCCGGTCGCGCCAGTCGTTATCTCATAGCAATTTCAAGCGAAATCGCGGACGCCGCTACGTTCACCGTGGCATCATCCAATGCGAGCGCCTTGCCAATTCTTGGCGTAACTGCTGGATCGTTGCGGCACGAAATAAAGTGCCGTAATCGTTGTAAGTATCACTAGCCACTCGCGCTTTCGCTTCACAAACGAAGCGCGAACCACGAGAGCGCACGAGAAGAAGGAGGGGTTCTTCTCGTACGCTCTCGGCCATCCGGCGACTCGGTCGCCGATTAAGCGCTGCTAACTGTGCTTAATCTCCACTCGATGCGGTTCCTTGACGTCAACCTCGCCCGGCGTCTCCAGACGCACTTCAAGGATGCCGTCCTTGTACGTGGCCTCGATTTTGGACTCGTCGACGCCGCCGGGAAGGGGAAAACTCCTCGTGAACGAGCCGTAACGGAACTCGCTGCGGCGCACGTGGTCGTTCTCGCTCTTGTGCGTTTCGGACCGCTGGGCCATGATGACCAACTCATCGTCGACGACTTCGACGGTGACGTCCTTATCGGGATCCACTCCAGGCAACTCGGCTCGAATGACCATTGACTTGCCGTCGTGGGACTCCTCGATCTTGAAGGACCGACGCGCCTCACCATCACGGAACAACTCGTCGACCCACATCCACGGGGGTCCGAACCTCACCGGTAGGTCAAGTTCCTTAAGCGAAGACTTTGACATCATTTCTTCACCCGCTCTCTGAAAGGCCGCCCGGCCCAACGTGAGCCTTTCAAGCCCTCCATTACTCGACTGTAATGAGTGGGAGTCCAGATTTATAGGGTCGAAAGTCCTATTTTGATTCTCAGTCCCGAGGTCAGAATTTCTATCCTCCGGAGATCGACTGCGGCTCGGACTCGTTGATCGGCGTGCCTTGATTCGGCAGCATCACCGCGATCACCAGGGCCGCCAGGCCCACGACCACGGTGGCGATCAACAACGCCTCATCCATGCCCGACACGAAGGATCGACGAGCCACCGACGCGAGTTGCGCGCCCAGACCCTTTGGTGCTCGACGGGCCACCGCGAGCGCCGTGCCGAGCGAACTTTCGATGACCTTCTCGATCGGAGCCGGCACCTTCGCCCCGGCAACCGCGTGGGCCATCAGGTGCTGGTAGCGCAGGTTGAGCACGGTGCCGAGCACGCCGACGCCTAACGCGCCGCCCAGTTGCATGGCGGTGTCATTGGTGGCCGACCCCACGCCCGCCTGGGACCTGGGCAGCGAACCCATGACCGACTCCGTGCACGGTGCGAGGGACAGCGCGACCCCCACGCCGATGATGATGAAGGGCACGAAGCAATCCCGGTAGGTACCCGAAACGCTCGTGCGCGACAGGAGGGCGAAGGCCAGGGCTACCAGCAGCAAACCCGTAGCCACCACGGCCTTGGATCCGATCTTGCGAGCGACCAGTACGGATAATGGCGCGATGACGAGCAGCGCCGCCGCCACCGGGATGATGCGGACCCCGGCCTCCAAAGGGCTGTAGCCCAGGTCGAACTGGAGGTACTGAGTGAAGAGGAAGAACATCCCCAGCAACGCGAAGAGCACCAGGGCCAGGGCCGAGATCGCCACGCTGTAGCGGCGGCGGGCGAAGAAGCGAAGCGGCAGCATGGCGTGATCGATGCGGCGCTCCCACACGACGAAGGCCACCACCAACACCGCCGCGGCCGCCAAGGAGCCCAGGATGGCGGGCGAACTCCATCCCCGTCCCGGGGCCTCGATGATCCCCCAGAGCAAGAGGCCGAGTCCGAGCATCGACAGGAACGCGCCGATCGGATCGGGACTCGAGGAAAGGAGATTCTTCGAATTCGGCACGAGCCAGATCGCCCCGATGATGCCCAGCACCGCGATGGGCACGTTGACCAAGAACACCGAACCCCACCAGAAGTGCGCCAGCAGGAATCCACCCAGGATGGGGCCGAGGGCGACGCCTATTCCCATGGTCCCGGACCAGATGCCGATGGCGCGGATACGATCGCGCTCGGTGGTGAAGACGTTGGTGAGGATGGAGAGCGTGCACGGCATCAGCGCGGCGGCGCCCACGCCCATGGTCGCGCGCGCCACGGTCAGGACGTCCGGCGTGGGCGACCACGCGGCGAACGCCGAACCACCACCGAAGACCACCAGGCCGCCGATGAACACCCACTTTCGACCAGCCCGGTCGCCCAAGGCACCGAGCGAGAGCAGCAGGCCGGCGAAGACCACGGCGTAGGCGTCCACCATCCACTGCAACTGGCTCGCGCTGGCGCCGAGCGAGCGGGCGATCGTGGGCAGCGCCACGTTGAGCACGGTGTTGTCCAGACTTATGAGCAGCAACGTGACGCACAGGACCGAGAGCGTGACCCAGCGCCGATAGGCCGGCGCGCGGGCCGGTGAAGAGTCACTCGCAACGAGGACGGACACGGCTTCACCGTAGAGTCATCCGCGCCACCGCGCCAGGGAAGAAGGTCCCGAGGGATAGCGGTCAGCCGAGCCTTCTTAGCCGCGCCCGACGCCATGGACCGATTATGCCCTTCGCCCCTGGCGGCCGAAACCTCACGAGAGCATGATGGTCTCATGTTGTTGGAACGCTGTCTCAAGGAGGGCCTGCCGCGGGAGTTAGCGCGCCGGACAGCCCCGAACGGCGGTACGTATAGGAATTCTGCTCGGGGACCCGGATCTCAAACTGACCGGAAAGGCAGCGACGTTCGTCTCGCTCGCCTCTCGCCACCATGACGACGTCCAGGTTTCATGACCGTCGCGACGCAGGCAGGTCACTCGCCGAACGCGTGGGTTCCCTGACGTCGGAACGGCCGGTGGTGCTCGGTCTCCCCCGAGGAGGCGTGCCGGTCGCGTTCGAGGTGGCCCGATCGCTCGCCGCGCCCCTGGACGTCCTCGTGGTGCGCAAGCTAGGCGTGCCCTTTCAAAGCGAATTGGCGTTCGGTGCGCTCGGTGAGGGCGGCACCAGGGTGCTCGACACCCAATTCGTCAAGCGCCTCGGGCTCACCCCAGACGACGTCGATCGAACCGCCCAGCACGAACTCATCGAACTGAACCGCCGGGTAGAGCTGTACCGCGGGGGCCGGCCCGCGCTCGAGTTGGTCGGGCGAACCGTCCTCATCGTCGACGACGGTTTGGCCACGGGAGCCAGCGCCCAGGTCGCGGTCGAGGTCGCGCGGGCGCGCGGCGCGGCGCTGGCCATCGTCGCGGTCCCCGTGTCGTCGCGTGAGGCGCTCGACCGATTAGAGACGGTGGCCGACCGGGTCATCAGTCTGCTCGTGCCCGCGCACTTCCGGGCGGTCGGCGAATGGTACGACGACTTCAACCAGACGACCGACGATGAGGTGACGTC
>JBARBL010000033.1:0-55389 GCA_049793015.1 Acidimicrobiales bacterium | reverse complement strand
CCACGATCGAGATGCGCCGCTCGCTGGCCTCGGTGGGTGAGGCGAACGAATCGCTCGCCGTCACTTCGAGCGGCATCTCCAGGCCGCCTATGGGCGCGAGGTCGATGGCCAGTCGCAGCAGGTCCGGGCTATGTGGCATCGGGGGCAGGCTCCACGTCAAGACGAGCGGGAAGTGGAATTCGTCGGGCGGATCTACGTCGTCGGGCAGGCCGAGTACCGCGTCCTCGAAGGCGAGCAGCGTACGTGGATCGACGTCCAGTTCGATGTGCAGGTCTACGGGACCGCCGCAACCGTCTTCGGGATGCAGGTCGACTTCCCACGCTTGGCGCAATGAGTATGTTTCCACGAAGTGCCGTTCGTCGTGCACGTGAAACCCGTGCGTTACCGCATGGTCCTTTAGGTCAGCGACGAAACCAGCGACATCAATAGCGGCCATTACCCCTCAGGTTAGTCCCCAGCACTACTAGCGTGTTCGTGTGACGGATTCTCTTTTGGCGCTGCTTCGTGAATGTGCGCACGAGATTGGTGAGGTCGTCAAATCCGAACGCGGACGGGGTCTCTCAAGAAAGCGCGAAGGCCAATACCACCTCGACGTGGTCGCCGACGAGGTCGCCGTGCGCGTGCTGAGTGCGCCGGGTCGTCGCGTGGTGAGTGAAGAGTCGGGCGTCACGGGCGAGGGCGACATCACCGTCATTGTGGATCCCATTGATGGTTCAACCAACTGTGATCGAGGAATACCGTTCTTCGCGACCAGTCTGGCGGTGATGGAACGTGACAAGTTGGTGATGGGATTGGTGATGAATCAGGCCACCGGCACGGTGTTCGAAGCGCAGAAGGGTGCCGGCGCCACGCGCGATGGAGTGCTCATTGCCACGAGCGGCCAGCGTGACCTATCCAAGGCCGTCGTGGCGTTCTCGGGTCTGCCGTCGCGGCACCTTGGTTGGGCACAGTGCCGGGCGCTGGGTGCAGCCAGCCTGGAGATCTGCCTCGTCGCCGATGGCTCGCTTGACGTCTACGGCGTCGCCCAGCGCTCAACGCTCAACCCGTGGGACTATCTGGCTGGGATGTTGATCGTCCGAGAAGCGGGCGGCGTCGATCACGATTACCGAAATGAAGAACTCGAGACCTACGCGCCCGTCGTTCGTCGGCCCGTCTTCGCGGGATCGCTTGAGTTGCTCGCGACGATGTTTCGTGCAGGCACCATCTAGGCTGGTGAGTCTCGGGCGCTTAGCTCAGTTGGTTAGAGCAGCTGATTTACACTCAGCAGGTCGGGGGTTCGAGTCCCTCAGCGCCCACAAATTGTTGTCATAATTACAACGTCATTCCTGATCAATTCCGCTTTCCCATTTCCGATCGCCCCAAAATGCAATGTGACTTGTTCGAACCCCGATCAGCACGCACACGGATATCGAGAAGTCGCACAAGTTAGCCTCGAATGAATGCAGACTTGGGCGCCGAATGCGGATGATGCGGCGGTAGGAATGCTCGCGGCTTGCGAGGGTGTCGCACGCGGACGAACTGGTGCGTGGCGCGACTCACGGCCGGGTTTGCTCGCTCTGATGACCACGCTACAAGGGCGTCCATACAACGGGCTCTATGGCCTCGACGCGACCGCTACCCCCGAGGATGCGATTGCGCTCGCGGACGACCTTGCAGCGAGCGGAGTGTCGTGGTGCGCACGGCTCCGGCCGAGCGTGCCTGATGATGTTGATGCAGCACTCAGAGACGTGGGCCTCTTCGCGGAGGACGAGGCGCTCTTGATGGCGACGTCTTTAGCCACTTCTGACTTCGAGAATCATGAAGCACTCGAACTCGACCTGAGTACGCGCCGCGTCGAGGACGATCGCGCGATCGCCACCGTGCTCGGTGCCACTTTCGGCACGCTGCCGTCGAGCGCCGCGAAGCTATTGGATCCCGCGCACCTCAAGAGGGAGGGGACCGAGTGGCACCTGGGCAAGGTGGATGGGGTACCCGTGACCTGCGCGATGTCGGTGGTAGTCGGCGACGCCGTGGGAATCTTCGCGGTCGGAACGGTTCCTGAGGCACGCGGGAAGGGCTACGGTTCGGCGGTGACGTCGCGTGCTCTGGCCCACGGATTCGCTGCCGGAGCGGCATTCGGTGTGCTCACCGCGAGCCCCGAGGTCCAAGGTGTTTATGAACGACTTGGCTTTACCGTGATGGAGCGCTGGCGGCGTCTATTGCCATCACTTTGAACTGAGATTGCTGCACGGGTAGACGCCAGGTCTTGCATCCCAGCGGCATGTGTGCTCATCGCAATACCCGTTGACCACCGCCGTAATTCAAGGCCGACCTCGGAGTTCGAGTGGGTCGCGAATGGGACGCGAATCAGGATCGCTGTGGTGCATCTTGGTCATTCAGTAACTGCGTTCTACCTGATAATCCTTGGCACAAGGGGGTTCGAACAATGTCCCGTTACCTCCACCCGTTGACGTAATCGCCATGTCAATCCTAACGGCACGGCGAGAGGTCGGATTACTCAGTCGTGTCGTTGACGCTGGCCGTCACGACGTGCGACGTCGCGTATGAGCGAACGATTCCGTCATGGGTAATCAGGCGACAGGCTTCCTCCGCCGCGACCTCGAACGCTGACAGATCGGTCTCAGAAAGTTGGGCCAGTTTCGCCGCCACGGAGGCCGCGTGCAACGTCAGGAAGAGTTGAGTGGGGCCACCTTCAAAGACCACTGGCAACTCGCGTCGGCGCAGGCTCACGTCCGAGAATCCATTGTCTTGGACGAGTTGAAGCAACGAGTCCGAATCGCCGAATCCCCAAGGTCCGGCCCGGTACGTGTCGGCATCTTCAACGCCGAGGATTTGTTCCACGGCATTGGCGAGGGCGGCGAACGGTGGGCTGTCTTCAATGGCACCCCACACGGCGATACCCAGTCGGCCTCCCGGACGCAGCACGCGTCGCATCTCTCGCAACGCTGCCGCTCGATCAGGGAAGAACTGTACGCCTTGCTGACATGTCACCACGTCAAAGGCATGGTCGGAGACGGCGAGCGAATCGGCCGGGCACTCCCGATAGTCGATTGGCGCACTTCCTTCAAAGGAGATCTTCGAGCGGGCGAGTTCCAGCATCGCCGGACTCAAGTCGCAACCCGTGACCCGTCCCGATTTCCCGACGCGATGCGCGGCCTGTCGAGTCACCGTTCCGGGACCGCAGGCGATGTCGAGCACGGCCTCACCACTTTGAGGTTCCACCTCATCGAGCAATAGCTCGGCCCATGGTTCGAACAGTCGCGGAACCATGATCTCGTCATAGAAACTCATCGCGCCGGTCGACGCCGATGCGAAAGAAGCACCCCATTCCGGTCCGCTGGACACAGCCCCCACTCTCTTCGCGGTTTTGATCACCACCATTACACCTCAGTTGGCGACCTCGTGCCGGTGGCGCCTAATTTCACCAAGACAGGGTACGACGGTCGCTTCAATGATCGGTTTCGCCCGGAGGCCTTGGCCCGGGTTCGTGGAAAGGGAAGTCGAGGTTTTTTCCAAGAGTGGCCGGTCAAGTGTTTACTTAGGTAGGATTTTTCACGTTGTGAATGACTCAGATGTGTCACATTATTGGGACGAAGGACGAGAACCAGACATGGAGAAGAGCGGGACACCTAAAGATATGACGCCGACTCAACTGATCGACCGGAGAATCGAAGAGCTCGGTGACTGGCGAGGTGACATGCTCAGCCGTCTTCGCACCCTGATTCAGGAAGTTGATCCGGGCGTTGTCGAGGAGTGGAAGTGGCGAGGCGTTCCGGTGTGGTACGACGAGGGCATGATCTGCACGGGCGAGACCTACAAGGTCGTGGTAAAGATCACCTTCGCCAAAGGGGCCGCCCTGGAGGATCCGGCGAGTCTTTTCAATTCGAGTCTCGACGGCACCACCCGTCGCGCCATCGACTTTCACGAGGGCGAAAAGGTCAATGTACGGGCGTTCAAGGCACTCGTCCGGGCTGCCGTAGCCCTCAACAAGTCCAAGGCCAAGAGATAAGTCCCTGCTTCTGACACCGAGTCGGCCCAGTCTTGACGGGTTGCCGAGTAGTGGTGGGTGAATCGCTCCCGAGGAGGGACAAGGTCAAGAGCGCGAGTGGTCAGTCACTGAACCTATGGCCCAAGGTGCGTGCCACGTCGCCGGCCGGCACCGCGGCCGAGAAGAGGAAGCCCTGACCGAGCTCGCAGCCCGCTCGCCGCAATCGCTCGAGTTGGGCCGGGGTTTCGATGCCTTCCGCGAGCATGGTCATGCCCAACTTCTTGCCCAACGAGACGATCGTCTCGAGCAACAGGTCGTTCTGGTCACTCTCGTACTGGGGCCTCACGAAGGACTGGTCAATCTTGATGATCCTGGGATGCAGCATCGCGAGGTAGGAGAGCGACGAGTACCCGGTGCCGAAGTCGTCCAAGGCGAGACCGATGCCAAGGCGGTTGAGCAGTTGCATCGCGCTCAGGGTTTCGGCGATATCGAGCAAGGCCACTCCCTCGGTGATCTCCAGGATCAGTCGCTCCGGCGCGAGGCTGGAGGCCGTGAGCGCCCCTTCGATCGTCGGGATCAGGTTCGGATCGTAGAACTGACGAGCCGAGAGGTTCACGGTGATGAACGGCTCGATCGCTCTCGTCGCCACGCTCCAGGTGGCGGCCGCGGACACCGCTTCGCGCAACGCGAAGGTGCCGAGATCCACGATGAGGTCACTCTGCTCGGCCAAGGGGATGAACTCGCCCGGCAGCACGCGTCCGCGTTCGGGATGGTCCCAGCGCATCAGTGCTTCGTAGCCGAGCACGGCCCCGGTCGTGAGGTCCACGATGGGCTGATAGTGCATGGCGAGCTCACCGGTTTCGAGCGCCTGGCGCAGTTCCTGGATGAGGGTGAAGCGGCCGACCGCCTCCTGATGCATGCCCGGATTGAAGAGCGAGTACTTTCCTCGCTGCTGGCGTTTGGCGTCGTAGAGCGCCACGTCGGCGTTCTGGACGAACTCGGCGCTGTCGGGGCTGGTCGAGTCCCACACCACGATGCCCACGCTGGCGTTCTGTTCTAACCGCAGTCCACCGAAGAGGAACGGCTCCGCCAGCACGTCAAGGAGGCGGGTTGCCACCTCTTCGGCCTCGGCGACGGAGCTGAGTCCTTCCGCCAGGTAGAGGAACTCGTCGCCGCCGAATCGGCTGAGGGTATCGGTGGAACGGGTCACCAATTCGAATCGCCGGGCGATGCCTATCAGGAGTTGGTCGCCGATCAGGTGGCCGTACGTGTCGTTCACGCCCTTGAAGTCATCGAGGTCCAACAACAGGACGGCGCCGAAGCCGTCCTGCCTCACTACCCTGGCGTGGGCCTGTACGAGCCGGTCTTCGAAGAGTGCGCGGTTGGCCAGCCCGGTCAAGGGATCGTGGAACGCCTGGTGGGAGAGTTGCGCCGCGAGCACGCGTTCCTCGGTAATGTCGCGTTCGGAGAACACGTAGTAGAGGATCTTGCCTCCGCTGTCGCGCGCGGCCGACCTCGAGACCTCCGAGACGATGATGCGCCCGTCCTTCCGTAGGTACCGCTTGACGTAGCGCATCTGATCCGACTCGCCCATCGACGCGCGACGAAGGGTCTCTTCAGTGATGCCGACGTCGTCGGGGTACGTGAATATCTTGGAGTCCTGGCCGATGAGTTCCTCGAGGCTGTAGCCGACCATCTGGCAGAAGGCGTCATTGGCCGCGATCAGATGGTCCTCCAGATCGGCGAACGTCATCGGCGCCATGTTGTTCTCGAAGGCGATGCGAAAGCGCTGCTCCGCCTCGTTGAGGGCGTGCTCCGTGGCGCGCTGGGCGTCGATCGCGGCGATGGTGCTTTCCAGGGCCGCCTCCGAGCGCTGCACCGAGCGTACGTAGGCGACGCCGAACCCGACCTCCTTGGTGATCTGCTCCAACCCCCGCACCGTGGACTCGTCGAAGCCGAACTTGTCCCGGGCGTAGACGAAGAGCCCCGCGGGCTGCTCGCCGATCATGAACGGTATGGCTACTGAAGAACCGAAGCCGAATTGGGCGGCCCGCTCGCGCCACGGCTCGAAACCGGGGTAGTTGGCGAGGTCGTTGGCCACCTGGCTAATGCGCGTGCGCATCGCGATGCCGCTCGGACCTAGTCCGGTCTCTTGCTCCGGTGACCACGAGATCATGCCCTCTTGGAGGTACTCGGTCTTGCCCGCCGAGTAGGTAACGCCGATGCTGTGTTGGTCGTCATCACCCGCGACACCGATCCACGCGAGCAGGTAGCGGCCGGTTTCGACCAGAGTGGTGCATAGGTGCTCGAGGCTTTCCGCCTCATCCACGGCCGACATGACGACCCGGTTCACCTCGGCCAGCAACCTCAAGAGGTGACGTTCGTGCCACTGATTGTCGATGTCGTCAAAGGCCGAGACGACACCCAGCACCTCCTCACCGTCCTTCAGGAGATACGTGTCGACCGACAGCCAACGCCGCACCCGTCCGGGAATGTCGACGCCGACCACGACGTCCAGGTTGGACTTGCCGGTTCGCAAGGTGACGGCGCTGGGGAGTTCGTCGACGGGGAACGGTGATCCATCTTCTCGGACCGCTCCTTGCTTCGGGTCGAAGGTGACGGAACGATCGGTCGCGCCGATAAGACGCGCGGCGGCGTCGTTGTAATCCAACACGTTGCCGTTGACGTCCTGGACCATGATGCCGGTTCGAATGCTGTTCAAGAAGTTACCCGCGAACAACAGCCGCTGGAGTTGGCCTAATCCATCGCCGAGGGGGTCATCGCGCAAGTCGAACCTTTCGTGGAACTCTTCACGTAATTCTTCACTGGTTTTCACGGCGTCACGCGCATGCTGTGACCCACGCCGTGGAAGTCCTGACGGGCGACAGTGGCGACGAACCGCTCAGGCATCACGATCGCGCACCGTGGTGACGAGAGGGGCCGCCGGTCATAGGACCGTGGTCCGCTTGACGTGAGCGACCGCTAGGTGATTTCGCCCTGGCGAGTCCGACATGGCTCTAGTCTCCGCGCGCAAGTGTCCAGTTGTGAGGATGTTGTCCTAAAGGCCAAGAACGTCGTTCGTCAGCCCTAACGGCGACTCAGGATTTCAAGGTGAGGCTCACCGGGCAGTGATCGCTGCCCATGATGTTCGCGTGAATTTCCGCTGCCTCGACCCGATCGACCAGGCCTTCGGACACGAGGAAGTAGTCAATTCGCCAACCGACGTTGCGTTCGCGCGCCTTGGAAAAATTGGACCACCACGTGTAGTGCCCGTTTCCTTCATGGAAGAGCCGGAAGGTGTCGACGAACCCGGCGTCCACGAAACTCTGGAAACCCTCGCGTTCTTCGCTGGTGTAACCCGCCTTGCCCACATTCGATTTCGGATTCGCCAGGTCGTCTGGCGTGTGCGCTACGTTCAAGTCGCCACAAAAGACAACGGGCTTGGTGCGTTCGAGTTGCTGCAGGTGACGCAGGAACGTCGGGTCCCACTGGCTATGGCGAAGCGTGAGTCGCCCAAGGTCCCCCTTGGCGTTGGGCGTGTAGACGGTCACGAGATAGAAGTCGTCAAATTCGGCGGTTATCACTCGACCTTCGCTGTGGGGATCACCGAAGGAGTCGGCCATCTCGACGGCTCCTCCGTCAAACCCGGCGAAACCCGCGGTTACGTTGAGGGGAGACACCTTCGAAAAGATCGCCGTGCCGGAGTACCCCTTCTTCTCGGCCGAGTTCCAGTGCTCCTCGAAGCCGCTTAGTTCCACTTCGATTTGGGATTGGTGGGCCTTGGTTTCCTGCAGGCAGATGACGTCAGGTTGCAGCTCGTCGACGAACGGCGCGAAGAGGCCCTTGTTGGTCACGGCTCGAATGCCATTCACGTTCCAAGAGACCAATCGCACGTACGAAATGTAGCAACCGTGACGACGCCTGCTCGTCGGATCCCTGGTCGACAGCGAGCACCGTCATCCCTGGATAGGGAGCGAGCACCGACGAATTTGAGGGAGTCAGCCTCAGGGCATCGCACCTCCTCACTCGAGGGTAGCGAAAATTGCCATCTTTCCGCTTACTCCCTAGTCTCGGCATCAGACATCCGACCAGGGCTTCGGCTCCGAATAGGTAGTGCATGCAAGAGTTAAGCGAAGCGAGCGACGCCCAGTTAGTGACGTTGATAGGACGCTACAGCGAGGTCGCGCTGGCGGAGGTCTATCGACGCCACGGCGGCGCCGTGTTCGGCCTGGCCCGGCGCGTGCTCAACAACGCGACGGAAGCCGAAGATGTCACCCAGGAGGTGTTCCTGAGGTTGTGGAACGAGCCGGACCGTTTCGATTCCGCTCGCGGCAACCTTCGCTCTTATCTGTTGACCCAATCGCACGCCCGAGCGGTGGACGCGGTTCGATCCCTAAGTTCGCGTCGCGTGCGGGAGAACAACGATGCCTTCAAGACAGCGAGGGCCGCCTACGATATGCAGCACGAAGTGTGGGACCTCTCGATTGCCCATCACGTGGCGCGGGCGTTGGACGAACTGCCGGTGGAGGAGCGCGAAGCCATAACCTTGGCCTACTTTGAGGGACACACCTACGTGCAGGTCGCGCAGCTACTCAATCAGCCCGAAGGAACCGTGAAGAGCAGGATTCGAAATGGCATGCAACGGATGAGGAGCGCGCTGGTCCAAGCCGGCGTCCAGGGAGTGGAGTGAGAATGACCCACGACGAAGCCAGCGAACTACTGGCCGCCCTGGCGCTCGACGCGGTGGAGGTCGACGAACGCACCGCCATCGAGGATCACGTAGCGCAGTGTCCCCGGTGCCAAGCCGAGTTGGACGCCCTGCGAGAGGTGGCGAGCGCCATGGGCAACTCGGTGGAAGCGCTACCCCAGGACCTTTGGGGGAGCATTTCGAGCCGCATCTACGAGGATCAAAGTGGCGAGACCAGGGAGGCGCCGCTCTTACTGGTGGGCCCGCGCAACGGCGCGCCGCAGGCCCACGGTGACGTCCGCACTCGGTCGAGGAGCAAGGTGGTCGTCCCCACGTTCTTGGCCTTGGCGGCGGCAGTCATCATGGTGTTGGCGATCAGCCTGGCGAGCGTTAACGGCCACGTGTCGCGTCTCAACAACGCCCTCGCGAGCGAGACCAACAGCGAAGTGCACGCGGCCCTCGTCGCTCCCGATCACCGTCTGGTGGATCTGGCAGGTTCCTCCAACCGGGACATAGCGCAATTTGTCCTGTTGCCGGACGGCCGTGGCTTCCTGGTCAAATCATCCCTGCCGACGCTCTCCTCCGACAAGACGTACCAACTTTGGGCGATCATCAACGGCAAGCCCATCTCCGTCGGGCTGATGGGCCGCCAGCCCACGGCGGTGACCTTCACCGTCTCGGGCAACTCCGTCGTCACGGCCCTCGACGTGACCGTCGAGCCGTCGGGAGGCACCTCGACACCGACCAGCCCGGTCGTCGCGTCGGCGGTGGTGTAGCCCTGGATTCACGTCGACGAGGGACGATGGATTCACTCGACGACATTCGCGCTATGCCCGCTCGTGAGCCTCGTCTTCCTTCAAGATCGATGCCCGGGACGTTCGCCGATTTGCACCGTCCATTACCGACGGGTAATGAGCCACGCCGCTGAAAATGGCGTGCGCGACATCAACGAGGGCAGCGCACCTGTTCGCCGAAACGACTTCGTGCCATAATGGATGTTCATGTTAGAACCCACTGAAGACAGTGGACCACGCCCGGATGAAGACTTTGACTTAAGGTTTTTCGGCGAGGGCCATCCGGCTGGCTTGCCGGTATTCGAAGCTCCGGTCGGAGCGCATCTGCACAATCGCAAGAAGGTCAACAGCCCCTCGCAGTTGTTGACCCTTCAGGAGCAGTTGAACTTCAAGCCGATCCACGTGCGTTGGCGAATCGCGAAGGACCTGGTCGGCCTCATTCGCCGGGGCAAGGCGGGCGAAACCGACGAGTCCTATCTCGACAAGCTTCGCCGCGAGACCGGACGAGGAAAGTCCGAATCGTCGACGTTCGGGCTGGCCACCGTGGCCGGCCGCCCGGTTGTGCTCTACGCCATGAACTGGGACTTCTTCGCCGGTTCGCTCGGCGTGGTCTCGGGGGAGAAGTTCCAGTCCGCCGCCGACTTGGCCATCAGCAAGAAACTCCCGTTCGTAAGTGTGTACGCCTCGAGCGGCGTGCGCCAGCACGAGAATTTCGCGGGGCTCACCCAGATGACGCGCATGGTCGAGGCCATTCGGAACTACAAGCAGAAGGTCGCGCTCCCGCAGGTGGCCGTGCTGCTCGGCAACGTGTGGGGCGGCGTGTCGGCCAGCGCGGTGCCGAACGCGGACCTCATTCTCGCGACGTCGGGCACCAACTTCGGCTTCGCGGGACCGAATGTCATCGAGGCCTTCGAAGGTTCGTCGGTGCCGAGCAACTCCCAGAGCGCCGAGGCGAACCTGCTCGATCGCAACATCGACGTGGTGCTGGCGGACGTGGACGAGCTGGTGGGCTATCTCGGCGAACTGCTCACCTCGACGGCACTGCCCGACAAGCACCACGAACTGACCGAGGATACGGCGCCGCTGATCAGAAACGTCACCGCGGCCGATCAGCGGCGTACCTTCAGTTTCGGTCCGGTCGGAATATTCGGCCCCCGCTTTGATGACGCCAAGGGTTCGGTGCAGCTCCAGTCATCGACGGCGCGTCCGTTGCGGGCCCTCGACGATCCCGAGGCCCTGGAAGAGCAGTACCAGGACCTGATGACCGACGCCAATCGTGTTGACCTCGAGTTCATCGTGCGCTTCGCGTTCAATGACCCGGTGGCCGTGTACAACTACGTCCAGGAATCCGAGTTCAAGCGGTACCCGGCCATCGTCGGCGCGTTCGCCAAGATAGGCACCCAGCCGTTCGTGATCGTGGGTACCCAGCCGTCATACCAGCGCTTCGGCGACACGGTGGTCAAGCGGCCGTCCAATCCGGCCCCGGAGGACTTTGCCTACATGGAGCGGATCCTGGAGATGGGGGAGCGCCTCCGCTTGCCCGCGCTCTTCGTCACCGACACCCTCGGCGCCAAGCCCACCCTGGAAAGCGAGCGCCGCGGCCAATCTCGGGCCATCGCGCGTTCGATCCTCAAGGGGATCGACTACTCCGAGCCCGTGATCTCCCTGGTAGCCGGCGCGCTGGGCAGCGGCGGTGGGCTGGCCACGACGCCGATGGCCGACCACGTCATAATGCTGGAGAAGGCCATGGCCTACGTCGCCGAGCCACGTTCGGCGGCCTCAATCCTCTACAAGACCCCGAATCCGTCGCGGGACCAGATCAGGACCACGCTCGCGACCATGCGCTCGACCGCGCACGACCAGCTCGACCTCGGGCTCATTGATGAGGTCATCGCCGAAGACGCCAATCCCTTCGTCACGGTGCAGCGGGTCCATGACGCCATTCTCAAGTCCTACCTCGAGCTCTCTCCGCTGACGGAGAAGCGTCTGCGGGCGCGCCGCCAGGAGAGGATTCGCGGACTTCGGGCCTTCGAGATCATTCAGGAGTGAACGTCAGCCGTTGAGACGGCACGTTTATCCCGCGGCTCGTTAACGTGAAAGGACCGCCACGAAGGCGGTCCTATTTTTGAAGGAGCAGATGGTGGTCACCGAAATCGCAAAGGAGTTGTACACGGCGACGGCGACGGCTGTGGGGGGCCGCGCGGGGCACGTGAAGAGCAGCGACGGCCTGGTGGACGTCGACCTGCGCCGTCCCATTGAAATGGGCGGTCCCGGCGGCGCGACGAATCCCGAGCAGTTGTTCGCCTCGGGTTATTCGGCGTGCTTCCAAGGGGCCATGGGGCTAGTGGCCAAGAAGAGAGACATAAACACGGACGAATCGACGGTGACGGCGTCGGTGACCCTGGGGACCGCCCTGGGCGGCGCACTGACCTTGGCGGTCGTCCTGGAGGTGCACATTCCGGGCATCCCGATTGAACTGGCCCAGGAACTCGCCGACGGCGCGCATAAAGTGTGTCCCTACTCGAACGCCACGCGAGACAACATCAAAGTGGCCGTCGTCGCGGTCTAGGTCACGCCGTCGCCGATGACGCGTCACCCGTGGGGTTATGAGTGCTCACATCGAGAGCCTTCACATGTTGAGGACGTTCCCGATCATCGCCACGAGTCGTTGGAACTTCGCAGGTAGAGGCGAGCGCCGACCACGAGCATGACGCTGGAGATGATCAGTGGCGTCAGCACCGGACCGATCCACGTCACGGGGATCAAGAAGAAGACGTCCTTGGTCAGGAAGCTGCTCGGCCAGTCGTCGATGATCTTTAGGAAGACGTAGTAGGTGATGTCCCAGCACGCGAAGCTGACGAGGAACGCCGCGAGTCGTTGCCTGGGGTTCTTCCCCGCGAGGTACGCCACGGCGATCAAGAGCACGATGGTCGAGAACTCGCGCATCTCCTCCACGTGGGTGACGTGAGCGGAGATCAGCAGCGCCCGCTTCGGAGTGATGAAGGTGATGAAACCCAGGTTCAGCAGGACCTTGTAGTGGAGCAGGGGGTAGTTCTTGTGAAAGTCCATCAGGGCCCGTAGGTAGTACACCACCGCCGCTTCGACGAAGCCGAACGCGACGCCAGCCAGCACGACGAACGAGAGGTTTACCGCGTCGCCGCGGCGTTGACGAGAGGGCGGACTCACCTAAGAAGTTTAGTTCTCGAGATCCTTCCTCCTACTGCCGACGACGCGATCATCCCGCACCGGCGCGAATGAAGGAGTGGTCGTCGAGAAGTTCCGATAATGTTCGAGCATCGGAGGATTCGATTCTGGGTGCTCCCGTTCTTGGTCGTGGGCCAGGCAATGACACGGAGGTCAGACCATGGGTAACCGGACATCGGGTGCCAGCAACCGCGTCCCCAGCCTCCTTGACGCCGCTAAGTCGGACGCTCGCGGGCGCGTGGATCGTTCATGAAATTTCGCAATCGCGATGTGGCGTCATCTCGGGCTGTGCCCAACGAGTTCGCCAAGGACCTCTTCGAACCGTTGCCGCGGCGCTACAACCTGCTGGCGTGGCTGCTTTCCTTCGGACAGGATCGCCGATGGCGCCTGGCGATGCTCGACCACGTGGTCGGTTCGGACCCCAGGTTGGTGCTCGACGTGGCGTGTGGCCCGGGCGCCGTGACCAAGTCGTTGGCCAAGAAGACGAAAGCTCGAATCGTGGGTATCGATCTCAGTGAGGACATGCTGCGCATGGGACAGTCCAACGTGGAGAAGTCCGGCCTGACCGATCGCATCTCCCTCGTCCTGGGTCGAGGCGAGCAGCTGCCCTTCGCGGACAACACGTTCGACGCGTTGACCTTCACCTATCTCTTGCGCTACGTCGAGGACCCCAAGGCGACGATCGCTGAACTCGCCCGGGTGGTGAAGCCGGGCGGACCGATCGCCAGCTTGGAGTTCGCCGTTCCCCGGTCGTGGGGTTGGCACACGATGTGGTGGATTTATACGCGCGCCGTGTTGCCCGTCGCGGGCCTCGTCACGGGCGGCCGGGGATGGTGGGACGTTGGCCGTTTCCTCGGGCCCAGCATCTCCAAGCACTATCGCCAGTACTCGGTGGACTGGACCGTCGGGGCCTGGGAGCACGCGGGAATTGAACACGTGGAGCATCGTTCGATGAGCTTGGGCGGCGGGCTGGTGATGTGGGGCTATCGCTCGACATGACGATGCCCAGGACGCGATTCAACAGGACGAGAGCCAGCGGTCCGGCCTACTACGCCCAGCCTCGCTTCCTGAAGAATCCCGCGATGCGCGACTGGTGGACGGTGCTGCATCCCCCGTACACCCTGTGGCACCTTTCCTACGTGGTCATCGGGGCGTGCCTGGTCGGTCCGGTGAGCGTCGTTCGCCTCGTCGCTTCGCTCGGAGCCTTCTTCCTCGCCGTGGGCGTCGGCGCGCACGCTCTCGACGAATTGCACGGTCGGCCATTGGGGACGCTCATCCCGGCACGACACCTGATCATGGCTTCAACCATCGCCATCACGGCGGCGGTGGCGCTCGGCATCCTCGGCATGGTGAAGGTGAGCCCCTACCTCGGCATCTTCATCGGCGTGGGCGTGTTGTTGGCCGTCGGCTACAACCTCGAGCTCTTCCGAGGGCGGCTGCATACCGACACCATTTTCGCGCTGGGCTGGGGAGCGTTTCCTCTGCTCACGGCGTATTTCGCCGAGCACGGCCGCTTGAATATCGGGTCCGTCGTGGCGGCACTCTTCGCCACGCTCCTGTCCCAGGCCCAGCGACAGCTCTCGTCGCCAGCCCGCGAGCTTCGCCGCAAGACCACGTCGGTTGAGGGCAGTGTCATCCGGGTCGATGGTTCGATCGCCCCGATCGACAAGGAATCGATGTTGCTGCCGCTGGAGCTCGCGCTTCGGTCGCTGTGCTGGGCCGTGGTCGCGCTGGCGGTCGCGCTCGCCGCGCTGCGCCTTCATTCCGGCTGACGGGTACCCGTCACCGCGGGTGGCGAAGAAGGTCACGCGGAAGCGAGCAAGGAAGCCACGCACCCTCGACGCCTATTGCGTGACTACGCCCTTCTGTGCCGACTCGACGTGCAGGATGAGCGGGCCTCGGTGCGAGCACGACGCGAACGGGAAGGGCACGAACTTCGACGCGGTTTGATCGGGAGGGTACACGCGCAGTCCAGCCGCGGCGACGGGAAGACAGGCCGCCTTGGGGTAGTTTCCGGCGTCGGTGATCTGGAGCACGACGGTGGCCGTCGCGCCGGTCTGGAAACCGTCGAGGCCCGAGTGCGCCGCACCACTGCTGAGGGTGATCAGCGCGGGTGGATGTTGCGAGTTGTGGCCAGCCGCGTTGCCGAGTTGCTGGCCGGCGAGGTTGACGGCCGAGACGCCGGGATAGCCGTCGATCGTGCAGGCGTGCGATGAGAGATTGGTGAATTCGAGGTTGTAGTACGAACTTCCGGCCGCGCCATTGCCCGTGGTGTTGAGCCAGACCACGAGGTCGCCGGTGGTGCAGCGGGTCGTGCTCGTGGTCGCGCCGGCGGAGGTGGCTGAACCCTGGAGAAAGAGTCCCGACATCATGGTCGCGATGGTCAGGGACGTCGCCACTGCAACGGTGAAAGTGCGCAGAAACCGAGGGGAACAGTTGTTGGGCAGTCGCATTGGAAACCTCCTTGGACTTACCAAAAACGGTACTAGAGCCCCTGAGAGGTTCTTCTCGAACTGTGTTGCAATTCAGTTACGTTCGCGCAGCTCGAAGGCAGCATCATCGGCGACTTCGCGGGCAACGTCACCGCGACGTCGCGTAACACCACCGCAACAGTGGCAGGGCGAATTAGAGGAATCCGAAATGCGAGAACGGCCAGAATTTCATCACCGCTTCGCCGACGACGAGGTTCGAAGGAAGCGGACCCCAGTAGCGGCTGTCGCAGGAGATGGATCGGTTGTCGCCCATCATGAAGTAGTCGCCGCTGGGCACCGTCACGTTACCGATGGCCTTGCCCAGCGACGTCAAGTGCGACCAGGACTCCTCGAGCGCGACACCGTTCACGTACACCGTGTTGCCCTTGGACGTGAGGTGGTCGCCTGGAAGTCCGATGACACGCTTGACGAGATAGGGGACCGCGGGGCCACCGCACACATTTTCCTCTCCCGGCGGCCGTTTGAAGACCAGGATCTCCCCGATGTGCACCGATCCGAGCTCGGTGCTGAGTTTGGAGACCAGGATGTGATCCCCGATGTCGAGCGTGGGTTCCATCGACGACGAAGGAATGTAGAACGTTTGGGCGACGTAGGTCCGCAGGAATACTGCGAGCAGCACGGCGATGGCGAAGACGAAAGCCCAATCGAGCAATCGAAAATCTTTCGGGCTTCGACGACGAGGCTTCGGCTTCTCCTTTTGGGGGAGGCCATACGTCTGAAGTGACATTTTCTTAGCGTAGTAGTCGAGTCGGCTTTGTCAGAGAGCGTTCTGTGGAATGTCAGATTATTTACCAAAAATTGTGAGCAATCGCCTTAGCCGCGAGTGAAGAGGTCGAGACGCCACGTGCCCGTCAGTTCGTAGTCGCAGAGTTCCGACGTCAACGTGCACATGACGTCAAGCACCTGCGCGGTGGGGGCGGTGGAGGGGACCTCGAGCAGAAGGCCGCGATGATTGTGATCTTGGCGAACGGTAAACGGCGCGCCATTGAGCAGCGTCGAGATTCTGTCTCGACCGAGTCGTCCTCTGGTGTGCAGGAGACCGAGCGACGAAGGCGACGCGACGCCTTGTCGAGGCGGGGCGGTGACGAAGGACGCCACCGTGACACCCGAGCTCACCCACAGCCCGAAGACGCTCATCGTGAGGTCTTTGGCGTCTTGCGTCACGATCGGGACGACGTTGCACCATCCTTTGCCTGACCCCACCGAGTCGACGGCCACCTCCGCGTCGTTTCGATCAAGGGAGAACTTCAATTGACTCTTGGTGGTCACCACGCTCCTCTGCGGATTGGCACCCGACTCCGCGTCGATGGTGAAATGCCCTTCCTACAGTCGGACATCCTTTGAAATGTTAGACGGGAGCATCGCGGCTCTCACTTCCGTCGCTCGTTGACCGCACGCCGTGACGACACCCGGGTCCGTCGCGCACACCGATGGCCGCGTGCCTGAACACAAAACCGCAGTGGACGTGGCTCGTCACCTCTAGGGATCCGTGAGGCTCACTTTGGTCCTTCCGTATCGTCGCCGGAACATGAAGTAGGAGACAGTGCCGGCCATGATAGGAAGCCAGTACGAGGCCAGTCGATAGGCCAGGGTGGCCAGCACGGCGCTGTCGGGCTTGACGCCCGCCAGGATGAGCAGGCCGCTCAACGACGCCTCGACGATGCCCAGACCGCCCGGGGTGAGCGGTATGAGGGCGACCACGGCCGTGGCCGCGTACGCCAAGAGCACGAGTGACGGGTTGGGCCTGGCCCCGGTCGCGAAAAGGGCGGCGAGCAGGCAGATGTAGTCGAGCCCGATTCGCCCGGCCACGAGCAGCACGGCCATTCGCCAGTTCCGTCCAAGGTCCTTGCGCACCAGATCCCTCTCGGCGATGAGGCGCGCCGCGAGGTCCTCGGACGGGGTCTTCTTGCGGTGCACCTTGTTGAGCACCCATTGGACGATGGCGCCGACCCGGTGGAGGATCCCGTCGAATTGCAGCACCATGGCGCCCGTCGCCACGATGAGGATGAAGCCCCCGATACCCAATAATCCGGCGAAGAGAAGCCCCGAATTAACCGAGAGCCCTCCCACGATGGCGGGCAATACGAAGATCGGCAGCGAGAAGAGGCCGGCGATGCCGAGCAGCGACGACGTCGCCAGTCCGCCGGCGGCCTGCAC
Organism: Acidimicrobiales bacterium; assembly: GCA_049793015.1. GTDB lineage: Bacteria > Actinomycetota > Acidimicrobiia > Acidimicrobiales > RAAP-2 > RAAP-2. Next base: position 38,067 of record JBARBL010000033.1, on the reverse strand, counting down.
GGAATCGACGCCGGAGGTCACCAGCATCTGGAACTGCACGCTGGCCCCGACGGCATCGCCACCCGGCAGCACGTTGGTGACGGCGTTGCCCGTCAGGGCGGCGGTGATGATCGCGAACCAGCCTTTGATCCGCAACACCATCCTTTGCAGTGCGAGAGAGCAGAAGAAGCTCACGATCTCGGTGACGACCATCACCACTAACCACGCCGGTGCCAGCGAGGAAAGGTGGGGCCACGCCGAAATCACCCGCAGTAACGCGGGGAAGACGATGTAGAAGGTGAGTCCGGTGACCACAACCGCCGCCACGCGGCGAATCACGAGATTGCGTTGGGACGTTTTGGCCATGTCAACCAATAAACCTATGCCGAGTTGTCTTTCTGCGAACCGGCCGATTCCGGGCATCGGTATTCTGGCCGTTCCAACCGGTGACGTTCACTGGGCGCCGGTGATCAGCGCATGACATGATGAGTGCTGGCACGTGGGAGCGACGAGGGAGCGGTTGATGGTTGATGAAGGTGCGAAAGACAACGCGGACGATGAGCTTGAGTCGTTTGAGGTCGAGACGGTTGAAACCGACGGGGCCGGGAACACCGTGATAGACGACGTGGTGGTCATCACCGACCACCAAGGTCACGTCGTCGTGATGGACGAGATCATCGCGGTCGTGGACGAGTCGGGCGACGCGGCGATCGACGAAGTGGTGTCGATGGTGGGCGACGACGGAGAGTTGCACGTGGTGCAAGAGAACGTCGAAGTCATAGCGAGCGACGAAAAGGATTGACGACGTCGACGAAGCGTCGAGTGGCGTCCCACGTCGTGCCAGCGTTCGACGGTGGAGTAGTGGGGCGCCCGAAAAACTACTGTTGGAACATCAGATCAAGGAGGAAGAATGCTGAAGGGCTTTAAGAGTTTTCTGCTGCAGGGAGAATTGATCGTCATCGCCGTGGGGTTGGTTGTGGCTCTGGCCTTCAGCACGCTCATTTCCGCCTTCACGACCAACGTCGTGACGCCGCTCGTGAATTCCTTCGAGGGTTCGAATTCCGAGGGCCTCGGCTGGACGATCAACCGCCAGTTCATCAACGTCGGTGCGTTCGTCTCGGCAATCGTGTACTTCATCATCTTCATCACGGTGGTGTACTTCGTCCTCGTGGTGCCGTATCGCGCCTACATGGCCAGGCGCGGGGTTACCGTGTTCGGCCAGCCGGTCGCCCCGGCGCCCACGAAGAGCTGCCCCCAGTGCCTGTCGAGTGACTTGCCTGAAGCCGCCACGAAGTGCCTGCACTGCGCGAGCGTGCTTTCATAACCTCGCGGGCGGCATCGAGGTTCCCTCCTTCGTGAGCGCGAGCGACGGGTGGGACCCGATCCAGTACAACCTCTTCGCGGCCCAGCGCGAGCAGCCGTTTTGGGACCTGGCGAACCTGTTGGAAGAAGTGGCGTCTCCGGCCGTGGTCGACCTCGGTTGCGGTGACGGACGACTGACCGTGGCGTTGAGCGAGGAGTTGGGCGCTGCGTCCATCCTCGGCATCGATGCCTCCCCGGCGATGATCGGACAAGCGGCGACGCAGTCGCATAGCCGCGCCTCGTTCGTGCTCGCCGACATTGGGACCTGGCAGGAGTCTCACGCGTTCGACGTGGTGTTCGCGAACGCCTCGCTCCAGTGGGTTCCGGACCATGCGATGGTGCTGACTCGATGGGCGCGGTCACTCAAGAAGGGCGGACAGCTGGCGGTGCAGGTGCCCGCCAACTCCGATCATCCCTCGCATCAAGTGGCTGTCGAACTGGCGCGAGAGATGTTCGATGACCCTGCGCCCGACGTCGTCGCTCAGAACGTGCTGGCCCCCGAAGAGTATGCGGCACTGCTCGACGCCCTCGGCTTCGTCGAGCAGCACGTCCGCCTCCAGGTGTACGCACATCGGATGGCGTCGACCGACGACGTCGTCGAGTGGATGAAAGGAACTTCCCTCACGCGTTTCAAGGGCGCCTTGGGCGAGGAGGGCTTTGAGGACTTCGTCGCGCGCTACCGGGAGCGCCTGCTCGCCGTACTGGGAGTCCGTTCTCCCTACCTCTACCCGTTCAAGCGCATTCTGATGTGGGCGCGACTCGCGTAAGGCCGTCGGCCAGGTCCGTCAGCCCGCCGCGAATCACGCCAGGTCTTCGTACGTCCGGCCTGAAAACGTCGCTGGCCCGCCGTGAGTGTTGTGTTACCGATCCCCCGCGTCCGGAGGTGACACCGGAGGCGAAGGCGCCTCGACGGAGGGCGAGAATTGTCCGATCCCGGCGGCGAGCATCACCGAATTGGGGATCTTGAGGTCGCCGTCGTCGGTGCGCACCGTGACGTAGGTCAGGCCGATGCCCTGTACGTAGACGTCTATGACTCCCAGGGTTCCGGACCGGATGCGAATGTGGTCGCCCACGCCAAAGGGCCTCGCGACGAGCAGCACGATGGAGGCGAAGACGTTGCCGAGGCTCTGCTGGGCGGCGATGCCCAGAATGACGCCGGCCAGACCCGCGCCAATCAAGAGTCGTTGTACCGACACGCCGATGACGGCGAACACGCAGAAAATGAGCAGGACGTAGCCAATTCCTGACGCAATGAGTCGCACGGCCGCGCCGGCGGCGGGAATGGCGCGCTGGGTGACGAGCGAATCGAGAGCCGCGGCGACGCGGCGTACGGCGATAGTCCCCGTGACCACGAGGGCCGCGGCGGCCACCCAGGCGATGACGTGCTTGTGGACCGAAGGCCCGTGGATCTTGCCGTAATCGGACCCCACGACGAGCGCGGCGGCGGCGAGGACGGCCGCAATGCTCCCGATCAGCCAATCGTGTTCGCGTGCGCGAGACGTCCCGCGTGAGCCCCTGGGTTTCACTACTCGTCACTTTAGTGTCGAACGAACCGTCGTCCCTTGTCCTCGAACCCGCGCCTCGCCGTCATTTCGTCTGCGTCCGTGCGTTTGTCCACTCGCACTTAGACGCGGGTGGCGGTCATCGGCACGGACGAAGCAAGATGACCGCTACTTCTTTCGACAGACCAGTTCGCCCTTGCCCAGCGGGATGACCACCGCGTCGACCCGCGCGTCGGTGAGGGCGGTGTCCAACATGGGACGGAGCGTTTCCTGGTGGCTGACGGCGTTGTCGGCGACCAACAGCCCGCCCGACACCAACCGCGGAACGACCGCGTCGTAGCACGCCGCGTAGATCTCCTTCTCAGCGTCGAGGAAGCAGAAGGAGATGTCGCCGAGTCGGTCGACGTAGGTCAAGAAGTCCTCTTCCACCAACGACACCACGTCGCCGACGCCGGCGGCCTCGAAGGTCTCCTTTGCCAAGGCGGCCTTGGTCGCCATGATCTCGAACGTCGTGATGGCCTCGTGCCGTTCGCGGCAGGCCAGGGCGAGCCACAGCGTCGAGTAGCCGGCGCTGGTGCCGATCTCGATCCATCTCCCGGGCGGTGCGGACGCCGCGAGAAGGCAGAGGAAGCGGCCCGTGCCGGGCGGGATCTGGCGAAGCCGCTGCAGGCGCGCGGTGCCGTCGATCCGGTCTTGGGCGTCGACGGCCTCGAGTCGTTGCATTTGGCCGAGGATCACGTCAGGAATGTCGTGGAACACGTGACCTCGCCTTCCGCCGCCATAATGTCGCCACCTCCGATACTCCCAGAAATCTTCGGCGAGCGCCCGGAAGGCTAGAGGGCCCGCATCTGATTGTTTCGGGGTTCGTGCGTCACCTCGGCGAGACCAAGCCGCTCCAACAGTGGCGGCAGGTACATGGCGAACCGGCCGCGGTAGCCGTTCCGAAGTCCGTACCAGCCCCCGACGGGATTGTCCGGGGAACGTCCCCACGCCTCCACCGTGCCGGGCGCCGCGGGCTTCTTTTCGTCGGCCGCACCGAGCACCACCCAGCCGCCCTGCTCGCCGAGCCAGATGTGCAGGTCGTCGACGGCGCGAAGGTGGTACTTGAGCGTGGTGGTGCCCACCTGGCAGACGAGCACGGGCGGATCGGCTTGTTCGTCGCGGTACATGGTGTAGCTCGAGGTACCGGGAGGAGTCTGCAACTCCCACGGGCTCTCCTTCGTGCCTTCGGCCATTGTCGTCCCTTCTGCGCGGTGCGAGTTTTTTGGACGCCACGCGATTTGATTCGTCGATCTGGGCCAGACTAAGCGACGTTGGTCGTCCCTGGCAATCACCGGCGACCGGTCGAGACGCCGTCCCCGGAAGGTGTTTTGAAGCGGTCTCGTCCTGCGCGCCGAATATCTGCAACGATAAGCACTGCCGGCCTAACGGGTCGCGCCACGGTTTCCGGGAGGAGACGATCATGGTGTCCACGAACGAACCGAAGGCCACCGTCCTTGACGCGATCGGCACGACGCCGCTCATCAAGGTGGATGGAATATTCCTAAAGCTCGAGTACCTCAATCCCTCGGGATCGATCAAGGCCCGCATGGCCCGCTACATCATCGAGCGCGCCGAGCGCGAAGGGCTGCTGCGTCCGGGCGACACGATCGTCGAGGCGTCGAGCGGCAATACGGGGAACGCCATGAGCATGGTGGCGGCCGTGAAGGGCTACAAGATGCTGGTGGTGATGCCCGAGGGTATGAGTCCGGAACGGGCGGCCATCTCCACCGCCTTCGGGGCCCAGCTCATCAACGTCGGTAACTTCCACGTGAACGAGGCGCTGGCCCTGGCCAGCCGCCTGGGCGATCAACCCGGCCACTTCGCGCCCCACCAGTTCGAGTCCGAATGGAACGTGGAGGAGAATCGGACCTGGCTCGGACCCGAGATAATCGCCCAACTGGCACCGGGACGAAGGCCGGACGCTTTCGTGATGGGGGTGGGCACCGGCGGCACCCTCATCGGCGTCGGTCAGGCCTTCCGGGAGGTGAATCCCGCGGCGCTCATCGTGGGCCTCGAGCCGAGCGAGTCGTGCACCATCTTGTGCGGCGACACGGGCCTGCACAAGATCGAGGGCATATCCGACGGCTTCGTGCCCGGCATCTATCAGCGCCACCACGAATTGGTGGACCGGGTCGTTTCGGTGCACAGCGACGACGCCATCGCCGAGATGCGGCGTCTGGCGCGAGATTTCGGATTGCTGGTGGGACCAAGTTCCGGCGCCAACATGATCGCAGCGCGGCGGATACGCGACGAGATCCCCGAGGGTTCGACCATCGTGACCATATGTTGCGACGAGGGGGAGAAGTACCTGAGTGAGTACTTCATCCCCGAGGTGCACGTCAACACCGCGGCGCCCTACGCCGAACGGTAACGAACCTGCGGGCGCAACCTAGAGCGGCGTGACGTAGGCCCCGTGAATCCCTCCGTCGACGAGGAACGTCGAAGCGGTGATGAACGAGGAGTCGTCGCTCGCGAGGAACAGCACGGCGCTGGCGATCTCCTCGGGCTCCGCGAAGCGGCCCATCGGCACGTGCACCAGCCGCCGCGCGGCGCGCTCGGGGTCCTTGGCGAAGAGCTCCTGAAGCAGCGGGGTGTTGACCGGCCCGGGGCAGAGTGCGTTGACGCGAATGCCCTCGCGCGCGAACTGGACGCCGAGCTCACGGCTCATGGAGAGCACGCCGCCCTTGGAGGCGGTGTAGGAGATCTGAGAGGTCGCCGAGCCCAGCACCGCCACGAAGGACGCCGTGTTGATGATCGAGCCGCCGCCGCGCCGCTGCAGGTGGGGGATGCCGTAGCGGCAGCAGAGGTAGACCGAGGTCAGGTTGACGTCTTGCACCCTCTTCCAGGCGTCGAGCCCGGTGGTGAGGATCGAGTCGTCGTCCGCGGGGGAGATCCCCGCATTGTTAAAGAGCACGTCGATGCCGCCGTAGATCTCCGCCGTCTTCGCGTAGAGCGCCTCGACGTCTTTTTCGTCGGCCACGTTGACGTGGATGTAGGTGCCGCCGATCTGTTCGGCGAAGTCGGTGCCTTCGCGTTCGCTGAGGTCGGCCACGACCACCTTGGCGCCCTCGCTGGCGAAGCGGGTGGCGGTGGCCCGGCCGATGCCGCTGGCGGCTCCGGTGATGACGGCAACCTTGTTGTCCAATCGACCCATTAGTTCTCTTCCTCCGTTGCTATAAAAACGTTCTTTTCCTCGCTGAAACCCAGGAGGGCGTCGGGGCCGAGTTCGCGACCGATACCCGACTGCTTGAAGCCGCCAAAGGGCGTGCTGTAGCGCACCGACGAATTCGAGTTGACCGACAGGGCGCCCGTTTCGACGCCCCGCGCCACGCGCAGCGCACGCGCGATGTTGCGGGTCCAGATCGATCCCGAAAGCCCGTAGGGGCTGTCGTTGGCGATCTCGAGCGCTTCGGCCTCGTCCTTGAACCGCACCACCGACACGACGGGGCCGAAGATCTCTTCGGTGAAGGCGCGAGACGTGCGGTCCGGAGTCTCGAGGACCGTGGGCGCGAACCAGTAGCCCGGCCCGCTCGGCGCGCTGCCGCGGAACGCGACGTTGGTCTCCTCGACGTAGGCCGCGACGCTGTCGCGTTGGGCGGAGGTGATGAGCGGGCCCATTTCGCTCGCCTCGTCGGCCGGATCGAGGACGCGCACGTCCTTGACCGCCGGTTCGAAGAGCTCCATGAATCGGTCGTAGGCCGACGTCTCAACCAGGATCCGCGATCGAGCGCAGCAGTCCTGGCCAGCGTTGTCGAAGACCGCGTAGGGCGCGCTGGCCGCCGCCTTCTCCAGGTCCGCGTCGGCGAAGATGATGTTGGCGCTCTTGCCGCCGAGTTCAAGGGTCACGCGTTTCACCTGTTCGGCGCAGCCCGCCATGATCTTCCGGCCGGCCGCGTTGGAACCGGTGAAGCAGACCTTGCGCACCGCGTCGTGGGTGACGAAACGGTAGCCGACCGTCGCGCCGTCGCCCGCCACGACCTGGAAGACGCCCTCGGGGATGCCCGCCTCGAGGGCCAGTTCAGCCAGGCGTATCGCGGTGAGTGGCGTCAGGGTGGCGGGCTTCAAGACGACCGTGTTGCCCGCGGCGAGGGCGGGCGCCAATCCCCAACCGGCGATCGGCATGGGGAAGTTCCACGGCGCAATGATGCCCACGACGCCCAGCGGCTCGTAAAACGTGAGGTCGACGCCCCCGGCCACCGGGATCTGACGGCCGGAGTGACGTTCGGGCGCCCCCGAGTAGTAGGCCAGCACGTCGCGCACGTTTCCGGCCTCCCAACGGGCGTTGGTGATGGTGTGGCCCGAGTTGGCGACCTCGAGCTGGGCCAACTCTTCGTTGTGGCTGTCCACGACCTCTGAGAATCGACGCAACAGGCGCGCCCGGTCAGCGGGCGTCACGGCCCGCCAGGAGCGTGACGCCGTGGCCGCGCGCTGAATGGCGCGGTCGGCCTCTTCAACGTCGGCCATGTCGACCGTCGTGACGACCTGCTCGGTCGAAGGGTTGATGATCGAAAGCGTGCTGCTCATAACCGTTCGAAGCCTCGGTAGCGTTCCCAATCCGTGACCGCGGCGTCGAAGGCGTCAACCTCGATCTGACCGGCGTGGACATAGTGGTCGACGACCTCGTCGCCGAAGGCCTCGCGCGCGACGGCGCTTTGGTCGAAGAGCTGGACAGCTTCTCGCAGGGTGGTCGGAACTCGGGACGCGTCGGCCTCGTAGGCGTTCCCCTTGAAGGCTGGCGCCAACGGCAGCGACTCCTCGACCCCGCGAAGACCGGCGGCGACGAGCGCGGCGACCGCCAGGTACTGGTTCACGTCGCCACCGGGTGTGCGGCACTCGAGGCGAATCGACGGACCGTGACCGACGACGCGAAAGGCACAGGTCCGGTTGTCCAGTCCCCATAAGAGGGCGGTGGGGGCGAACGATCCGGCGACGAAACGCTTGTAGCTGTTGACATTGGGAGCGAGGAAGAGGGATAGTTCACGCGAGTACGCCAGTTGTCCGGCGAGGAAGTGTTCGAAGACCTTGGAAAAGCCGTGGGCCTCGTCGCCGGCGAAGACGGGTTGGTCCTGCTCGTCGCGCAGCGAAAGATGGATGTGACAGGAGTTTCCTTCGCGCGCGTCGTACTTAGCCATGAAGGTGAGGGCGTAACCCTCCTGAGAGGCGATCTCTTTGGCGCCGAGCTTGAACAGGCCGTGCTCGTCGCACTTGTCGACGAGTGTGTTGTACTTGAACGCCACCTCGTGCTGTCCGTAGTTGCACTCACCCTTCACCGATTCCACGATCATCCCGGCGCCGCGCATCGAGCGTCGAATTCGACCAAGCAGTGGCTCGATGCGCGATGTGCCTTGAAGGGAGTAGTCCACGTTGTAGAGGTTCACCGGGGTCAGGTCGCGGTAACCGGACCTCCAAGCTTCTTCGTAGGTGTCCTCGAAGACGATGAATTCAAGCTCCGTCCCGGTGAGCCCGTTCCAGCCGCGTTCGGCCAATTCCGCGACCTGCTGTTGGAGGACCTGGCGCGGCGACGGGGCGACCGGCTCGCCGGTCATGGTCTCGACGTCGGCGAAGATGATGACGGACTTCTCGTGCCAGGGCACGTGGCGAATAGTCGTGAAATCGGCCTTGAAGGCCAAATCGCCGTAGCCTCGCTCCCACGACGTCAGGGCGAAGCCATCGACCGTGCGCATGTCGACGTCGGAAGCCAAGAGATAACTGCAGCCGTCGATGGCTTCTTCGCCGATGTCGTCGGCGAAGAAGGAAGCGTCCAGCCGTTTGCCCTGGAGACGACCTTGCATATCGGTGATCGCCAGTATGACCGTGTCAATCTCACCGCCACGAATCTGGGTCAGGAGCTCTTGGTAGGTCAGGCGACCGGGGGTCAAGGTAGTCACTTCATCTCCTCATCCGTTGCGAGTGGGAACTGGCTTGCGTTTGTCGCCGATACTACTGAAGTTGAATGCCAGCATCATGGTCGCAACCGAGCGACGGTGGAGGTGGAGAGGTCGGCGACGGACCCGATCGTCGAGGCGTTCACTTTGAAGGTGAGTTGAGGGGCCCTTATGCGGCCTGACGAGGTCAACGAGTTCGGTAGGCCCGAATTTCCACGCTGCAAGGAAGCGTGACGTCGATGCCACTTGCTAGGAGGGCACCCAACCAATATGCTCGCCGCAACGTAGTTAACTTTTCAGCGCCCAAGGGGGGACTGGATGGCCGATCAGACGAACGCGCCGGGCGCGGTGACCTCAACGGTCACTGGACGGCTGCAACAGGTGGCGGTCGGGGATGGCAACACGTCCCACGGGACGAAGACATGGGGAGGCCCTAATGAGCGATAGCTCAAAAATGCAGTCGGCAGACGAGAAGCGGCTGGCCGCCCTCGGCTACAAACAGGAGCTCAATCGCGGCTGGAGCGGGTTCTCCAACTTCGCGATTTCACTCACGATCATCTGCATCTTAAGTGGCTGCTTTACGACTTTCGGACAGGCGTGGAACGACGGCGGTCCAATCGCGATCTCGATCGGCTGGCCGGTCATCAGCCTTCTGGTCCTGCTCGTAGGGCTGTCGATGGCCGAGCTCGCTTCGAAGTATCCCACCGCGGGCGGCATCTACTACTGGGCCTACAGCCTGGGCGGCGCGGGCTGGTCGTGGTTCACGGGATGGTTCAACTTGCTCGGCCTGGTCGCTATCACCGCCGCCGTGGACTACGGTTGCGCATCGTTCCTGAACTCGGTGCTCGCCTTGTACGGATTTCACTTCATCATCAACTGCACGACGACGAACCCGTCGACGATTCTGCACAATACGTTTATCCTGTTCTTCGTCATCCTCGCCCTTCATAGCATCATCAACGTCTTCTCCTCGCACTTGGTGTCGCTGCTGAACCGGATCTCGGCCTGGTGGATGCTCGGTGGAGTAGTAACGATTGTGGGCATTCTGATCTTCGGGCCCTCCACTCACCAGAGTGCCGCCTGGGTGTTCTCACATCGGATCAACAACAGTGGATTCTCGGGACACTTTTACTGGTTCATGGTCCTGCCGCTCGGCTTCCTGCTTACTATGTACACGTTCACCGGTTATGACGCATCGGCGCACTTGTCAGAGGAGACCCACGACGCCGAGCGCGCCGCCCCCCGCGGGCTGTGGACGGCAATCGCCTACTCGGCGGTCGGCGGTTGGGCGGTCCTGCTCGCGCTTACGTTCGCGGCCACTCACATCGCCGCGATCAATGCGGGTGGTGGTGGCGCGGTTCCGATCATCGAGTCGGCATTGAGTACCAGCCTCGCGAAGTTGGTTCTGGACATCTCCACCATCGGACAACTGTTCTGCGGGATGGGATGCGTTGCAGCCGCCTCGCGCATGGTGTTTGCGTTCTCGCGTGACGGCGCCGTGCCGGGTCACGCGCTGTGGCGACGTCTGAATAAGCACAGGACGCCGACGTGGGCCGTGCTCTTCGTGGTCGTCTTCGCGCTCATAATCACGATTCCGGCGTTGTTTGGCAACAAAGCCGGACTCCCCGTGGCGTTCTTCGCGGTCACGTCGATTACGACCATAGGGCTCTACATTGCCTACATCCTGCCGGTCTTTCTACGCTGGCGAATGGGGAATAAGTTCGAGCCGGGCGTGTGGAACCTGGGCAAGCACTACAAATGGATCAACGTGATCGCCATGGTCTGGGTGGTGATCTGCGTGGTCATCTTCTGCTTGCCGACGTCACCGGGAGCTGTTCCGTGGGAAAGCGGCTTTAGTTGGAGCGACTTCAACTACGCGCCCGTCGTCACCATCGTTCTGGCGCTCGGGGTCTGGATCGCCTGGGTGGCCGGTGCCAGGAATACGTTCAAGGGTCCGGTGAGGACGATCGACGATCCAGGCGTCGGCACGCCAGAGGATCCCGCGCTCATGCCAACGAGTTGAGCACTCAAGCGATTCTTGAAAATTGAGGTGACTGTACAACGCTGACTGAATCTGTCGAGCGGGCGCGAGCGATTGCATTACGACAAGCGAGTCGCGCCGCCGTATTGACGATCACTCGGCGGCCGGGTTCGGATGAAAGCTGTAGCCCACGCCGGGCGTCGTTTGGATCAACTCTCCCTGCTCGTCGTTCAGTTTCTGTCGCAGCCGGTGCACGTAGGCGTGCACATACTGCGATTCGTCGTTATAGCCAGGCCCCCAAACAGCGCCGAGGATCATCTGGTACGTGCAGGTTCGGCCTTCGTGTCGCGCCAGGAACGAGAGAAGATTGAATTCCTTGGACGTGAGGTCGACGTGGACGCCGTGGAGTCGGGCTTCGTGGTGGATTATGTCGATGTCGAGGGAGCCCAGGGACAGGGTCGCCGGCACTGGTTCCTCGTTGTCGGCCGTCCGATTACGCATCACTGCTCGGATCCGGGCCTCCAGTTCGGCCATACTGAATGGCTTCGTGACGTAGTCATTGGCGCCGGCGTTGAGGGCTGTGACTTTGCGATCTTCATCACCTGCCGCCGACAGCACGATGATCGGCACCTCGCTCCATTGGCGGATCCTCTGGCAGACGATCATCCCGTCGAGGTCGGGAAGGCCCAGATCAAGCACGATCACCTCGGGCGACGACAGCGCCGCTTGGGTCAATCCGCTTTCCCCATTGATGGCAGTGGTCACCTCGTGGCCGCCGGACTTGAGACCGAGACGCAGCGCACGCAGCAGGGACGGGTCGTCGTCGATGACCAGGACCTTGGCCACCGCTAGTCGCTCGTCTCGCTGTCCACGGCCTCGCCGAGGGAGAAGACGAATCGTGCTCCGCCCTCGGGTGCTTCTTCGTACCAGATGCGCTCGCCGTGGGCTTCGACGAAGGTCTTGGCGATCGTCAGCCCCAGGCCCGCCCGTCCGCCCGTGTCGAAGTGGGTGAATCGGTCAAAGATGGCGGCGCGGTTCGCGGCCGCGACGCCCGGGCCTTGATCGGACACGGCGAGCGTGACGACGTCGCCGCGCAGGTCGCCCCTCACCTCGATGGTGCCGTCACTGGGGGAGTAGCGATCGGCGTTGTCGAGCAAGTTGATGAGCACCTGGCCCATGATAAGGGGGTCGACATTGACCGCTCCCAGTGATTCGGGCACCACGACATCGATGCGCCGTTCCTTCCACGTTGGCCCCAACGCCCGGACCGCGTCCTGCACGAGTCGAGCGAGTGACGTCGGCGTACGGTGCACCTCGAACACTCCCGCTTCAATGCGCGTCATGTCGAGCAGGTTGGTGACGAGGCGCGTGAGTCGGTCGGCCTCGATCTCGATCAGATGGTGCAGTTCGTACACGTCGGATTCGGAGAGCTGACCCGACCGATTGGACAGGGTGGACGATGCGACCTTGATCGTGGCGAGCGGGGTGCGTAGGTCATGGGAGATGGCACCCATGAGGCCGTGGCGAAGACGGTCCACCTCCTCGAGCAACTGCGTGCGCAGGGCCTGTTCGCGCAGCTGCGCCCGCTCAAGCGCTAGGGCCGCGTCGTTGGCGAAGGTGTTGAGGACCGCCCGATCGATGCGCGTGACGGTGCGGCTGCGCATGGCGAGGATTCCGACCGGTCGGCCCGACGCCGAGAGCGCGATGGTGCGAAGCTCGTCGAGGAAGCCCGGGGCGGTGCCCACGCTCACCGGAACGCCGGAGTGGGGGTCCAGTCGGTGAAGTTCCTCCTCGGTCAGCGGCTCGCCGGCCGTGGCCGCCACGGTCAACTGCCCGTCCTCGAGTACGAGCAGAGAGACGCCGGGCACGTCGAACATCGTTTGGGCGGTCTGAACGATCGTCTTCAAGAGATCGCCCACCGAATGGTCGGCTACCAGCAGTTCGGAGATCTCGAAGAGTCGCCGGGTGGCTTCGGTGCTGCGTTGGGCCTCGGAACGCGCGGCGTCGACGCGCGACACGACCTGGGCCACGAGCAGCATCACGACCACGTAGACGATCAACGCCGTCCAGTTCTGCGCGGTTCCGACGTTCAGGGTCCGATAGGGGGGGATGTACGCGTAGTCGTAGACCAAGAAGCCCGCCAGGACGCTCACGACGCCCGCGACGAATCCTCCGATGACGACCCCCAGTACGACCGGTATGACCAGTAACAACGCCGCCGTCGAGACACTTATGTGCGAGCGAAAGGGCAGCAGGCCCGCGCCGAGGAGCACGGCGCACGCCACGCCGATTATTGAGCCGAGGAGGCGTCTTCTCACGTTCGCATTCTTGTACCAATTCATTCCCGAGCGGGGTTTGAAGGAAATGAAGAGATTATGAAGAAGGACGGGGAACTATTCAGAACCTGAATAGAGTGCCGGCCGCACAATGGATTCATGGGAGATATCTATTCAGCGTTAGGTTTCGTCGGGTTCACCCTGGCGTCGCTCGGACTCATCTGGCTGCTGGAGCGCGTATGAGTTTCAGCCAGATAGTTCTGTTCATTATTGCCGTCGTCATGTTCGGCTACCTGGGCTACGCGATGTTCAAGCCTGAGAAGTTCTGATGGGCTTCTTCTTCACGCTTCTTACGCTGATCATCGCCCTGGGCTTCACCTGGCGCTACCTCGGTGCGTACATGGCGGCCGTCTTCGACGGTCAGGTGCACTTCCTGGGTTTCATCGAACGGCCGATTTACTCGCTCCTCAAGACGAGCCCTCAACAGGAGCAGACCTGGAAGCGTTACGCCGGGGCGATGATGGTCTTCACCTTCGTCTCGTTGGTCTTCACCTACGTGATCTTGCGTCTCCAGGGCTCCCTGCCGCTCAATCCACAGCACCTTGGTGCCGTGGGGCCCGCGCTCAGCTTCAACACGTCGGCTTCCTTCGTTACCAACACCAATTGGCAGAACTACGGCGGCGAGACCACCATGTCGTATTTCTCCCAAATGGGAGCGCTCACGGTTCAGCAGTTCGTCAGCCCGGCCGTCGGCATCGCGGCCGCCATCGTGCTGGTGCGCGGTTTCTCCCGCCGCAAGTCACCGACCATCGGCAACTTCTGGGTCGACATGACACGCTGCATGTTCTACATCCTGTTGCCGATCGCCTTCGTTTCCGGCCTTATCTTCGTCGGTCAGGGGGCCGTCGAGACCCTGGCGGGAACGGTGAGCTTCCACGACGCCGTCAACGGCGTCAGCCAAACCATCGCCCGAGGACCTATCGGCTTCATGGAAGCAATCAAGCAGTTGGGCACCAACGGCGGCGGGTTCCTCAATGCGAACTCGGCCACCACTTTCGAGAACCCGACGGGTCTAACCAACTGGCTCTCGATCTACCTCCTGCTCTCGATTCCGGTGGCCCTGACGTATACCTTCGGCAAGATGGTGGGCAGCATCAAGCACGGGGCCGCCCTGTTGGCGGTCGTGGTCATCCTCCTTGGCTCGTGGGTCGCCTTCACCAGCTACGCCGAGCACCAGAACAATCCGGCGGTCGCGGCTTCAGGCATCTACTCCACGGTCGGCAACACCGAAGGAAAGGAGGTCCGTTTTGGCGACACGACCACGGCCTTGTTCGGCGTCGCGTCGACCATGACCTCGACGGGTTCCGCTGACGCCACGTACGACTCCTTCACCCCAATTGGCGGCATGGGGCTTCTCACCGGCATGATGCTGGGCGAGGTTACGCCGGGCGGGACGGGCAGCGGGCTTTACACGCTGCTCATCTACGCGATTATCGCGGTGTTCATCGGCGGCCTGATGATCGGGCGCACACCCGAATACCTCGGCAAGAAGATCCAGGCGAGGGAGGTCAAACTCGCGGGTCTCGGGGCCCTCGTCATGCCGATCACGGTGCTGATCGTCACGGCGTTGGCGGTGTCCCTGGTCGAAGGGCGCGCCGGACCACTGAACCACGGCCCGCACGGCTTCACCGAGATCCTCTACGGCCTCACTTCCCAGGGCAACAACAACGGCTCCGCCTTCGATGGCCTGACCGGCAACACGCCGTTCTACAACATCATCGGCGCTATCGACATGTTGATCGGGCGTTTTGGCATCATCATCCCGGCGCTGGCTCTCGGCGGAATCCTGGCCGAGAAGGAGGTCGTCCCCGAAGGCCTGGGCACCTTCCGCACCGACAATGGGATGTTCGTCGGCCTCACGATCGGCGTGATCCTCATCATCGGCGGTCTCACGTTCTTCCCCGCCATCTCGCTCGGACCGATTGTCGAGCAACTAAGCCACTTGAGGTTCTTCTAATGACCACAGTTATGAATCAACCAACGGCGGAATCGGGCCCCCATGGCGTGGCTCAAGCCCGGGGACTCTTCGACGGGCTGATCCTGCGTCAGGCCTTGAAGGGCTCGATCACCAAGCTGGACCCGAGGCAACAGGTCAAGAATCCCGTCATGTTCGTCGTCCTCGTCGGCTCGGTCATCACGCTCGTCGAGGCGTTCGCCCACCCCAGCACCTTCAGCTGGTCGATCACCGTCTGGCTGTTCCTGACGGTGATCTTCGCGAATTTTGCCGAGGCCATGGCCGAAGGCCGCGGCAAGGCTCAGGCGGAGACCCTGCGCAAGATGCGCTCGGAGACCGAGGCGCGCCGGCTCCGCGCGGACGGCACGGAAGAATTGGTGCCCGCCGCGTCGCTGTCAAAAGGTGACCTGGTGGTCTGCGAAGCCAACGACGTCATCCCTTCCGACGGTGACATCATCGAGGGGATCGCCTCGGTGGATGAGTCGGCGATAACCGGCGAGTCGGCCCCAGTGATCCGCGAGTCAGGCGGCGACCGTTCGGCGGTCACGGGCGGCACGAAGGTGCTGTCGGACCGCATCGTCGTACGAATCACGGCCGAACGTGGCCAGACGTTCATCGATCGGATGATCTCGCTCGTCGAGGGCGCCAATCGCCAGAAGACGCCCAACGAGATCGCCCTGACGATACTGCTCGCCGTGCTCACGATCGTCTTCATTCCCGTCGTGGTGACGTTGGTTCCCTTCGCCAACTTCGCGCACGGTTCGGTGTCGGTCGTGGTGCTGGTGGCGCTGCTGGTGTGCCTCATCCCCACGACCATCGGCGCCTTGCTGTCGGCCATCGGCATCGCCGGCATGGACCGCCTCGTGCAGCGCAACGTGTTGGCGATGAGCGGCCGGGCGGTCGAGGCGGCCGGCGACGTGCAGACGCTGCTTCTGGACAAGACCGGCACCATCACTTTGGGCAACCGCATGGCCTCAAATTTCTATCCCGTGGGAGGCCACAGCGAGCAGGAGGTTGCCGACGTCGCCCAACTCGCCTCGCTGGCCGACGAAACGCCGGAAGGACGTTCGATCGTTGTGCTCGCCAAGGAGCTCTTCGACATCCGGGAGCGCTCGTTGGAGTCCGACCACGTTTTCGTGCCCTTTACCGCCACCACGCGGATGTCGGGGCTCGACGTCGGCCAGCGCCAGATCCGCAAGGGTGCCGGCGATTCGGTCAAGCGCTGGTCGGCCGAGCAGGGCGGCACGACGCCGAGCGACCTGGACGCCATCATCGAGCGCGTGTCGCGGGCCGGCTCGACACCGCTCGTGGTGGCGGACGGTGCGGACATCCTGGGCGTGATCGAACTTAAGGACGTCGTGAAGCAAGGTATCCGCGACAAGTTCGACGAGATGCGCCAGATGGGAATTCGAACCGTCATGATCACCGGCGACAACCCGCTGACCGCGGCCGCCATCGCCCAGGAGGCGGGCGTGGACGACTTCCTGGCTGAAGCGACCCCGGAGGCGAAAATGGCGCTCATCAAGAAGGAGCAGGAGGGTGGCAAGTTGGTGGCCATGACCGGCGACGGCACCAACGACGCCCCGGCGCTGGCCCAGGCCGACGTCGGCGTCGCCATGAACACCGGCACCACGGCCGCCAAAGAGGCGGGCAACATGGTCGACCTTGATTCGAATCCCACGAAGCTCCTGGACATCGTGGAAATCGGCAAGCAGTTGCTCATCACCCGAGGGTCGCTGACGACCTTCTCGATCGCCAACGACATCGCCAAGTACTTCGCCATCATCCCCGCCCTGTTCGTAGTGGCCTATCCCCAGTTGCACGCGCTCAACATCATGAGACTGCACAGCCCCCAGAGCGCGGTGCTGTCGGCTGTCATCTTCAACGCGCTGGTGATCATCGCCCTCATTCCCCTGGCGCTGCGCGGCGTCAAATTCCGGGCGGCCAATTCGACGGCGATCCTTAGGCGAAACGTCCTCATCTACGGCGTGGGCGGCATCATCATCCCGTTCATCTTCATCAAGCTCATCGATCTCGTGCTCGTCGCGCTGCACGCCTACTAAAGGAAGTCTGGGATGCTCGTACATCTACGCCGCTCGCTGGTCCTGGCAACTGTCTGCCTCGTCTTCTTCGGCTTCGTCTACGCCTTCGCGGCCGTGGGCGTGTCTCAATTACTCTTCAAGAATCAGGCCAACGGTTCACTCACGTCCAACGGATCGACGCTCATCGGCCAGAACTGGGCCGACGCCAAGTGTCCGGGCCACCCCCTGGGCAGTTGCGTCTTCCACGGTCGCCCCGACGACACCGGACCCTACGCCGCCAATCCCAAAGCCGACGTGTCCGGGGGCGACAACCCGCTCATCGCCAATGGGGTGAGCGGCGAGTCCGGGGCGACCAGTCTCGGACCCCGTTCCGCGACACTCAAAGCAGACACCCAGGCTCTCGTCAAGTATTGGCACGCCCTCGGCGTCGACCCGACACCAGACCTCGTGACGACGTCTGGCAGCGGGTACGACCCCGATATTTCGGCGCAGGACGCCACGGTGCAGATCCCCATGGTGTCCAAGGCGACCGGGATCGCGCCGTCACGACTAAGGGCCCTCATAGGGAGCGAAACCCAAAGCGCGGAATTGGGATTCATGGGGACCAGCTACATCGACGTACTGAAACTGAACGAAGCGCTTGTCAAGCTGCACTGATCCCGGCGTCCGAACGTGCGGGCGGGACCATGTTCCTCACGCCGTCTCTGGGTCCGCCCTATCTCCGAATGCAGCCAAGCGGGTTGGTCGCACGATCACTTCCCACCACCCGGTCGAGTCAGACTGGATCCATGGCAAAGGGTGAACTTCGCGTCTACCTGGGATCAGCTCCGGGCGTGGGCAAGACGTTTCACATGCTTGACGAGGGTTGGCGTCGGCGCGAACGCGGAACCGATGTTGTGGTCGGTCTGGTCGAGACCCACGGTCGCCCGTCCACCATCGAGAAGATCCGCGACCTGGAGATCGTCCCGAAGGTCAGGCGAGAGTATCGCGGTGCGCAGCTCGAGGAGATGGACCTCGACGCGATTCTGGCGCGTCGACCCGAGGTCGTACTGGTCGACGAACTCGCACACACCAATGTGCCGGGCGGCACGCACGAAAAGCGATGGCAGGATGTGGAGACCCTCCTGGACGCCGGCATCAACGTCATAACCACCGTGAACATCCAGCACCTGGAGTCGGTCTCGGACGTCGTCGAGAAGATCACCGGAATCCTCCAGAAGGAGACGATCCCGGACGTCGTCGTTCGCCGCGCCGAGCAGGTCGAACTCGTGGACATCACGCCCGAGGCGCTACGGCGTCGGATGGCCCATGGCAACATCTACGCGGCGGACAAGATCGACGCGTCGCTGTCGAACTACTTCCGACCGGGGAACCTGACCGCGCTGCGAGAGCTGGCGCTCCTGTGGCTGGCAGACCGGGTGGAGGACTCGCTGCAGAGCTACCTCGCCGCCCACGGCATCGCCGACGCCTGGGAGACGAGGGAAAGGCTCATCGTGGCCCTGACGGGGACCGAGACCGACGAGGCGCTGCTGCGCCGGGCGGCTCGCATCGCGTCGCGCACGGGCGCCGAACTCATGGCCGTGCACGTCGTCAACTCTGCGGGGAACTTCGAGGAAGCCGACACCGCGAAGGCCCGCGAGCTCGTCAGTGAACTCGACGGACTATTCCAGGAGATCGTGGACGAGGACGTGGCGAGGGCGCTCGTGGCGTTCGCCCGTTCCGAGCGAGGGACGCAGATAGTCCTGGGCGCCAGCCGTCCGAAATCGAAGTATCACCTCGCCAGCGGCGTGGTGGAGAAGGTGCTTCGCGAGGCGCGGGATCTCGACGTGCACATCATCGCCGTGGGGGGCGAACGACCCGCCAAAGTCCGTCGGCGGCGCCAGAAGAGTCAGTTCTCCTGGACGAGGACCCTGATGGCGTTCGCCTTGACCGCGCTCGTGATGCCGGCCGTCACCTGGCCGCTGGCGGAGGTGCGACCCAGCATCTCGCTCTCGACGGTGTTCCTGGTCTACCTGCTGGTGGTGCTGGCCCTCACCACGTGGGGCGGCACCCTCGTGGGCGTCGTGGCCGCGCTCGTCGCCTCGGGTCTGGAGAACTATTACTTCGTTCTACCCTTGCACACGTTCGTTGTGGCTCGACCGGATGACGTGGTATCGATCGTCGCGTTCTTCCTCTTCGCCTTCGGAGCGACCGTGGTGGTGAGTCGGTTCGCGAGCCGCACCAGGGAGGCGGAGCGAGCGAGGACGGAGGCGCAAATACTGGCCAGGGCGACCGCGACCGTGGCGACCACCGACGACGACCTGATGCCGCTGCTCGAGTCGCTGAGGGCCATCTTCGCGATACCGGGCGTGGCGCTCTTGGCTCGTCGCGAGGGACAGTGGACAACGCAGATTGGGTGCGGTGACGAGGTCGAAGAATCCCAGGTGACGTCGCGGTTCGTCGTCGACGACGAGCACGTGCTGGTCTTCTCGGGAGAGGCGCTCGATAACCAGGATCGTCAGCTGATCACGGTGTTCTTAGAGCGGGTGTCCGCGGGGTTGAAGGCCCAGGCGACATTTCACGACGAGCAGCAGCAACGGGCGCTCGTGCAAGCCGAGGCCCTGCGAAGCGGCCTTCTTCATGCGCTGTCGCACGAACTGAGCGCTCCGCTGGCCATGATCGAGGCGGACGTGACATCGCTGCTCCAGACCAATGTCACCTGGTCCCCGGAGGCCCGGCGGAAGGTTCTGGTGGGTCTGGAACGCGACGTTCGACGCATGACGCGCCTCATCACCAATCTGGTGGACCTGCGCCGTCTCGAGGCGGGCCTGGTCGACGCCAAGGTCAGCCGAGTCGACCTCAAGGAACTTATCGACCAAGCGATCACGACGCTCGACGCGGGTGACCACGCCTTCGACGTCGACGTAGCGCCGGACCTGCCCACGTTGATGACGGACGAGGCCCTCCTCATTCGGGTGCTGGTGAACGTTCTGGACAACGCCGTGCGCTTCGGCCCGGCCGGCAGCCCGATCCGAATAAGCGCTGGTCAATCCGGTGAATTCGTGGAGGTGCTGGTCATCGACCGTGGCCCCGGCGTTGACGAAGCGACGAAGCAGCGGCTCATCGCTCCCTCCGGGCAGCTCAACGACGAAGAGTCGGTGGCCGGCATCGCGCTGACCGTGTCCGCGGGCTTCCTCAAGCCGCTCGGAGGCGAGTTGCGGTTCGAAGATACGCCCGGGGGTGGCCTCACCGTCTGCATTGAAGTGCTGCGTGACCTGTCGTCGAGCCGTGCGTAGGGCGTTTGCGCTCAAGATTCACCGATGATCACGCAACGCCATGTCGTGCGCATTTCCACATAGTGAATTGTGAGTTACTTTCGCGCCCGACAAAGTGGTCAAACGGGCCACATTTACCTCGCTTTCACGCGCGCGTCACGATTGTGTAATCGACCAATATTAAATCTGTGTGGAATCAAACTTTCGACATGCGCGCCGCGTCGCGAAGGGATAGTCTGGCCCAGAATCTCCACTCCGGCGGTTCGAAATCAGGGAGGTTGTACTAGTGGCATACCGAAGGTTCAAAGCGGCGCTCTTGGCCGCGGCGACTATGTCCAGCGTGGTGGCAGTGGGAATCTCCGCTGGCACTTCACCGGCTGGAGCGTCGAAGACAGTTAACTGGGCGAAAGTGACGCACCTCACTGCGACGGGACCCACTTCGATGGCGGCGCTGATCAAGGCCGCGAAGAAGGAAGCCCGACTGAACGTGATTGCCCTGCCCGACAACTGGGCGAATTACGGCACCATCATCAAGGACTTCAAGGCGAAGTACCACATCAACATCAGCGACCAGAACCCTGATGGCTCCAGCGCCCAGGAGATCACCGCGATGACCGACGACCAGGGCCGCTCCAATGACCCGGACGTGATCGACGTCGGTACGAACTTCGCCGTGTCCGCACGGGCGGCCGGCCAGCTGGCTCCCTACAAGGTCCAGACGTGGAGCGAGATCCCCTCGAACCTGAAGGACCCGAGCGGTTACTGGTTTGACGACTACGGCGGCTACGTCGCGATCGGCTGCAACTCAGCGGCGGTGACGACGTGCCCGACGTCCTTCGCCCAGATCCTGGCGGCGCCCGCGTCGGCCGGCTACAAGGTCGGCCTCAACAACAGTCCATTGTCGGCCAGTGCGGCGCTCGCCGGTGTGTGGGCGGCGGCCATCGCTGAAGGTGGGTCCTTGAGCAACATCGCTCCCGGCGTCACCTACTTCCAGAATCTGAACAAGGAGGGTTACTTCGTGCCCACCGTGGCGGGACCGTCGACGATCCAGTCTGGCGCGACCAACATCGTCATCTGGTGGGACTACCTCCAGGCTTCGGAGATCTCAGCCTCCATCAAGGGTTGGAAGGTGACGGTGCCGAGCGACGCGTTGTTCGCTGAGTACTACACGCAGGCCATCAACAAGAACGCTCCAGACCCCGCGGCGGCCCGCCTCTGGGAGGAGTACTTGTATTCGGTGACCGGACAGAACCTGTGGCTTCAGGGTGAAGCCCGTCCCGCCGAGCTCGCCTACATGGAGGCTCACGGAACGGCCAACAAGACGTGGGAGGCTGCACTGCCCGCGGTGCCGAAGGGTTCGACCAACGTTCCAACTCCGACGCAAATAACGGCGGCTGAAACCACGGTCACGAGCACGTGGCCAACCGAGGTCACGACCGGTCCGTAGTTAAGTGACCGATAGCGAGCCTCACAGTCACACGCTGTTCTCGGACCCGGGTACTTCGGTACCCGGGTCCGAGGTATTGCCCCCCTTAACGGGCGGACGAAAAAGTCGACTACGTCGAGCCTGGCTCCCCGTGCTCGCCATGGCGCCCTTCTTCATCTACACGGGCGTCGGTCTGGGCGTGCCGATCGTCTACATCATCCGCAACGCCTTTCTGACCTTCCAGGGGAAGTTCACGTTCAGCAATATGGACCTGCTGATCCACGGGATTTACCTCAAGGGATTCGAGAACAGTCTTCTACTCTCGGTGATCACGTCGATCATCCCGGGGATCCTCGGGGTCTTCCTGGCGTACGCCATCGTGACGTCCAACAGCGGGGTGCTCAAGAGGATGGTCGCGACCGCGTCGGCGGTACTGGCCAACTTCGGTGGCATCAACCTCACGTTCATCTTCATCGCGGCCTTTGGCGAGACCACGGGCATCATCACGGTGTGGCTCAACCACATAGGTCTCAACCCTTGGAGCCACGGGTTCGACCTCTACAACTTCTACGGCGTCGCGTTCGTCTACCTGTACTTCCAGCTACCCCTGATGGTGCTGGTCATCACGCCCGCGCTGGGCGGCCTGCGCCAGTCGTGGCGCGAGGCGGCTCAGAACATGGGTGCGTCGAACTGGCGCTACTGGCGCCACGTCGGCATCCCGGTCCTCATGCCCTCCATCCTCGGAGGCATTCTTCTTCTCTTCGGCAGCAGCTTCGCGGCCTACGCCACGGCGCAAACGCTCACCGAAGGCACGGTGACGCTGGCGCCCATCCAGATCGGCGACACCGTGTCGGGCAACGCCATCGCCGGTGAGGCGAACGTCGGCTTCGCCATTGCCCTGGGGATGCTCATCGTGCTCTCGATCACCATGGTCTTCTACGGACTCGCTCGCAGGAGGGCCTCAAAATGGCTCAGGTAGCGGAGTCCTACTATTTCGAGAATCCTGAGGTGAACCCCCAGTTGCCGCAGCGACGGCGACGTCGGCGAAAGAAGTTCCGACTGTGGCGATTGGTCGTCCTCGTCCTGGCGCTGGCGTATTTCCTCGCGCCCCTCTACGCCGGGGTCAAGTTCGCCCTGCAGAATGACCTGGGCAAGTTCTCCTTCTGGGCTTTCACGTCCCTGCCGTCGGAGCAGGGCTTCTCGGGGGCCTTCTTCTTGTCGATGCGTTTGGCCTTCTTCACCGCGGCGGTCGAGTTGATCTTGATGGTTCCCACGGCCATCTTCGTGCACATCAGGGTGCCGAAACTCCGTCCGGTGATGGATTTCGTCACGATCCTGCCCATTGTCGTTCCCCCCATCGTCCTCATCGTCGGCGTGCTCGGCTCGGCGCCACTTTGGCTCAAGTCGTCGCCCTATCTGCTGAGCATCTTCTACGTGGTGCTCGCGATGCCGTTCGTCTACCGATCGCTCGACGCCGGGCTGAGCGCCATCGACCTTAAGACCCTGGTGGAGGCCTCGCGCTCCCTGGGCGGGTCGTGGATCCGCACCTTGTGGAGCGTCATCATGCCCAACCTTCGCGCGGCCCTGCTGTCGGCCACCGCCCTCACCCTGGCGTTGGTGTTCGGCGAGTACACCATGGCCAACCTGGACGGCTGGACCACGATGCCGGTGTGGATCGCCCAATTCCAGCAGTCGGACGCCCACGTGACGCTGGCCGCCTCGATGGCCCTGCTCATCGGCACCTGGCTCCTTCTTTCTTTGATTGTGGCGGCTGACCGCTCGCAATCTCGACGATCACGACGAAAGGCGGGCACCCCGTGACCGACGTTCAAGATTCAACCGGAGCGGGCTCGGGCCCAGGCGCGTCGACCGGCGGGGCCAGCGTGCGACTGGAGAACCTGGTGCGCACCTACGGCAAGGTCCGGGCGCTCGACGGGCTGACGCTGTCAATCGAACCGGGGGAGTTCGTGGCCTTCCTCGGGCCGTCGGGCTGCGGCAAGACGACGGCGCTGCGCGTGCTGGCGGGCTTCGAGCATCCCGACAGCGGTCGGGTGATGGTCGACGGCAAGGACCTTTCGAACGTGAACGCGCAGAAGCGCGACATGGGCATGGTCTTCCAGAGCTATTCGTTGTTCCCCAACATGAGTGTGCTCGACAACGTGGCCTTCGGGCTGCGGATGCGCCACCAGAACGGGGCGCAGCGTCGGGCCAAGGCGAGCGAACTGCTCGAGCTCGTGGGCCTCGGCGACCAGTCCGTCAAGTTTCCACACCAGCTTTCAGGAGGGCAGCAGCAGCGCGTCGCCCTCGCCCGGGCCCTGGCCATCGAACCGCGTGTGCTGCTGCTCGACGAGCCGCTCTCCGCGCTCGACGCCAAGGTGCGCGCCGAGTTGAGGGATCAGATCCGCTCGCTGCAGCAGCGCCTGGCCATCACCACGGTGTTCGTGACCCACGACCAGGAGGAGGCCCTTTCGATGGCCGACCGCGTCTGCGTCATGTCGAGTGGCCACATCGAGCAGGTCGCCAATCCCGCCACGCTCTACGCTCGCCCAACCACCGCGTTCGTCGCGCAGTTCGTGGGCATATCCAGTCGGGTGCCCGTCCAGATGGACGGCAAGGAGGTGGTCATCTTCGAGCAGCGTTGCCCCGTGCGCACCAGCGAGTCCGGGGACGTCTCGGGCCCCATCGACGCCCTCCTGCGACCCGAGGACGTGGCCATCGAGGTCGATCCCCAAGGCAGCGGCTTCATCACCCATAAGAGCTTCTTCGGCGCTACCACGAGGCTGGTGGTGCAGATCGGCGAGATTCCCGTTCGCGTAGACGTGCGAAGCGACGTGGGCGCGGACCTGGCCCTGGGCGAGCACGTTCGCCCCCGCATCATCGCCCGTGACGTGCTGGTCGCGCCGCGAGGGCAGGTGGAGATCCCCAGCGAGGTCTGAGCGGGAGGACGAAGGCCCGCACGGTCTTTCGCCGTGTCCACGTTGTCGTCCTAATGTGGCGCTAACGGAGGAAGAGTTCATGATCAATCGTCGAATCGTCCTGGCGCAACGGCCCAGTGGGCTGGTGGACGCCACCACGACGGCGCTGATCGAGTCGGCCGTGCCCATCTGCGGTCCGGGGGAGGCGTTGGTCCGAGTGGGGATGCTCTCCATCGATCCGACGATCCGCACCTGGATGAACGACGCGCCGGGCTACCTCCCTCCGATCGGCCTCGGCGACGTCATCCGCTCGGGCGGCGCGGGCGTCGTGACCGAGTCCCGGTCGGACCGCTATCGGGTGGGCGACGTCGTGACCGGCGCCACGGGATGGCAGGAGTGGGCCATCGCCAGCGAAGAGAACCGGTTCACCGTGATGCCGGTGGACACCGGATTCGACCTCGCCACGGCCATGAACGTGCTGGGCATGACCGGGCTCACGGCGTACTTCGGTTTGACCGACGTGGGCGCCTTCAAGCCGGGCGACGTGGTGGTCGTCTCGGGTGCCGCCGGCGCCACGGGATCGGTGGCGGGCCAGATCGCCAAGGCCCGCGGCGCGAAGAAGGTGGTTGGTATTGCCGGCGGCCCGGAGAAGTGTCGCGAAGTGGTCGAGGAGCTGGGCTTCGACGAGTGCCTCGACCACCGCGAACCCAAGATCGCCCGGCGCCTGCACGAAGCCTGCCCCGGGGGCATCGACCTCTACTTCGACAATGTCGGAGGTGAGATCCTCGACGCGGTCCTCGGGGCCATCGCGCTGCACGCGAGGATCGTGATCTGCGGGGCGATCTCCCAGTACAACGCGATGGAACGACCCAAGGGACTGGTCAACACGCCGATGCTGATCGCGCGCCGCGCCCGCATGGAGGGTTTCCTCATCTTCGATTTCGCCTCGAGGTTCCTCGAGGGACAAAGGGAGCTGGCCGCCATGGTCCGTGACGGTCGGTTGGTCCACCGTGAGCACCTCGTGCACGGGCTGGAGCACGCGCCCGAGGCGCTCAACCTGCTCTTCAGCGGCGCCAACCACGGCAAGACGCTCGTGGTGGTGGACGACACGGTCCAACTTGGCTGAGAGCAACCAGTCGGCGCCGCCCGGGCGCGTGGCGGACCGCGTGACGGTCGTGCTGTTCCTGGCGGCGCTGGTGGCGGGCTTCGCCCAGTTCGGCGCCATCGATTCGCTCAACGACGTGGCCAAGCACTTCGGCCACCTCTCTTCGACGGGGTCCCTGCAGAGCGTCGTTGGCCTGTCCGGCTCGGTGCTGGGTCTCGGGCTGGCCGCGCTGCGCCTGGCTTCGCTGCTCTCCCTGCCGCTCGCGTCGCTGGCCGACCGCTGGGGCCGCACCAGGGTCCTGCAGCGCACGATCGTGCTCGGCCTCCTGGCGACCGCGGCGGCGGCCCTGAGCCCCAGTTACTGGTTCTTCGTGCTGTGCTTCGCCTTGGCGCGGCCCCTGCTCTCGGCGGCGTCCACCATCGTCCAGGTCATCACCGTGGAACTCTCGAGCACCCAGCGTCGCATTACGCGCCTGGTCATCATGGCGGCCGGCGCGGGGCTCGGGGCGGGGATCTCGGCTGTGCTGCACGGCCTCATTCGTGGTTCTGACTCATTCCGCTGGCTCTTCTCCTTGGCGCTGCTGCCGGTGCTCGTCATCGTGCCGTTGTTGCGCGTCATCCCCGAGCCGCTGTCGCGCTCGAGCGACGTGCCGCTGGCCCGGCTGGGTTCGGTGCCGCGGGCCCTGCGCGGTCGCCTGGCCATTGTGGCGACCGTGGTCTTCGCGGTGGGCATGATCACCGGTCCGGCCAACGGCTTCACTTTCGTTTATGGCGAAGGCATCCTCAAGATGAGCCCCCGCGAAGTGGCGACCGTGGTCACGCTGAGCGCCTTCACGGGCCTCGCCGGGTTGGCGCTGAGTCATCGCCTGGCCGTCGTGGTCGGGCGGCGCTGGACCGTCGCGCTCGGCGTCGTGGCGACCGCCCTGACGGCGTGTTTCGCCTACAGCGGCGGACGAACCGACTTCATCATCGGCTACATGGTCGGCATCGGCGCGGGCGGCCTACTGTCGCCCGCCCTGACGGCCATCAGCACCGAGCTGTTCTCCCACGACGTACGCGCGACGTCGGCGGGATGGATCGTGGTCTTCGGCGTCGTCGGCGCGGTCAGCGGGCTGATGCTCTTCGGCTGGGTGGGCGACATGGTGCACACCTCGAGCGTGACGGCCTTGCGGGTGCCGGCCTTGGTGACCTTCCTGCCCTTCCTGCCCGCGCTGGCGCTGCTTCGCCGCCTGCCCGAGAGCAGCGCGATGGCGCTGACCTAGGGCAGGGTCACGTCGGCGAAGAGTGCCTTGTGGTCGCTGCCGCCGTCGCTGGCGCCGCCGCCCTGGACCAGCCAGGGACCGCGTCCCAGCACGTGATCGATCTGGGAGTGGGGGAAGCGGGCGG
The DNA here is from genome assembly GCA_049793015.1 of Acidimicrobiales bacterium. Classification (GTDB taxonomy): domain Bacteria; phylum Actinomycetota; class Acidimicrobiia; order Acidimicrobiales; family RAAP-2; genus RAAP-2. The sequence goes on along the minus strand of JBARBL010000033.1, from coordinate 10,899 downwards.
GCCAGGTTCGCGCGCGCACCAGCGAGCGCCAGCCCGGCAGGAAGATGCGCAGCAGCGGCCGCCAGCAGTTGAAGTCGCCGGTGAGGATGACCGGAATCCCCGGCTCGAGTTTGGCCACGATCTCGTTGACGCGCCGGTACTGAAGGAAGGACCCGTGCGTGATGTGCGCGCCATGGATGGCCAGCACGTAGAAGGGGCGCTGTCCATCGTTGAGCCGCGCGACGATCAGGGAGCGCTTGACCCTCTCCCTCGGTAGCCGGCCCAGGTCCTCGATCCGGATCTCCTCGATGGGCAGGCGCGTGAGCAGGGCCACGCCCCACTGGCCGCGCTGGGTCTCGTCCAGCTCGTCGTGCTCGAAGCGCTGGGCCTTGGTCAGCTCACGATGCTCGTTGAAGAAGAGGCCCCGCTCGCCGGCCAGGTGGGCCATGAAGGGCTGCCAGGTGCGCCCGCCCGTTCCGTTGGTCTGGCGCTTGCCGGTGGCCAGGGTGGCGAAGGTGCCCTGCATGCCCAGTTTGGTCGCGAGCTCCTGGTAGAGATCGGAGCCCTGGTCGCCGCGCCAGCACTCGGGACAGACCAGCACGTCCGCTCCGAGGGTGAGGGCGTGCTCGAGGGCGCCGGTCGGTCGACCCCATCCGTCGACGCCCGCGTGTATGTTAAACGTCGCGACACGCACAGCAAAACCCTACGCGGTGGGCTGTCCAGGTGTGGCAGTGTCTAAGGGTGGAATCTGTCAACGTGACGTTCGGTCACCGCATTTGGTGGGTCGACGCCTTCATCGGCAGCGCGGAGCGGGGAAATCCGGCGGTGGTGGTGCTGCTGGAGCGACCCATGACCGACCAGGAGCTGCAGCAGATCGCCTTCGAACTGGGCGTGTCCGAGACCGCGTTCGTGCGCCGCGTGGGCGATAGCTGGTCGCTGCGCTGGTTCACGCCGACCGTCGAGGTGGACCTCTGCGGCCACGCGACGCTGGCGACCCTGCACGTGCTGCTGACCGAACTGGGCGTGCCGGACGACGAGTTCTACTTCCAGACCCGGGCCGGCGTGCTCTCGGGCCGGCGCAGCCGCGACGGGATGCTGGCCATCGACCTGCCCCGTTCCTACTTAGAGCCCCTCGACGTCTCGGTGCTCAATGGCTCCCTTGGTCCGTTGGTCGAGGTCTTCCAGGCCGGGGCGCAGAGTTCGTTGGCCGTCGTCGAGGACTACGACACCCTGTGCGGGCTGGCCGTCGACCCCATGGCCCTCTTCCTGGTGCCGAGTTCGATGGTGATCGTGGCCTGCGAGGGCGGTCCGGGCGTGGACGTCTCCATCCGGGTCTTCGCCCCGCGACTGGGGCTGGCCGAGGACCACGTGACCGGCAGCGCCATGTGCGCCATCGCGCCCTGGTGGGTCGAGAAGGTTGGATCGCCCACCGTCACCGTTCGCCAGGCGTCGGCCCGCGGAGGGCTGATGCACGCGCGGCTCTTCGAGCGCAACGTGGAGGTGGCGGGCGTGGCCCGGACCTTCTTCGGGGGCGACCTGCGCGCATGAGCGACGATCTGGGCCCCGGGGAGCGGACCCGGGTGCGGCGCCTGCCCGAGAAGGCCCGCTACGACTCGAACACCATCAACGCCATCCTCGACGAGGCCCGGCTCTGTCACGTCGCCGCCATCGTCGACGGCCGGGCCGTGACGCTGCCGACTTTGCACTCGCGCGAGGGTCGGATCCTCTACCTGCACGGCAGCCCGTCGAACGCCTTCATGAAGGCGGTCTTCGAGAGCGAGATCGCCTACGTGAACGTGACCATCTACGACGGGCTGCGCCTGGCGCGCAGCGGCTTCGAATCGTCGATCGCCTACCGGTCGGTGGTCGTGGTGGGCCCGGCGACCAAGGTCACGGACCTAGAGGAGAAGCGGCGCGTGCTGGACCTGTTCGTGGACGCCATCCTGCCCGGTCGGGCCCAGGAGGTGCGCCGCATGAGCGATCGCGAGCTCAACCTGACCATGGTGCTGCGCGTCGAGATGAACGAGGCGTCGGCCAAGGTCTCCGCCGGCCCCACCGAGGACTTCGAGTACGATTTGGACCTGCCCATCTGGTCGGGCACCGTGCCGGCCCACCTGCACTTCGACGCCCCGATCCCGTCCTCGGACGGGGCGATGGCGAGCGGTGGGGTGCCCTGGCCCGCGTCGCTTGAGCGGCTCTACCGCGATCAGCAATGACCTACGAACGCCTCGAAGGCCAGTTGCGCCTCATCTCGCCCGTCGACGAACGCGAAGAGCGGTCGATCGCCGCCACCCGGGAGCGTCTGTTGTGGCCCCAGGACCCCTTCGACGTCGACGCCAGCGACCGGCACCTGACGGCGTCGTCGTTCGTGGTGTCCTCTCGCGGGGTGATCCTGCTGGAGCACCGCCTCCTTCACATCTGGGTCCAGCCGGGCGGGCACGTCGACGCGGGCGAGGGGCCCGAGGTCGCGGTGGTGCGCGAGACGCTGGAGGAGACCGGACTGGCGGCGCATCACGTTGAGCCCGTGGAGCTCTTCCACGTGGACGTGCACCCCGGCCCGCACGGCCATATCCACTACGACCTGCGCTACGTGATGGTCGCCCCGCCCGACGACCCGAAGCCCGGGGAGGACGAGAGTCCCCACGTGTACTGGTTCGACATCGCCGCGGCGAAGGAGCGATGCGAGGCGGGGCTGGTCTCGGCGATCGATAAGCTCGGCCGGGCGCTTTCACGCTGGAACGTGCAAGACTAACGCGGTGGATGAGACCGAAGCACTGCGGGCTCTGATGCAGTCGGATCGGTGGATCGAACGGGTGTCGTCCCAGCGCGACCACCTGGACGAGATGGCCGAACTGGCGGCGCTCGAGGTCGAATTGCGCTCCCTGGCCAAGGCCCTCCAGGCGGCCAAGGACGCACAAACCCCCGTTCGCGGCGCCTACGAGGAGGCCCAGAAGCAGACCTCCCGTTTGAGCACCCGCAGCGTCGAGCTCGCCACGACGCTGGCCGCGTCGACTGCCAACGCCCGCGAGTTGGCGGCCCTGCACACTGAACTCGAGCACGTGCGCCAGCTGCTGGCCAGCGCCGAGGACACCGAACTCGAGCTCCTGATCGACGTTGAACCCCTGGACGAGGCGGTCGCGACCATCAAGGCGCAGGCCCAGCCGGGGCTGGTGCGCCGGACGGAACTGCAAACGCTCATCGGCGGGTTACAGGCCTCGCTCGACGAGGAGTTGGAGTCGCTGCGCCAGGGACGTGTCGAGAGGGCGGCGGCGGTCTCGAGCGCCTTGCTCGAGCGGTACGAAGGGATCAAGAAGCGGGCCGGGGTCTCGGGCGCCGCCCAGGTCGACGAGGGGCGCTGCGACGGCTGTCGGATCGCGCTCTCGCCGCTCGACCTCAGCCGGTTCAAGACCCAGCCGGCGGGCGAGTTCATGACCTGTGCCGAGTGCGGGCGCCTCTTGCTGCCGTGATCATCTTGATCCGACACGGCCAGAGCACCACCAACGCCCAGGGACTCCTGGTGGGGCGCAGCGATCCCGAACTGACGCCGCGCGGCGAGCGTCAGGCGCTGGCCCTTCGCCCCTACCTAGAGGGAGTGCAAGAGGTGTGGACGTCGCCGCTTCGCCGGGCCCGGGCCACGGCGGCCCTGGCCTTCCCGGGAATCGAGGCGTCCCTCAACGCCGCCTTCATCGAGGTGGACTACGGGAGCCTCGACGGCCATCCCATCGCGGAGGTGACGTCCGAACAGTGGCGTGACTTCGAGAGCGACCACGCCATGGCCCTGGGCGACGGCGAATCACTTTCCGCGGTCGACCACCGGGTGCACGACCAGCTCGACACCCTCCTGGGCGACCGCGGCAGCCTGCTGTACCAGGCGGACCGCCATCTGGCCATCGTGAGCCACGTCTCGCCGATCAAGTCGGCCACCACCTGGGCCATCGGGGTCCCGGGGTCGGTGGCCTGGCGCCTGCGCCTCGACAATGGATCGATCACCACCATCAGCGTCCGTCGCTCGCTGCCCGCCCTGGTGCATTTCAACCTGGTGCCCGAGCTGGGTTAGCGCAGCGCCACGGCCAGGGCCCAGAAGGTGAGGGCGGCCCCCAGCACCGTGCAGGCGTGGAACAGCTCGTGGTAGCCGAAGACCCGGGGCGAGAGCCGCGGGCGCTTGGCGCCGAAGAAGGCCGCGCCGATGGTGTAGGCCAGGCCCCCGGCCGCCACCAGGAAGAAGCAGAAGGGCCCTCCGCCGCGGTAGATCTGGGGCACCACCCCCACGGCGGCCCAGCCCACCACGATGTAGGGCGCGGTGTTGACCCATCGCGGGGTGTCCATGGTCAGCTGTCGGATCGTGATGCCGGCGCCGGCGCCGGCGCCGATCACCAGCAACAGGACCAGTCGAATCGTGCCGTGCATGGTGAGCCCGGCGATCGCCAGGTAGCTGCCGGTGATGGCTGCGAAGATCGTCGAGTGGTCGGCCCGGCGCCAGGCCCGGCGGGCGCGCGTCGACCAGTTGAAGCGGTGATAGATCGCGCTGGTGGCCATCATGGCGAAGACGCCGACGATGTAGCAGAGCACCCAGCCCACCTGGGGCCAGGTGCGGGCTCGGGCGATGAGGATGGGCGAGCAGGCGATCAGGACGAGGGCGGACACCAGATGGATCCAGCCCCGCATGAGGGGTTTTGGCGGTGACGACTCGGGGGAGCTTTCGGATGTGGTCACGTTGGCCGCTTGAGGCGCTGTCGAGGGGGAGAGGATGTTCGGATCACTTACGTCATCGAGCGAACATTCACGGTCTCCACATTACCCGTGACGCAGCGAAGCCCGTCTGCCCTGTAGTCAGAACAGACGGGCTATCGATGTTTGGCCCCCCTAGCCAATAGATAGAAATTAGTTCGAACGCCACCCGCTACAGTGGCCCTAGACGCCTGAAAATAGGGCTTTGTGAGCAACTTCACATGAAAGGGACCATCATGGAGCGACGCACGTTGGGGCAGGGTTTGCGGGTCTCCGCCGAGGGGCTGGGCTGCATGGGTATGAGCGAGTTCTACGGCGTCGGCGACGACGACGAGTCGGTCGCCACCATCGATTCAGCCCTCGACCGGGGGGTCAACTTCCTCGACACCGCCGACATGTACGGGCCTTTCACCAACGAACTGCTGGTGGGCCGGGCCATCGCCGGCCGGCGAGACGAGGTGGTGCTCGCCACCAAGTTCGGCAACCAGCGCCTCGAGGACGGCTCCTTCCTGGGCATCAACGGCCATCCCGACTACGTGCGCCAGTGCTGCGAGGATTCGCTCCGTCGCCTGAACGTGGACGTCATCGACCTCTACTACCAGCACCGGGTCGACCGCACGGTGCCGGTCGAGGAGACCTGGGGCGCTATGAAATCACTGGTCGAAGCCGGCAAGGTCCGGTATCTGGGCATATCGGAGGCCTCGCCGGCCACGCTGGAACGCGCCCACGCGGTGCACCCGGTGGCGGCGCTGCAGAGCGAGTACTCGCTTTGGAGCCGCGACCCCGAAGACGGTGTCCTGGCGACCTGTCGGCGCCTGGGCATCGGCTTCGTGGCCTACAGCCCGCTCGGACGGGGCTTCCTGACCGACGAGTCCAGCAACCGCGAAGGGACCCAGGAGAGGGACTATCGAAAGAACCACCCCCGATTCTCGGGCGACGCCTACGAGAAGAACCTCCACCTGGTGGCCAACCTCGAGGTGATCGCCAAGGAGAAGGGCGTGTCCATCGCGCAACTGGCCCTGGCCTGGGTGCTCTCGCGCGGTGACGACGTGGTGCCGATTCCGGGCACCAAGCGGCGAAAGTGGCTGGACCAGAACATCGCCGCCAGCGAGATCGTCCTGAGCGACGACGACTACGCCGCCCTAGAGGCGGCGGTGCCGCGAGGGTCGGTGGCCGGCGATCGCTATCACGCGCAGGGCATGACCACTATCAACGGGTAGGGCCGTCGCCGTTATCGCGCGGTCGCCACGAGGGCGCCGTCGCGCAGCTCGTAGACCTCGTGGCACCAGTCCATGACCTGTTCGTCGTGGGTCGCGACCACGAACGTCGCGCCGGTACTCTCGAGCAGCTCCAGCACGGCCCGGGTCTCCTCCTGGCCCAGTCCACTGGTCGGCTCGTCCAAGAGGTAGATCTCGGGGGTGGTGACGAGGGCTCGCACCAGCGCCACCCGCTCTTTCTCCCCGCGGGAGAGCTCCTCGAACTTCGTGGCGTCGTCGACGTCGAGCCCGACGGCGGCGAGGTCGAGCCGCGAGTCTCGTTGGCTGGTGCGTCCCATTTGGACCACGTCGCGGGCGAAGCCCCTCGTCAGGCCCGGCTCGCTGGGCACGTAGCTCACGTGACGTCGAAGTTGGGGCTCGTCGATCTCTTCGAGCGGCGTATGGCCGACGAGGATCGAACCACCCTGCACCCGGTCCAGGCGGGCGAGCAGGCGCAGCAGCGTTGATTTGCCCGATCCCGAAGCGCCCGTGATGGCGAGTCGCCGGCCCTGGGGCAAGGTCACGTTCCCGTCGTCCAAGAGCACCACGCCGTTTTCCTGGATTTTGAGGCCCTCGATCCGGATGGTCGCGTCGCCCGGCCAGGGCTGCGTGCCGTGAGCGGCCGGGACCTCGAGCGATTCGAGTCGTTCGGCCGCGGCGCTGATGGCGACCGCGGTATCGAGGGCCGCCCGCACGACGTTGAGGGCTTCGAAGGTCGACAGGGTCAAAAGGGCGGCGACCACGATCCAGATCGGCGAACTGGCCGGGTGCCGGGACCCCAGCAGCACCAGCCCCGCGACGGTGATGAACGGAGCGATGCCTTCCGAGGCGCGACGCTGCCGGCGTAGCACCGTCTCGGCCCGTTTGAGGGCTTCGCGCACCGGCGTCACCCGCTGATCGACGAAATCGCCCCGACCCAGCAGCGCGAGTTCGGGCGTCACCGCGCTCAACTCCACCAAGGCGCCCCGATACGCCCCCCGCGCGATCCGCAGGCGCCGGTCGCAGCGAACGAGCGGTCCGACGTTGGCGAAGAGGCCGACCAGACCCAACACCTGCACCATGAACAAGAGCGCCGCAAAGCTCCACCACTGGCCGTGGGGCGGGAGCAGCCCGATGATGACGTCGCCGAACAGCGCGGTCACCAGCACGCTGAAGCTCGGAATCACCCAGCGCAGCCACAGTTCCTGCAGTTCGTCGGTGTCGCGCAAGGCCCGTTCGAGCAGGTCGCCCGACGCGTACTGGCGCCAGACGGCGTAGTTCCAGCGACCGATGGTAATCACTAGCCACCGTCGCCATCGCGACACGGAGGCGAAGCCCAGCTGGTGCGAACTCAAGCGCTCGTTGAAACGGATGGGGGAACGCAGGAAGGCCAGCAGTTCGATGACGATCAAGGCGCCCGCGACGGCGCGAAGACCGGGACGGGTGGCGCTGTCGACCAGCAGCGCGACGGCGCCCACCAGCAGTGCGACGTTGGTGGCGGTCGCGATCAGGCCGCCCACCAGCGCCCGCAGAAGAGGGACCGCGGGAGGCTGCGCGCGCCGCAACCAGCGCAGCAGACGGCGAATGTCCTCGTTCATCAGGCCAGGTCGATTCTCTTGGAGAAGGAACCCAGCAGCGGTCGATCGACGCAGGCCTCGATGACGGCCAGTTCACGGCGTTCTCCCAGGGCTTTGGCCACCAGGACCCGACTCGGCGCGTCGAGGACCCCGGCCACGTCGTCGAGTACCAGGAGTTTGGGGTTGGCGAGCAGGCATCGAGCCAGCACCAGTCGGACCCGCTCGCCGTCGCTCAGGCCCCTCCCGTCGGGCAGTAGTGAGAGGCTCATGTTGGCGAATCTCTCACCGACCAGGCCCAAAAGGCGCAACTGCTCGTGCACGACCTCGCGGTCGATGTCGACGCCCAGGGTCAAATTCACCCAGAGCGAGGCCGACAGCAGTTCGCTCTCCACGCTGACGACCCCGACTCGGACGTTGGAGCGTTGCAGGGAGCCGTGCAGCGGCTCGCGCCAACCGAGCAGGGTGTGCAGCAAGGTTGTCTTGCCGGCCCCCGAAGGGCCGCTCACCAGGATCCGGGTGCCGGATTCGACGGCGAACGAAAGGGGTCGGGCATTGGCCATCGACACCAGCTCCGTGGCCACGATCAATGACTCGAAGAACCGCCCCGGGGCCGGTTCTTCGATGTCGAGCAGCGCCAGAGAGGTCGCGGCGTCCTCGCGGCGATGGAACTCGGCCCCGTAACGGCGCACGTGCAGGAAGAGTTCGCCGGTGACCAGCACGGCGACCAGGGCGTGAAAGAGCGAGATTCGACCGCCCAGCAGGGCGAAGCCGACCACCATGGCCACCAGTCCCACGCTGACCCCACTCAGGAACTCGGTGACCAGGGAGGATTCCAGGGCCACGCGGATGGCCCGCATCGCCACGTGGTGCTCGGAGTCCGAGATGGCGGCGATTTCGTTGGCGCCGTAGTCCACCGCTCCCAAAGCCCGAAGTTCAGGGCCGTGACGCAGGATTTCGAGCTGGCGGGCTTCCAGGAACGAGCGGCGCTCGTGGTACTCACGGCTCAGGGACTCGCTGCGCTGGCCGGCCCGCCGGTAGAGGGGAATGGAGAGGAGTAACAGGGCTATCGCGATAAGGCAACAGAGCCAGCCGGCGGCCCAGAAGACCACGACGACGCCCAAGATCCCCGCTTGGGCGCTGCCCTGGAGCAACATCAGACCCGGACCCTCACTGGCCCGCTCGATGGCCACGGCCAGGTCGCCACGACTCCCTTCGCCCTCGCGGCGAGGTCGCAGGAAGTGGGCCAGCAGGTTGGAGCGCCAATGGTCACGGATCTGACGCCCGGCCAGCTGCCCCCATTCGTCGATGAGCAGGGTCAGCATCCATCGAAAGGCGAGGACCGCGACGAGGGTCCAGACGCCGGCGTGGTAGCGGCGATGGGCCAACTCCGCCAGTCCTTTGGCGCTGGCGATCGCTAAACCTAGGCCTATCAGGCCGTTCAGCGCACCCAGCTGGCGGGCCGATCGTCGAAGGGTCGCGCCCGGTGCGGGGGTCGAGGTCAGCGGGGCCACCTCACGATGCTAACGAGCGGGCTAACCGGTCAAAGTGGGTCGTCACGATGGGCCAGCCGGCGGGCCGGGCCGTTCAGCCAGTCGCGCAAGGCCCTGGTGGCGCGGCAGTCGTCCTCGTTGTATTCGAGTATCCGTTGGCGCGAGGCCAGGGCTTCGGGCGAATCGCCGCTGGCCGCCACTTCGTACCAGAGCATGGAGGCTTCGCCGCTCGGGTTGGCGTCGCGCCACACGAAATCGGCTGCGCCGGCCAGCTGCTTGAGTCCGAGCGGGCCTTCGGTTTGGACCTGTCGCTTGGCGTACTCGTGCAGGTCTATCCACTGGGGTGGCGAGGCTGAGCGAAAGTCCTGTAATTCTTGGATGTTCACCCCGCCGTCGAGACCCGTGGCCACCGCGCGATTCATGGCCCCGTCTTCGGCCTGGGCCCAGAAACAGTAGGCCGCGAAGGTCGCGCCTTGATCACGGCACCGCTGGCGCAAATCGTTGAACCAGGCCCAGAAGTTCGCGAAGATCCGCGCTTCGACCTCGCTGTCGAGGGGCCCCCAGTCGAAAAACGCCTGGTAGCCACCCACCACGCCGTCAACTGGACGCGTCAAGGTCACGTTCGAGCCCCATAAGTACGTCAGATCGTCGTAACTCTCCATGTCGATGTCCACTTCGACGTCGGCGCCCGGACAGCCCATCAGCGCAGAATCCACGATTCGCAGTGATTCTCCTCGAACGTGGGCCCGGGAGCGATAGATGAGGTCGTCCAATTTGTCGATCGTTCGCCCCAGGAAATCCTCACGTTTCAGCTCGGCGTGAGGGGTGGGGACCTTGTTTCGGGCTTGGCGAGCCCTTATCGGGTCCAGCCGGGCCAGTTCGTCACGCGTGTCGATACCTTGTTCGTGCAGGATTACCTGCTGTCCCAGGCTGGTGAAGCGGGTCAACGAGACGTCGTCGGTCTCTTCGAGCTGGGCTTCGCAGTGCTCGGAATAAGGGCATTCCAGGCATTCGCGATGCCAGTAGGGCGAGGTGGGGAAGTCGCCATCCCCCATTTTCCACCGTCGGTGGGCCTCGACCACGGCCAGGCGCTGCAGATAGTGCTCGTCGTAGGCGGCCAGATTGAACCGAGGGTAATTGGTGCTCGCGAGGTCGAACCACCAGACACGCCGGTGCCGGTCGACCATAGCCACCCGGGCGGAGGGATCGTCATGACCGAGCGCGGCCAGCACGCGGGTCGCGTGGGCCAGGACGATGCCGTTTCTTGTGACCGTCAACGACGATCGCGGCCCTACGCCGTCGGTATACGAGGCCTGGGCGGGCAGCAGCGCGCCGAGCGAGCCTTCGAGCATGCGTCGCGTGCTGGCCGACTCGTGGATCTCGTTGTTCTTTATGAGGATGGGCGCATAGGCGAAACGTTCGCCGACCCGACCGACGCGGATCAGCGCGTTGACCGAGGATCGCCGTCGCCCCGTCTCGTCGTTGGCCAGGCGCGGCCGCAGAATAAGTTCCTCTCCTTTGTCCATGAAGTTCGACGTCTCCGCGGGGCTCGAGGGCGTGACGGCCTCGGGGTGAAGGTATTCAAGGTGCTCGAGCGTCAGTCGGCGGTGCTCTTCGGCGTCGCGCCGACGGCGTTGCATCTCTGGCGAGGTGGCCGGACGGACGAATTCGAAGGGCTCGCCGCGGCTGAGCGCCACTCGGTGGACGCAGGCGAGGATTTCGTCGCCACGAAGCAGGTCAGACACGAAGTCAAGACTAGGAGAGAATCGCTGCCTCCATGCTCGCCCTCCGTCGCTACGGCCGAGAGCTGCCTTGTCGTCCACCGCCACCCAACACCTGGGTCGTTGCCCTGATGTTTCTCCACCTGCCCATGGTCACGATCAAGGAAGT
>JBARBL010000032.1:0-8043 GCA_049793015.1 Acidimicrobiales bacterium | reverse complement strand
CAGCTACGGAGCTAGGGGAGCCCAAGCGGACCGCGAGGACCGTGGCGGTCGACCCGCGGCCCCTCGACGGCCGGGGCGTCCCTACGAGCGTGACGAGCGACGCGACGATCACGCCTCGAGCCGGCGCCCGGTCGGCCGGAACGGACCACGGACGGGCGAAAGTCGTGGTCGGCCCTCCTCGCGCGGACCCCGGGCGCCACGCGAGCTCACGCCCGAGGAGTTAGAGCGCCAACGGGCCAACACCTACGGCCAGAAGAAGGGCTGGGGAGGCGTCGCGCGCCGCGGCGCGGTCAGCATTCGAAGCGAAGGTCCCGCCATGGAGGCGACCCCCAGCGCGGGCTTCACCCCCGACCCACTTTCACAGTGGGTCCAGGAGGTGCGTCCGGTCAGGGCGACAACGCCCGCCACGTCCAAGCCCAAGGTCAAGTACGCCCTGCCCGGCGACGTCGCGGCCGACGTCAGAAAGGCCTTCATCGGCACCGCGTACATGCGCGAGAAGATGGTGGCTACGCTCACGCGCGCCGCGGAGGCCTACGACCGCAAGCGCTACGAGGAGGCGCTGCGATTGGGACGCACGGTGGCCGACGCCACGCCCGGGGTGGCGCCGGTTCGCGAACTGACCGGTTTGGCGGCCTATCGCGCGGAGCGCTGGAGCATGGCCAAGATCCACTTGAAGGCCCATTTCACCATCACCGGTGATCCCGAACACCTGCCCCTGGTGATGGACTGTGATCGAGCCAACCGGCGCTATCGGGCCGTCGAGAAGGATTTCGCCCAACTCGAAGAGAGCGAACCCACGGCTGAGGTGCTGGCCGAGGGGCGCATCGTCATGGCGTCGGCCCTGGCTGATCAGCAGTTGTACCAAGAAGCCATCGAACTCCTGACCCGCGCGGGCGCCACCAAGCAGCTGCGCAATCCGGCCTTTCGACACGTGCGGCTTTGGTACGCGCTGGGCGACGTCTACGACCGATCGGGCGACGTGATCTCGGCCCGCGAACTCTTCGCGCGAGTCGTGATCGCCGAGCCCGAGGCCTACGACGCGAGCGCGCGCCTGGCTGAGCTTGGAGCGAGCGCACCAAGAAAGAATCGAAAGCGTCGTACCACGCCGGTGTCGAAGAAGAAGGTCGATTAGGGGGACCGCCGCCTCTCGCGGCGACGTCGCCTTTCGAGGGCGCGGGGTCATCTTGTAGGATTGGTCCATGGACACTGCCGAACTTCTAGGCGACGAGGCATCGTTGCTGCTCGACCACAAGGCCACCGCCTTTCCCAAGGAGCTCCTGACCCTGCCCGGTCCGGACTATCTCAGCGAGGTGTTCGCTTTGAGCGACCGTTCCCCGACGGTGCTGCGCAATCTGGGCACCATGGTGCGCCACGGGCGACTGGCCAACACGGGCTATCTGTCAATTCTGCCGGTCGACCAGGGCATCGAACACTCGGCGGCGGCGAGTTTCTCGCCGAATCCGAGCTACTTCGACCCCGCTCACCTCTGCGACCTGGCGATTGAGGCCGGCTGCAACGCCATCGCCTCGACGTTCGGGACGTTGGCGTCGGTGTCACGCCGCTACGTGCACCGGATCCCGTTCATCGTCAAGCTCAATCACAACGACCTGCTCAACTACCCCAACACCTACGACCAGATCCCGTTCGCCTCGGCCCAGCAGGCTGCGGACCTGGGCGCCACGGGCGTCGGGGCCACGGTGTACTTCGGATCGCCCGAGTCGGGTCGGCAGATTCGTGAGATCTCGGCGGCCTTCGCCGAGGCCCATCGTCTCGGCCTGTTCACCGTCCTGTGGTGCTACCTGCGCAATCCGGCCTTCAAGACCAAGGAAGTGGACTTCGACCTGAGCGCCGACCTCACAGGACAGGCCAACCACATCGGTGTGACCATCGGGGCCGACATCATCAAGCAGAAGCAGCCCGAGAACAACGGCGGGTACAACGCGCTTAACTTCGGCAAGACCGACCCGCGCGTCTACTCCGAACTGACCACCGACAATCCGATCGACCTCACCCGCTGGCAGGTGGTCAACTGCTACGCCGGTCGAATCGGCCTGATCAACTCGGGCGGAGAGGCCAAGGGGGACAACGACTTGGCCGCGGCCGTGCGCACCGCGGTGATCAACAAGCGAGCCGGGGGCACGGGGCTCATCTTGGGACGAAAGGCCTTCCAGCGTCCGATAAACGAAGGTGCGGCGCTCGTGCGGGCCGTGCAGGACGTGTACCTGGACGAGTCGATCACGGTCGCATAACCGGTCCCGGGCGGACCTGAGAGCCGGTGCGATGAGCGCTGACAATGAGACGGACGCGGGGGTCTGGACCTGGCCCAACGCCGTCACCACCTTGCGCCTCTTGGCGCTGCCGGTGTTCCTCTGGCTCCTCTTCTCGACGAATCATCGCGCCATCGCGGCGTGGCTGTTGGCGGCGCTCGGGGCCACGGACTGGATCGACGGGTATCTGGCGCGGGCGCTGCACCAGGTGTCGACGATCGGCAAGATCCTCGACCCGGTGGCCGATCGGCTGCTGGTGATGGTGGGACTCGTGGGCGTCGCGGCGGCGGCCGGCGTACCGTGGTGGTTCGCGATCGCCACCCTGGTGCGCGAGCTGATCGTGTCGGTGCTCACGCTGGTGTTGGCGGCGCTGGGCGCCGCGCGCATCAACGTGCTGTGGTGGGGCAAGGTCTCGACGTTCGCGCTCATGACGTGTTACCCGCTCTTCCTGCTGACCACCAACCCCCATCATCGAGCTCTCGCGACGTGGCAGCACGACGTGAGGGACGTCACATGGGTGATAGGACTGATGGGGTTGACGCTGGCGTGGCTGGTGCTGTTCGGTTACGTGAAGCCGGCGCTCGCCGCGCTGCGCACCGGGCGCCAGGGTCGTCGAATCTTGTAGATTCTGCTCATGCAGATTCCTGACGACCTCCGATATTCCAGTGACCACGAATGGGCGAGAGCCGACGGCGACGTGGTGCGCGTGGGCATCACCGACTACGCGCAGGACGCGCTGGGCGACGTGGTGTTCGTGGACCTTCCCAAGGTCGGGACGGACGTGAGTGCGGGGGGAGCGATCGGTGAGGTGGAGTCGACAAAATCAGTCTCGGAGATTTACGCTCCGGTCTCGGGCACGATCAGCGCGATCAACGAAGCGCTCACCGGCGCACCCGAATCGGTGAACGCTGACCCCTACGGTCAGGGTTGGATTTGCGAGATCACGACGAGCGACCGTTCGGAATTCGACGAACTGTTGGACGCCGCGAGCTACCAGTCGCTGACCAACAACTAGCCCCGGCGAGACCGAAGAAATTTCACTAGGGTGAACTCGTGAACTGCCGACGATGCGGGGAAATCCTCAATGCCAACGCGAACTTCTGTTGGTACTGCGGCGCACCCCAGCACGACGCCACGTCGCCCGAGACCATCGCCGTGCCGGTGATCAGCACGCAGGAATCTTTGAGTCCCGACGCCAACAAGGATCCCCAGGGGGCGCACCGTGATGAGCTGGTGATCGCCTCGGGCACCAGCGCCGGGACTCGTTTCGAACTCGTCAACGAGATCACCTCCACCGGACGCCACGAGGCGAGCGACATCCTGCTCGATGACGTGTCGGTGTCGCGCCATCACGCGATCTTCACCCGCACGGCCAGCGGACGCATCACGCTACGCGACCTCAATTCGCTCAACGGCACCTACGTCAACGGCAAGCGGGTCGAGGAAACGGCGCTGCATTCGGCCGACGAGGTGCAGATCGGCAAGTTCAAGCTGGTGTTCTGGGAGGCGACGCTGTGAGCGCCACACTTGGCCGCCTGCGCATCGGTGAAGTGCACGCCTTGCTGCGCAAGGACTATCCCGATATCGAGCTCTCCAAGATTCGCTACTACGAGGACAAGGGACTGGTACTGCCCGCGCGAAGCGCGAAGGGCTACCGGCTCTACTCTGACCGCGACGTCGCGTGTCTGCGCGAAGCGATTCGACTCGCCCAAGAGGAGTTCGTGCCGCTGCGAGTCGTGCGCGTTCGTCTGATCGAGCAGGGCCTGCTGGACGACGAGGGCGCGTCGCCGACCGCGCGCCACGCGGCGCGCGACGTCGTCTCCAACGTAATTTCGATGTCGGCGCCGAGCGCGCCCGCAACGCGACCCACCCTGAGCGTGCTGCGAAGCGCCACGCCGCTGCGCGTGGGCGACGAGGCACAACCTTCGTTCGCGTCGTCACAGTACCTCACCCTCAACGAGTTCCTCAATACCACCGGTCTCGATGAGGACCGCGTCATTCAGCTCCAGTCGCTCGGTCTCGTGACGCCGGCCATCGTGGCCAACGAAGTGGTCTTCACGAACCTCGACGTTCGCGTCGCCCAGGCCATCAACGTGCTGCTCGTGCGCGGCGTGGAAGTGCGGTTGCTCGGTGCGCTGCGCCGCAACGCCGAGCGTGAGGTGTCGGTGGTCGAGGACCTCACTCAGCCCTTGCGAGCCCCGGGCAGTCGCGTGTCCGCCGAGCACGCCCACGACGTGGTGGCCGAAGTGGCGAGCGAAGTGGCCGCACTACGCGCCTTGCTGCTGGAGCGCGCGTTGGGAGAGTACCTCGGACGTTGACGCCACACGATTTCGCCGGGGTCGGTCTAGGCTGGACGCATGATTGAAGTGGTGCTGCGAGCGGTGCGCGTCGATGTGGGTACCTCCACGCCGCTGCTGTTGCTCGAAGAGGTGGGCGGCGAGCGAGTGTTGCCCATCTTCATCGGCGCGCCGGAGGCGACGGCCATCGCGTACGCGTTGAGCAACGTCGAGACGCCGCGGCCAATGTCGCACGACCTGCTCGGCAACGTCATTGGTGCACTCGGTGCGCAGCTGTTTTCGGTCGAGATCACCGAGTTGGTCGACAACGTGTTCTTCGCGAACCTTCGCCTGCTGCGCGAGAACACCGAGATAAGCGTGAGTGCTCGTCCGAGTGACGCGGTGGCGCTCGCGCTCCGGGTCGGCGCACCCATCCTGGTGAACGACGACTTGATGGCGAGCCAGGGCAAGATCCTGCGGATTGATGACGATGAAGATGACGACCTCGACGACGATGGGCTCCTTCACGATCAGGGTGACGCACCGAATGAGGCGGAACTGGTCGCGGAGCTGAGGGATTTCCTCGACACCATTCGTCCCGAGGACTTCAATCAGTGAGCCGAGCCCTCCGGTCGCTCGCTCTCTTCGCGGTGCTCGTGATTGTGGTCACCATCGGCCGCCACGAGATCGACGCCAAGTCGACGACCACCACCACGTCGAGCACGACCAGCACCACCACGACCACGGCGGCGCCGGTGACCACGACCACGTCCGGTTCGACCTGCGCCGGCAGCGATTTCACCGGCGTGTTCAACGAGGGCCAAGGGGCCGCCGGCACCATCACGGCCAGCATCACCCTGACCAAGTCGACGCCCGGCACCTGCACGCTCAACGGCTGGCCCCTTCTTTCGCTTCAGGACACCACCGGCGCCCTCCTCGCCTCGACCACCATCGATGAGCATCCGGGCGACGCGCCGATCCAATTCCCGGTGGCGCAGGCCAATCGGGCACCCGCCCCGCTGACGTTGGCGCACGGTTCGACGGCCTCCTTCTCGCTGGCCTACTCCGACGTGCCGACCTCCAGCGCGGCCTGCCCGACGGCGCGCACCATCAGCGTGCAGGTCGCCAAGGGCGGCTCCACCGCCACCATCACCCCCTCGTATCCGATCCAGCCGTGCAATCGTGGCACCGTCTGGGTCAGCCCTTTTTATTGATCTTTTGTAGGGGTGCCCGTCGGCCTCGATGAGGGTCGCGTCGCCGTGCCGGGGAGCAAATATCCTTTGTGGTCAAACGAGTCGTCCGTAATCCGCTAATTTCTCAAGAGGTGACCAAACGTCATTGTGATCGGTAAGTCGAAGATGAGTCGATCGAAAAAGTGGAGGGCAACATGAGCGAAGCATTCACGCCAGAATCACTCGGGGCCAAGGTACCGGTGGTGCCGGGCGAGCACGAGAGATTACGTCAAGGCGCACTGGGGCTTATAGATATCGCGGCGGCGACCATGGCCAACATAGGTCCCGCGATGAGCTTCTATTTCGGATTCGGGTTCCTGGCCTACACGGCCGGGCTCGCCTCGCCGTTGACCATTGTGGCGGCCGGTGTGGCGATCCTGTTCCTGGGCAACACCCTCTCGGAGTTCACGAAGGTCATGCCCTCGACGGGCGGTTTTATCTCTTTCATTGGAAAGACCTTTGGCGGGCGCACCGGCGTGACGACGGCGATCCTGACCGGCGTGGGTTACGTCGCGGCCATGGCCTCGGTGATCGCGATCGTCGGCGGATTCTTCCAGATAATCCTTCAGCACTACAACGTCGGTGGATTGGACAAGGTGCCGTGGATCATCTGGACGCTGATCTTCCTGGCGTTGGCCGCGATGATGATGGTGCGCGGCATTTCAATCTCCACCCGGATCGCCGGTTTCTTCTTCGCTTTTGAGATGGCGATCCTTCTGATCGTCAGCGTCATCACGCTGATCAAGTTCCACGGTTCGATCAACCTAAAGCCCTTCAACCCCCACAACATCACCGGCGGCTTCAAAGGCCTCGCCGAAGGGTTCCCGCTGGCGATCTACCTCTTCATCGGGTGGGAAAACTCGGCCGCGCTCGCTGAAGAGACGAGGGACCCGCGCAAGAACGTCCCTAAGGCCGTCTTCACGTCGATAGCTATCATGCTCGTGGCCTACGTGTTCTTCGCCTTCTCCACGGTCGTCGGCTTCAAGGACAACGTCGGCAACTTGAGCAGCGCGCCGGTGCCCTTCCTGACGGTGGCGGGTGAGATCACCGCCTTCGTGTTGTTCTTCGCCTTCCTCGCGGGCATGACGTCGACGCTCGGCGCATTGATCGCCGGCACCAACTCCCAGGCCCGGCTCCTCTTCAATGCCGGCCGCGAGGGACTGTTGCCTCGCTTCATCGGAAAGGTCGATGGAAAGAGGCGCACGCCGGTCAACGCGTTGTTCCTTTTCCTGGGCGCGGGACTGCTCATCATCGGCGTGTGGGGACTGGGGCACATCATCGGTGGCCACGCCACGTCGGGTTCGATGGGTGCACTTACGATGTTCGACGAGTCGTCGACCTTCGGCACGATACTGGTGCTGCTGGTGTACGGATTGAGCAACCTCGCGTTGCCGGTGTACTACCGTCGCCACCACCCCGATCGTTTCAACGTGTTCCGCCACGGTGTGCTGCCCATCGTGGGCGCCCTCGTCATCCTGGTGCCGCTGTACTACTTGGCCAAGCCCGGACAGTCGGCGCCGTACAGCTGGTACCCCTACATGGCGCTGGGCGTGCTGGTGCTGGCGATCATCTACGCGTCGGTCCTCGTGTCACGCGACCCGGGCATCGCCGACCGCGTGGGATCAATCGTCGCGGACGAGTAGGGGACGCTCAACCCGGGGTCGGCATCACCAGGATTCGACCCCGGGTCTGACCGGCCCTCATCGTGTCGAGGGCGTCGACCAGTTCGTGCAGCCCCACCACTCGATCGACGAGCGGTTCGAGGGCGACCTTCGGCGCGACGTCACCCAGCGCCTCCCACACGCGATCGCGGGTCGTGCGTGTGGCCTCGACGGCGTCGACGCCGAGCAGACTCACGGCCCGGGTAATGAAGGGGTAGATCGTGGTGTGTAGATCCGTTCCGGCCACCAGGCCGCTCGCCGCGACGGCCCCTCCGTAGACCAACGAACGCAAAATCTGCACCAGCGTGTCGCCACCGATGCAATCGACGGCGCCGGCCCAGCGCTCGTTGCCGAGGATGCGGTCGGGCCGGTCGCTGATCTCGTCGCGACCGATGATCCTCGCGGCGCCGCGCTCGCTCAGCCATCCCGACTCGTGCAGCGACCCGGTCGAGGCGACGGGGCGGTAGCCCCGGGCCGCCAGGAAGGTCACGGCCAGCGAACCGACGCCCCCGGTGGCCCCGCTGACCAGCACGTCACCGTCCTTCGTGAGACCGTGCGCCTCGAGGGCCAGCACGCTGGCCATGGCGGTGAAGCCCGCGGTGCCGAT
>JBARBL010000031.1:0-27056 GCA_049793015.1 Acidimicrobiales bacterium | reverse complement strand
CCGCGAGCCCCTCCCGAAGCGAAAAACATTTCTTCCATCGACCATGCGGTCATTGGAAGGTATCCGGTATTAGCACCGGTTTCCCGGTGTTATCCCAGTCTTCGGGGCAGGTTGCTCACGTGATACTCACCCGTTCGCCACTAAATCTTCCAGAGCAAGCTCCTTGGATTCCGTTCGACTTGCATGTGTTAAGCACGCCGCCAGCGTTCATTCTGAGCCAGAATCAAACTCTCCATCAAGATTTTTCAAGAACCGAAGTTCCTTACGAATCAGAGAGCCAGATGAAAGACTCTAATTTTCATCTGACGACAACGAAATCCACGGGGTGGACTCGTTGCCTACTACTCACTTCTTTTGACGAACGACGCGTCCGGTTAGATCCGTCCATCGTCGCCCGTACTGGCTTTTGGCTCTCGTTCTTCCGTTTTCAAGGAGCGACATCACACACGAGCGAACTCGGAGGTGTGAGGTACACCATCTCAGGATTTCTCCGTCGAATCTGCGGCCGGGTTACCCCAACTACAGGGATGCCCACCTTATCAGCGCGGTCTGCCAGGGTGCAAATGCACCGGCCGCCGTCTCTGTGGTGGGATTACCAGTGTAGCAGCGCCGTTCATCGGCCACGACCACCCCGCGGGCTGCTTCCTGCCCATCTCGCTCGAACACCGATCTCCGCGTGCTTGCACCCTGTTTCACAACTCAGCCTCGATCGAGGGGCTCACCGTCGCGGTCACCGAGATTGCCCTGATTACCGACCCGGTGCGGACGGCGGGGCGCGCTGGGAGGACTGGACCGCGGGGGCGTGCGGCAACGTACCGCTAGTCGAATCTGCTTTCGCACCACGCGAGAATCCAGTAAGCGTTAACGGGTGGCGTATTCGACGAAGGCGCTCAACGTCGCGATGAGGCGCATCTCCTCGATGGTCCGTGCGCGCGAATTAAGCAGCTCTTCGGTGCACACCAGGTAGGCGAGGCATCGAGCGCGGCTGACCGCCACATTGAGTCGATTGCGCGAAAAGAGAAACTCCGGGCCTCTCGGCATGTCCTCCCCCGACGAGGTGGTCATCGTGAAGAAGACCACGGGCGCTTCACGACCCTGGAACTTGTCCACGGTGCCCACCTGCACGCCAGCCAAAGCGGGCATGCGGTCGAACTCACGGCGCAGCAGGCGCACCTGGTCGTTGTAGGGCGCCACCACCATGAAGTCCGCGGCGGCCAATGGACGTGACTCGCCGAACTGGTCGGTCCATGGGGTTGCGAGCATCCTGCTTATTTGCTCGATCACCAAGGCTGATTCTTCGTAGGACTCCGTGGAGCGTGTCGAATGTTCGGCGCGCAGCCAGCGAAGGCCGGTGCCGAACGCGGTTCGCTGCTGCGCGCAGCTGGCGTGGCTGGTGAGACGGCCCTCGTAGATCTGATTCGAGATGAACGAGCACACGTCGGGATGCATCCGGCGCGTTTCGGAGATGAACACTCCCTGCGACTCGGGAATGGTCGCGTGCTCGCCCAGCACGTGCTCAAGCACGCTCGCCCCGGACCCGCCCGGGTGCTCGGCCTGGGAGACCTGGGCGAGTTGCAACGGGTCGCCCAGGAGGATGAGGTTGCGCGCCGCGTTCGCCGACGCGATGGCGTCCGCCAGCGCGAGCTGACCGGCCTCGTCAACGATCAATACGTCGACCGGGTAGGCGCGCAGCCCCGGCCTCGACCACAGCCACGTCGTGCCCGCCACCAGATTGAACTGGTCGCCTTCGAGTTCTTCCTTCTTCGCGTTGTAGCGGACCCCCGCCAGCCCGCCATCGGCGGGCCGGGCGCCTTGGCGAAGCGTGCGCAGGCTACCGAGCTCCCGGCGCTGCTCGAAGACCTCGTAGGTCGCGCGGAGCAGGTTGTCGATCGCGGCGTGGCTCATCGCCGTGATGCCCACGCGCTTTCCGCTGTGGACCAATTCGTGGATGATGTGGGCGCCGCTGTAGGTCTTGCCCGTGCCGGGCGGGCCCTGGAGCGCCACGTAACTGTCGTCCAAGTGCCCGACCCACCGGAGCGTCTCGTCCAAGTCGTCGCTGAACACCTCTCCGACGGGACCATGGCCCGGGGTGAAACGCGGGCGGGCCCGAGCGAGTAAGGACAGCGAGACCGGGCTCGGCGGATCGGACGCCGTGGGACGCAAGATCTGTTCGGCCAGATGGAAGAGCACGCCAGGCTTCTCGCGCGGCGAGACGTAGTCGTCGATCACCATCACCCTCGGCAAACCGCCCGCTTCGTCGTGACGCTCGCGCCAGCGCATCGTGAGTTCGCGCTGTTCGTGGTCGAGCTCCGAGACGTACCCGTAGCCGTGTTCGACCCCGACGCCCGTGTAGAGCACGTTCTTCTGACGGGTGAACGACGAGCGGTCCACCTCTTGCTCAGGCCACGAGAAACGGGCGTATTTGGCCACCTCGCCGCCCCGGCCGGCGCTCTCCTCGAAACCCAGGAACGTCAGGTTCGCGAGGAAGTCGCGATCGCCGTAGAGCGAACCGAAGTCCGCGGCGGCTTGCTCGAACTTGGGCGTCGTGTTGGCCGATCGCTCGCGGCGCCAGTAGTTGAGCAAATCCCCGAGGAGATGTTCGGGACTGCTCGGTCCAAATCCCTTGAGTCCCTCGACCAGCTCGTCCGTGTCGAGCTCGAACGCCGGTTCCTCGAGCACGGCGTCTCGCCACTCGAGAGCGCCGGGACGCCGCTCGACCAGCCAGTCACGCAGCGCCATCGTCGCGCGAACGTCATCCGCGTTGTAGCGTGCGATGTCCTCCAGGATCTTGGGCTCCCTCGTCGACATCCATTGCTCGTATTCGACGACCGCCATGGCGCCGCCTTCGATGTCGCCCGAGCGCTCGAAGCCCGTCAGCCGTTCGAGGTGCTTGAGCCCGTAGGACTCCGTGCCCACCTGCATCGCGTTCTTCGCCACCACGTACAGGTCGACGAACATCCCGGTCTCCGCCAGGTGGGTGAAGAGACTTTCGGTCTGCGTGCCCCTGGTCAGGCGTTCGAGGGCCGAACGTTCGGTGTGGTTGTAGTGATAGACGTGCATGAGTGGGAATTTCTTTCGGCGCGCGGCCAAGAGCTCCACCAACTGCTCGATCATGTGGCTCTGTTGATCGAGGTCGTGCGCCCAGCGCGCGTCGTAGCACCAGCCGGACGTATCCCTGAGGTAGAGACCCGCGAGGAAGAACAAGTCGTGCTGGGCAGTCCAGAAGGGATGACCCTCGAAGTCGAAGAAGACGTCGCCCTCGTCGGGCGCGGGCATGAGACTGAAACCGTGACCGAACACCGGATCGTCGCTCGGCGCCACCAACTCATAGGCGGGAGTCTCGTCGGGGTTATCCCGCGACGACACCTGCAGCGAGGCCTGGCGCCAAAGACGTTCCAGGTTGTCGTCGTGCACGTCGGGCACCGGCGAGCGTCGCTGCGACAACGCGACCACAGTGCGCACCCCCGCCTGCTGCAGCGCCACACGCTCCGGGTGGCGGATGTTCGCGACGTACACCAGCGAGTCCGCCTCACGCCACTCGTTCTCGCAACGCCCCGAGAACTCGCAGACCTCGCAGTGGGTGCAGGGTTCGGGCCGCGTGTCGATGGTGCGCTGCTCCTGGTTCAACAGCAACGCCAGCTGACGGCGAAGGCGGCGCCAATAGGGGCTGAACTGCTCCACCGCCAACGTCTCGATGTCGCCGGAACCGAGCCAGAGGTGCATGTCGTCCGGCGCGCGGCCGTTCAACGCGGCGATGGCCTCGGCGTAGAAGCACAGCTGCAGGACGTGCCCCGGCTTGCCCTCGACGCGCGTCAACTTCGCGTCAACCGGTTCATACGTGACCCGCCCTTCCTCGTCGTCGACGCGGAAGAGGAAGTCGGCGATCCCGCGAATGCCCTCGTAGACGAAAGGCATCTGGTAGATCACGTCGTGGCCCTGGTCCATGACGTTGCCGAGGCGCGCGACCCACTGCTGGAAGGTCTCGTCGGGATTGCGGCCCGGGACCTGGTACACCGATCGGCCCTGGTTCTCCAAGTCGGCCAGGCAGTCTCGCTCGTGCGTCCAACCTTTCTCCACCAGCAGTTGGGCCAGTGACCCCATGGGCGTCGCCTCGACGACCAGGTTCCCGGAGTCGGCCTGATTGCGCAACGAGAGGAAGTGGGCGCACTCCAGCCAGGCGGTGATCTTCGAAGGGGTGAGTAGGCGCTCAGGCATCTGACTTCACTGTAGGTTTCCTCGCTGCGGGCGTCTCGCTTACCACTCCAGCGTCCCGCACGACTGTGACACCGGCTTTGCGATGTCGTCCCGCGTAACCGGACGTCGACGTCTGGAGGACGGTCAGCGTAGGGGGTTGAAGGCGTCGAGCGCGGCCGGTCGCTCCCCGGTCACGATCTCGTGGGCGAGCAACTTCCCCGTGATCGGTCCCAAGGTGATCCCCCACATGCCGTGGCCCCCCGCCACGAAGACGCCGGGCACCTTGGTTCCTCCCACGAGGGGCAACCCGTCCACGCTGACCGGTCGAGGGCCGACCCAGACGTCTCGCATCGTGCTCCAATCAACGCCCTGCAGGAGTGGGCGCGCGGACGCCGCCAGGGCTTCGACGCGTGATTGGACGATGGGATGGTCGGGAGAACGAAACTCCATGGTCCCGCCCACCCGCAATCCTTCGCGGTAGGGCGTGCAGGCCACGCGCGCCGCGGGGAAGTAGATCGGATTCGCCACCGGTTCCTCCGTGCTCACGCTGAAGGAGTAGCCCCTCCCCGCCTGCACGCGCTGACGCACGCCCAACGGCGTGACCAGTTCGTTGAGCCACGCGCCGGTCGCCACGACAACGGCGTCACCGAGCTCGGGGTCGCCGCCGTAGCCCGAGACGGTGATACCGCCCGGTCCGTGCCGAAGGGCCCGCACCGAGAAGCCCGTGCGCACCTTCCCGCCCCGCTTGATGAACGAGTCGGCGAGCGACGTTACGAACGCGCCGGGGTCGATGTAGCGCTGACCGTTGATCTGCACCACGGCCTGGACGCTCTGGGCGATCTGGGGGACGATGACGCGCGCTCCGTCGCCTGAGATCTCCGTCAGGTCGACCGACTGTCCGGACGCTTCGATGAGGGCGAATTCGTGTCGCAGGTCCTTGGACTGCGCGCCGTCCTCGAAGCACGCCATGATCGGCGCGCTGATCGTCGTCGAGGAGACGCCGGCCAGCTCCAGGAGGTCGAACGCCGTGAGCGCCTCTCGATTGACGGCCAGGTAGCCCTGCATCGCGCGGCGCCACTGTCCCATCGTGCAGTGCACGGCGAAGGACGCGAGGAACCTCCACAAGGTGGGGTCGAGCGTCATCGGCATTGAGAGCGGCGCATTCACGTTGAAAAGTCCTCGCAGCGCGTAGCGCAGGACGCTCGGCTCCGGCAGAGGAATCGCCATGACCGGCGAGAGCCATCCGGCGTTGCCCCACGAGGACCCCGCCGCCACGCCGTCACGGTCGACGACCGTGACCTCGACGCCGTGCTCCTGGAGGAACCACGCCGTCGCCAGACCCACCATGCCGGCGCCTACGACGACCACGCGGTGTGGCGCGGTGACGCGGGAGCCGTGAGGGATCGAGGCGGGCATGGCTCCTAAATGTACCCGGGCGGTGACGGGAACCTCGCCAGCGTCCCTCTAGGTGAGGCGATGACGCGCCGCGCCGAGGGCGTCGTGGAGCCGCGCCGACTGCTCGGCCCAGGCGGAGGGTCCCGAGGAACCCGGTGAGGTGCGTCCCCGTAACGAGGCCCCCGCCGCGAACAAGTCGTCGAAGTGCGACAGTTCCGGGTCCTGCGCGACCACCTGCGAGAAGGGCACGCCGCGTCGATCAGCCTCGCCCACCAACTGTCCCACCCGTTCGTGCGCCTGGCGGAACGGCACCCCTTGTTCAACCAGGCGCTCGGCCAGGTCGATGGCTACCAGGGTGACGTCGTCGGCCGCGTCCCGGGCCCGCTGCTCGTCGAAGGCCAGGGATCGGTAGGCCCCGGTTATCGCCCGCAGGACGAGCACAACCTGGCGCAGGGAGTCGAAGAGCGGCTCCTTGTCCTCCTGCAGATCGCGGTTGTAGGAGAGGGGCAGCCCCTTCAACGTCACCAGCACCGAGGTGAGGTTCCCGACCAGCCGGCCGCTCTTGCCGCGGGCGAGTTCGGCCACGTCGCTGTTCTTCTTCTGGGGCAACATCGACGACCCGGTCGTGAAGTCGTCGCCCAGGCTGGCGAAATGGAATTCGCTGCTCGTCCACAGCACCATCTCCTCTCCCATGCGCGAGAGATGGACGCCGACCAGCGCGACGTCGAAGAGCGTCTCCGCGACGAAATCGCGATCGCTCACGGCGTCCATGGAATTGGCGAAGGCCTCGCGAAATCCGAGCAGCCGCGCCGTGAAGGCCGGGTCGATGGCCAACGACGTCCCGGCCAGGGCCCCCGCGCCCAGCGGCGACACGTTGAGTCGCTCGCGCGTGTCAAGCAGGCGGTCCACGTCGCGCAGCAACGACCACGAATGCGCCGCCAAATGATGGGCCAGCAGCACCGGTTGAGCCCTCTGCAGGTGGGTGTAGCCCGGCAGGTAGGCCAACGGGTAGCGCAAGCCAACATCGTTAAGGGCGTCCACCAGCTCGAGGATCTCGCCCGCGACCGACGTCACCGCGTCGCGGGTGAAGAGTCGCAGGGTCGTGGCGACCTGGTCGTTCCGACTTCGGGCCGTGTGGATCTTGGCGCCCGCGGGGCCCGCGATCTCGGTGGCCCGGCGCTCGATCGCCATGTGCACGTCCTCGTCACCGTCGTCGCGCACGAAGGTGCCGTCGCGGAACTCCTGGCTTATCTGCTCCAGCGTCGTGAGCAGCAGGTCGCACTCCTCGTCGCTCAGCAGCCCCGCCTTGTTGAGGCCTTGCACGTGGGCGGCGGTGCCCCGGATGTCGTGGGCGTAGAGAACGTGATCGAAGGAGAAGCTCTCGGACAGGTCCCAGAGGGATTCGGCCATGGGCGAGGAGAAGCGACCGCTCCAGAGTGTCATGACGTCGGCGGCGTGGCGTTCTTCGCGCCCTGGCGGGCCGCCCACGTCTTGATGCCCAGCCCGTAGATCCTCACGAAACCCTCGGAGTCGGCGTGGTTGAACTTGTCGCCGGCGTCGTAGGTCGCCAACCCGTAGTCGTAGAGCGCGTGGGGGCTGCGCCGCCCGACGATGCGCATCATCCCGGGCGCCTCGAAGCGCATGCGCACCTCCCCCGTGACGTGGTGCTGCGTCTCGAGCATGAACGAGTCGAGCGCCTCCTTGAGCGGCGAGAACCACATGCCGTCATAGACCAATTCGGCCCAGCGGATCTCGAGCCTCGACTTCTCGTGGTGCACGTCGCGCTCGAGGACCAGGTCCTCTAAGTCGGCGTGGGCGGCGATGATGGCCAGGGCCGCCGGGCACTCGTAGACCTCGCGACTCTTGATGCCGACCCGACGGTTCTCCACCATGTCGAGACGGCCGAAGCCCGTCGAGCCGACCCGGTCGTTCAGTATCTTTATGAGGTCCGCCAAGGGCGAGACGACACCGTCGACGGCCACGGGCACTCCTTCGACGAACGCCAGGGTCAGTTCCACCGGCTCTTCGTTGCGCACCCGGGTGAGCGTCATCGGTTCCTGCGGCGGTTCCGCCCACGGGTCCTCCATCGCGCCACACTCGATGGCCCGGCCCCAGAGGTTCTCGTCGATCGAGTAGATCTTCTCCTTGGTGGCCTGGATGGGAATCTCCCACTTGAGGGCGTAGTCGACCGAGGCGTCGCGGGTCATGCCCCAGTTGCGCGCCGGCGCCAGGACCTCGAGGTCCGGCGCCAGGGCGTGCGTCGCGACTTCGAAGCGGACCTGGTCGTTGCCCTTGCCGGTGCAGCCGTGGGCCACCGCGGTGGCGTCGAACTTGCGGGCCTGGTCGACCAAATGGCGCACGATGACGGGCCGCGACAGCGCGGAGACCAAGGGATACTTGCCCTCGTAGCGCGCGTTGGCCAGGATGGCCTTCGCGCAGAACTCCTCGGCCATCTCCGCGCGGGCGTCGACCACCACGCAGTCGAGGGCGCCGGCCGCGAGGGCGCGGGCCTTGATGTCCTCGAAGCTTTCGGAACTGTCGGCGTCCTGGCCTACGTCCACCAGCACGCAGACCACCTCGAGCCCCCACTCCTCGATCATCCAGCGCACGGCCACCGACGTGTCCAGTCCCCCGCTGTAGGCCAGCACCACACGTTTCGCCATGACTACCTCCCCTTCGCGGGCGGGGCTAGCGGCTCGCCGAATCCCGCCAGGGATCGGAACTCCGTCGCGAGCGACTCCCCGCCTCGTTCCTCGCTGGCGATCACCAGAATGGTGTCGTCGCCCGCCACACTACCGAGCACGCCGTCGAGCACGCTGCGATCGAGGGCTGACGCCACGACGTGCGCGCACCCCGGCGGCGTGCGCAAGACCACCAGGTTGGCCGAACTGTCCACCGACACCACCCACTCGCCCATCATCCGGCGCAAGTGGTCGAGCGGCGCCGCGGTCATCTTGGGCGCCATGGCGATCACGATGCGCCGCGATCCGTGTTCGTCGCGCACCTTGATGGTGCCGAGTTCCTGCAGGTCGCGCGTCACGGTGGCCTGCGTCGCGGAGATATCCTCGGCCTGCAGGCGTGTGACGAGCTGGGCGGCGGTGGAGATCACCTCGCGCTCCAACAGCTCTCCGATGCGGTGCTGTCGCTGGGTTTTGGTCATGGGTTCTCCTCTTTTATCCAACGTAAGACGCCGATCATGGCCGTGCGGCGGTGGAAGACCTGACGCCACACCAACGAGGCATCGCCGTCGAGGACCTCATCGGTTACCTCGTCGCCGCGATGGGCCGGCAGGCAGTGCAGCAGCACGGCGTCGCTCTTGGCGCTGGCCATCAGTCCCGCGTCGACCCGGAAGGGGCTCAGGAGCTCGCGGCGGCGTTGCGTTTGCGCCTCCATGCCCATCGAAACCCAGGCGTCGGTGTAGACGACGTCCGCGTTCTTCACGGCGTCGTGGGGATCGGCCGTCAGACGAAGCACGCCCCCGGTCACGCCCGCGGGATCCTCCACGCCGCCGGGCTTCAATTGATACTCCTGCGGAGCGCCAATGGTCACGTTGACCCCGAGGCTGAGTAGCGCCACGGCCAGCGAGCGGGTCACGTTGGTCGCGTCGCCGACGTAGGCCACCTCGAGCCCGCCGAGGCCGTGCGGATCGCCATTCGCGAAGTGCTCCGCGATGACCAGGACGTCGGCGACCGCCTGCGTGGGGTGCGCCTGATTGCTCAGGAGATTGATGAGCGACATGCGCTCTCGGGTGGCCTGACGCATGCGTTCGAAGACGCCGTGGTCGCGAACACGAAGTGCGGCGATGGCGTACATCTCGGCCAGGGTGCGTCCCACGTCTTCGGCGCTCTCGCGGGTGTCGAGTCCGATCTCCTCGTCACCGAAGAATGTCGCGTAGCCGCCGAGCTCGTGCACGGCACAGGAGCTCGAGGCGCGCGTGCGCAGGCTCGGACGTTCGAAGACCAGGGCGACGCCCTGACCCTTCAGGGTCTCGTCGTCGAAGGCCGAGCACGACCGATCCAAGATCGTGGAGAGGTCGCCGGGGCCGAGCTCGTCGATGGTCGTGAAATGTCTGGTCATGACAGCACCTCCGTCGTGGGAATGGCGCCCGAGAGGGCGTCGCGCAGCGCGTGTCGTCGTGTGCCGTTGGCCACCAGCACGCGTCGTGCGCCCGCACCGAGGGCGTCGAGGGCCGCCGTCAACTTGGGGCGCATGCCGTCGCGCACGTCGTTCGAGGACAACAGCGCGGCGACCTGCTCGCCCGAGACGCTGGCCATCGCCGAGGCGGCGTCGTCGAAGGACGCTCGCAACTGGTCGACGTCACTGAGCAGCACCAGCTCGTCGGCCCCGAGGGCGCCGGCGAGGGCGCCGGCGGCCGTATCGGCGTTGCAGTTGAGCAGCCCGCCGTGATCGTCCACCGCGATCGGGCTCACCACCGGCGTCACGCCCGCGGCCCACAACGTCGTGATGATGTCGTCGCAGACCTTGGGCACCGCGCTCGCGCGACCCCAGATCGCGCCCAGTGGGGACGCGCGAAAGAGCGCCGCGTCGGCGCCCGAGAGCCCGACGCTCACCAGACCGGCCTGGTTGAGCGCCGTCGAGATCAGCAGATTGACGCGGCCCAGCGCCATCACGACGCCGTCCATGGTCGCGTCATCGGTGACGCGCAGACCCTCGTGGAAGGTGCTGGCGATTCCGAGCGAGTCGAGCAGTGCGGCGATCTGAGGGCCCCCGCCGTGCACGATCGCCACATTGGTGCCCGCGGCGCGAAGATGCGCGACGTCCTGGGCCAGGTCGACCAGTTCCAACGAGTCGAGGGCGAGCGTGTCCAGGGCGTGCCCGCCCAGCTTCACCACCAGGCCGCTCACGGGGTCACCCCCGCCCGCGCCAGCCCGAGCGTTTCATCGCGACCGGTCGCGACGTTCCAAGCCTGGACCGCCTGCCCCGCCGCGCCCTTAATAAGGTTGTCGAGCGAACTCATCATGACCACCCACCCGGTGCGCGGATCGACCCGGGCGCTCACGAAGCACAGGTTGCTGCCCACGGGATCCTTGAGCGCGGGCGGCTCGACCGTCACCACGACGAAGGGATCGTCCGCGTAGGTCTCGCGAAGCACGTTCAGCGCGTCGTGGGTCGTGAACGACGCTGACTCGTCGGCCAGCCGGCCGTAGGCCGTCACCAGCATGCCGCGGCTGACGGGCAGGAGGTGCGGGGTGAAGATCACCTGCGCCTCGAGCTCCTGTTCGATCTCGGGCGTGTGTCGATGATCGAGCAGCCCGTACGCCTCGGCGTTGGCGGCCAGTCGCCCGAAGTGCAGTCGATCACTCGCGGCTCGCCCGGCCCCCGAGACACCGCTCAAGGCGTTGATCACGATGCCGGTGTGCGCGATGTGACCGCGGTCGACAAAAGGTCCGATGGCCAGGGCGCTGGCCGTGGGATAACAGCCCGGCACCGTGATGAACGACGCGCCCGCCAACTCGGCGCGATGCCGTTCAACCAGCCCGTAGGTCGGGGACGCCAGCAGCGCCGGCGCGAGATGCGTCGCGCCGTACCACTGCTCGTAGGACTCGACGCTCCTGAGACGAAAGTCACCGCCCAGATCCACCACCTGGATCTCGCGAGCCAGGAGATCGGGAACGAGCATCTGGCTTTGGCCGTGGGGCAGGGCCACGAACGCCACGTCGACCTCGGCGTCCGCCAGCGCGGACACTGGCTCGAAGACCATCGAGGGATACAACGCCGCGAGGGCCGGCACGAGTTCGCCCACCCGCTTGCCCGCGTTGGACTCCCCGGTCGCCAGGACGACGTCGAGGTCCGGGTGGTCGGCGCTCAGGCGCAGCAACTCCGCGCCCGCGTAACCGGTCGCTCCAATCACGGCAATCCTCATATGACATTTTATGCATACGGCATGATAAAAATGCAAGTCTCGCGGCGGGCCAGTAGGATGGCCGCGTGTCGAAGCGCGGCTGGCTCCTCTTTCTGGCGATGGCCGTCATCTGGGGAATCCCGTACCTCTTGATCCGGGTGGCGGTGCGCCACCTCAATCCCGGCGACCTGGTGTTTGGACGAACGCTGCCGGCGGCCCTGATGCTCATTCCCCTGATCGCCTCGCGCGGGCAACTGCCCTTGCTGCGCAAGAACTTCTTCTGGATCGCCACCTTCGGGGTCGTCGAGTTCGGGATCCCCTGGTTCTTGATGTCGACCTCGGAGAAGCACATCACCAGTTCGCTCACCAGTTTGCTGATCTGCGCGGTGCCGCTCTTCGCGGTCGTTGCTCAACGCATCCGACGCACCGAGGACCGCATCGACGCCCGCCGCATGGTGGGCTTGGCTATCGGGGCCCTAGGCGTGGCGTTCCTGGTTGGTCTGGACCTCAAGGGCGGGTCCATCACCTGGATCGGGTTCATGATGATCGTGGCCCTCGGCTACACCGTGGGGCCGATCATCCTCGCCACCAAGCTCACTCACGTGCCGGGTCCGGTCGTGGTCGCGGGCGCCACGTCGGTGGTGGCCCTCTGCTGGTTGCCGTGGACCCTCCTGCACTGGCCCCAGCACATCTCGGGCGAGACCTGGGCCTGCGTGGCCGTGCTCTCGGTGGTGTGCACGGCCGTGGCCTTCCTCACCTTCTTCGAACTGGTGAAGGAGGTCGGCTCGACCCGTAGCGTCGTGGTGACGTACTTCAATACCGCCATCGCAGTGGTGCTCGGCATCGCGCTGCTCAACGAGCCGCTGACGGCCGGCATCGTGGTGGGATTCCCCCTGGTGCTACTGGGTTGCGTCCTGGCCACCAGCCGCCGGGAAACGGTGAGCGTCTAGACGTACTCGCCGGACACGCTCACGGCGCCCTCGATGACGAGCCACAGCTTCCCGGGGACCGTGAACATCGTGATGGCGTCGCTCAACAGCACGGGTCCGTGGAAGGTGAGCATCGCCTCGCGCACCGGCCCGTCAACGGCTTCGTAGGCCGCCTGCCAGATGGCCGCGTTGTTGACGTGATCGACGATGTCCACGTCGCTGCGGCGAAGCGGCCACGGCCGTTGCACGGCGTCGCTCGGCGGCGAGCTGCGCGTTACCTTTCCCGAGATCCGCCGTCCCTTGGCCGCCACGCCGTAGAGGTCGAGGAAGTAACCGGGGAGCCGTTGGGGCTGCCCGGACTCGTTGACCGGCACCCACAAGGACGCGGTCTCCACCATGACCTGGTTGGACAGGGCGACGTTGGTGCGCCGCTCGGCCCACGCCGCCCCGGTGCCGCCGCACCAGGTTGTCAGCGCCACCCACTCACCGAGCGTTGGCCAGCGCCCCCCGTCGACGAGTCGAATCGCCGTGCGGCGCACCACCCACGTGAACTCCGAGCTGGCGTCGACGTCGTCCCAGTCGTCGCTGCCGATGTCTTGGAGGTAGCGGGCGACGCCGTCGAGGCGAAGCCGGCCGTCGGGGCCGCAGTCGGACAGGCGCACGCGGCGATTGGTGCTGAATCGCCGGCCTTCGTCCGAAAGCGGAACGAACTCAATCACTCGCATAAATTACTCGTAAATCTTGCCCCGTTCGACCATTTGCGCGCCCCGCACGAGAAGTGGGCACCGTATTGTGGTGCGTGATGCAAACGGCGGCGCTGTCGTGATCGGCCTGTTGGCCATCGGATTCGTCGCCGGGATGATCGCTGGCATCTCTCCCTGCATCTTGCCGATCCTGCCCGTGGTCTTCGTGGGGTGGACCGATCCGGTGCGCGACGGCGACCATCCCTTCCGGGCACGGCGTCGCCGCGACGTGACCGTCGTGGCGGGCCTGGTCATCAGCTTCGCGCTCATCAGTGAACTCGGGTCGGTGGTGCTGAGCGCCCTGGGTCTGCCACAGGATCTGCTGCGAGACCTCGGCCTCGTGTTGCTGTTCCTCTTCGGGGTGGGACTCCTGGTCCCGCGACTCGAGAGGATGCTTGAACGACCCTTCGCCCGCCTCGCCCGGGCGGCGCCGCGCGCCGGAGGGTCCGCGTTCCTCTTCGGCCTGGGCCTGGGCGCGGTGTTCGTGCCCTGTGCGGGACCGGTGCTGACGGCCATTACCACCCTGGGGGCGCACCACCGCATCAGTTTCTACGGCCTGCTGCTGAGCTTCGTCTTCGCCGCCGGCGCGGCGGTGCCCCTGCTCTGCATCGCGCTGGCCGGGGACCGGTTGATCGAACGCAACCGCGGCCTCTCCCGGCGCGCGCGTCATCTGCGCCCGGTAGGCGGCGCGCTGCTCATCGTGATGGGCGTCGCCCTGAGCTTCAATCTCACCAGCGGCGTGCAGAAGCTCGTCCCTGGCTACACCAACGCGCTCCAGCACCACGTCGAAGGGAACTCGTTCGCCTTCGACCAGCTCAACAAGTTGAGCTACGCCAAAGCCAACAACGGCTCGCTCACC
Source organism: Acidimicrobiales bacterium (assembly GCA_049793015.1). Lineage (GTDB taxonomy): Bacteria > Actinomycetota > Acidimicrobiia > Acidimicrobiales > RAAP-2 > RAAP-2. The sequence goes on along the minus strand of JBARBL010000031.1, from coordinate 13,073 downwards.
ACGTGCGAACGCTACGCCGCGTCCGGCTATTCCCAGGGACTCTCCAAGTGCGGGGCCGCGCCGCAGTTCACGGGCATCACCACATGGCTCAACACGAAGGGCGGCCAGCCGCTGACGCTGAAGGGCCTGCGCGGGCACGTCGTGCTGGTGGACTTCTGGACCTACTCGTGCATCAACTGCCAGCGAACGCTCCCCCACGTGGAGGCCTGGTACCAGCGATACCACGACGACGGCTTCGACGTCATCGGCGTGCAGTCGCCCGAGTTCGCCTTCGAGCACGTGCTGAGCAACATCACCGCGGCGATCAAGAGCCTCGGGGTCAAGTACCCCGTGGCCGTGGACAACAACCTGGCCACCTGGAGCGCCTACCGCAACAACTACTGGCCGGGCGAGTACCTCATCGACGCCCAAGGGGTTATCCGCCACGTGGACTACGGCGAGGGCAACTACGGCGCCGACGAGAACCTCATTCGGTCCCTCCTAAGGAGCGCCAACCCCGACGCCATCCTGCCGCCCTCCACCAAGATCGCCGACCTCACGCCGACGCAGGAGACCAGTCCCGAGACCTATCTCGGGGCCGAGCGTTCGCAGTACCTCGATGGCGCGGAGCCGGTGGACAACGAGAACGCCGTCTATCACTTCCCCACGTCGATCCCCCTGCCCAGCTACGCGCTCTCGGGTCGGTGGCTCACCAAGAACCAGCAGATCGTCGCGGAGGGCGACTCCCAGCTCACCCTCAGCTTCAAAGCCAACGATGTCTACCTGGTGCTCAACGGTGACGGCACGATTCGAGAGTCGCTCAACGGGGTCTACGTCAAGACCATCCGGGTGTCGGGCTACGCGCGCCTCTACACGCTGCTCACGCAGGGCACCGACGCCGACGGGCTCTTGAACCTCCAGTTCTCGCGAGGCCTCGAGGCCTACGACTTCACCTTTGGCTAACGCAGCGTGGCCCCCAGGGTCCGGGCGCGCTCGATCAGGACCTCTCGCGCGCCGCTCACCTCTTCGTCGCTCAGCGTGCGCTCGTTCGAACTGAAACGCACGCTGTAGGCGAGGCTGCGGGTTCCCGGCGCGAGGTTGGCCCCCCGATAGACGTCGAAGAGCGTCACCTCCTCCACCAGTTCTGAGGCCGCGCGCAGCGCGTGGGCCAGGTCCTGGGCGTGCACCTCGTCCGGCGTAACCAGCGCCAGGTCCACCACGGCGCTCGGATAACGACTCGGCATGGTGACGAACTGACTGCGACGCGTCGCGAGTGAGACGTCGGCCAGGACGTCGAGGTCGAGGTCGACGGCACCGAGGCGCCGGTTGATCAGCGACGGCACGAGGGTGACGACGAGTTGCGGGTCGACCTCCCCCACGTATCCCAGCGTGGCCGACGTCGCGTGGTCGACCAACGCCGCCACCCGGGACGGATGGAAACCGGCGGGACCGTCGTCGCAACTACGCACGACTACCTCGGCGAGCCCGAGGCGCTCACCGAGCGCCGCCCACAAAGCCACGGCGCTGGCCGCGTCGTCGGCCGCGCGTCCGAGGACCAACGTCAGCCGCTCGTTCTCCTGGGGCAGCCGCAGCGTCGTCGTGCCGCCGACGCCCCCTCTGGTGTGTCGCGGATGTTCGGTCGCGTCGGGGTGGGCGAACACCGTGCCCAGTTCGGCCAAGACCACGTTGCCGACGCCTCGTTCGACGTTCTTGCCCCACGCCCTCACCAGGCCCACCAGCATGCTGGCGCGCAGCACCGACTCGTCCGAGACGAGCGGGTTGGTGATGCGCACCCGGGGCACTCCGGGGTGGAGCAGGTCGAAGTCACTGTCGCTGCCCAGGGAGGGCGTCCACACGACGTTGGCGCCCAGGTCCACCACCACGTCCTGGATCACCCGGCGCAGCCGCTGTCGGTCGTTGAGTCCGCCCGGTTCGGGCCAGGTTGGCGTGTGGCGGGGCAGCCGCAGGTAACTGTGCAGCCGCGCTATCTCCTCGATGACGTCGGCGCGTCCGGCCGCGCCGCTTCTCACGTCGGGGCGCGACGAGGGCGCCGTGACGACGAGGCCCTCGTCGCCACCGGCCACCACGAAGCCGAGGCCCCGAAGAATCGTGGCGGACTCCTCGAGCGAGATCGCCGCACCGAGGGCACGCTCGATGTCGCCGTCACGCAGCTCCACCATCGACGGCACCGGTACCTGCCCCCACACGTCGAGCGGGGCGGCGTACCATTCGAGGTCCGGGATGCTCTCGCGCAGCAGCTCGACGAAGCGGGCCACCGCCCGCAGGGCGCCCTGGGGATCGACGCCGCGTTCAAACCGGTTCGACGCCTCGCTGCGCAGGCCGTGGCGCTTGGAGGAGCGCGCGATGGTCATGGGATCGAAGTAGGCCGCCTCGACCAGCACGTCGACGGTGGAATCACTTATCTCGCTCGAGGCACCACCCATGATGCCGGCCAACCCCAGCAGCTGATCGTCGCCGTCGACGATGACGCAGTCCTCGCCCGTATCGCCCAATCCCCGGCCCGCCTTGGCGAGTTCGCGCGTCACGCCATCGAGGGTTTGCAGCGACTCGCCACTTCGCGCGCGCCGCACCCGGATGGTCTGGCCGGCCACGAAGGCGGCGTCGTAGGGATGAGTCGGCTGGCCGAGCTCGAGCATCACGAAGTTCGAGGCGTCGACCACGTTGGAGATCGACCGCATGCCGGCGCTCTCGAGGCGCCGCGCGATCCACGCGGGCGAGGGCGCGACCGTGACCCGTCGCAGCACGGACACGGTCAGACGGCCGCAGAGCTCGGGGGCGTCGATGCCGGCCTGGGCGAATGACTCGCTGGTCGTCGCGACGTTGGGCGCAGCGATGGTCGGCTCGCGCAGCGCTCGTCCCAGGCGCGTCGCCAGGTCCCTCGCGACGCCCTCGACCGACCAGGCGTCCGGCCGGTTGCCTTCGACCGAGATGTCGAAGATCGCGTCCGGTTCGATGCCGAGTGCCTCGCGCAGACCCTCGCCCACCCGCGGGGTGGTCAGCGCGTCGAGCACCAGGAGCCCCCGATGGTCGTCGCTGAGCCCCAGTTCTCGGCCCGAACAGAGCATGCCGTTGGAGGTCACGCCGCGCATCGTTCGTTGGGTGATGACGAAGCCGTCGGGCAGCATCGCGCCCACCGGGGCCAGCGGCACGTGGTCGCCCAAGGCGAAGTTGGTCGCGCCGCAGACGATCTCGAGCGGCCCGTCCCCGGCGTCGACCACCACCAGACGCACGCGATCGGCTCCTTCGATGTCGCGGATCTCGTCGATGCGCGCCACGATCACGTCGTCGAGGCCCTCGCCCACGCGCTCGATGCCCTCCACGACCAACCCGAGGTCGTCGAGGGTGGGACGTAGCTCGTCGGCCGTCTCGGGAAGGTCGACGAACTCACGCAGCCACGACAGGGGAATCTTCACGAGAACTGCCTGAGGAAGCGCACGTCGTTGTCGATGAGCGCCCGCATGTCGCCGATCTGGTGGCGCATCTGGGCGCAACGGTCGATGCCGAAGCCGAAGGCGAAGCCGCTCCATTCGTCGCCGTCGATCCCCACCGCGGCGAGCACCGCCGGATCGAGCATGCCCGAACCTCCGAGCTCCAGCCAACCGGTCAAGGAGCAGGTGCGACAGCCCTCCCCTCGACAGATGGTGCAGGTGATCTCGAACTCGGCCGAGGGCTCGGTGAAGGGGAAGAATCCGGGACGGAGCCGTGATTCGATGCCGGCGCCGAAATAGGCGCGCGTGAACGTCTCGATGACGCCGGCCAAGTCGGCGAAGGTGATGCCCCGGTCGACCACCAGCCCTTCGATCTGGTGGAAGGTCGCCAGGTGGCTCGAGTCCGGGGTGTCGCGGCGAAAGCAGCGTCCCGGCATCACCGAGTGGATGGGCAGGCTGTCTGCGGCCACCGCCTCCTCCATCAGGTGTATCTGGGTCGGGGACGTGTGCGTGCGCAGCACCACCGTCTCGGGGTCGCCGAGGTCGACGTAGAAGGTGTCCCATAATCCCCGGGCGGGGTGGGCGGGCGGAATGTTGAGGGCCTCGAAGTTGTACCAGTCGCTTTCGACCTCCGGCCCATCGGCCACGGTGAAGCCCATGCCCACGAAGACGTCCTCGAGTTCTCGCTGGGTGCTGGTGATGAGTCCGGGGTGGCCCGCACTCAGCGGAACCCTGGTGGCCGCGACGACCACGTCGCCAAGGTCCATCCGGTCCGTTTCCAACGACGCGACGCGCGCCGAGCGAGATAGGTCCTCGCGCTTGCGTTCGAGCGCCGCCTCCACCTCGCGGCGCGCCTCCTGCAGGAGCGCACCGGCGGGGGCCCGTTCGTCGGGCGGGAGCGAACCGAGGGATTTCTGGAGCGCCGAGAGAATCGAGCGTTTTCCCGTGATCCCGGGCTCGGCCTCGCGCAAGGCGTCGAGCGTCGAGAACGAGTCGATCAAGCCCAGCAGCTCGGCCTTCTGCGCGGCCAGGTTCTCCAATGGTGAGGACGTCATGTCTCAGTAAGGCTAGGTGGTCGAGGTGTCGATAGGGCGCCTTGGCGCTGCCACAGGGCCTCGAAGGCGATCAGCGACGCCGCGACGCCGGCGTTGAGTGACTCGCCCCGGCCGGCCATCGGGATGCTGATCGAGGAGTGGCACGCCGCGACCGCGACGTCGTCGAGTCCCTCTGCCTCGTTGCCGATGACCACGACCGACGCGGGCGTGAAGTCGACCTCGCGATAGCCTCGCCCGCCCCGCACGACCGTTGCGTAGGTGGCCGCGCCCGAGGCCGCGAAGTGCTCGAGGGTCGTGGCGAGGTCGCTGACGCACACCGGCAGGCGGAAGATGGATCCGGCCGTCGCGCGGAGCGTCTTGGGGTTGAAGGGATCAACCGATTGACCGGTGAAAACTACCGCCGTGACCCCCGCGGCATCGGCGGAACGGATGATCGTGCCCGCGTTGCCGGGGTCACGTACGTCGTGCAGCACGAGGACCAGACCGCTAGCGGGGATCGACGAGAGGTCCACCACGACGAAGCGAACCGCGCCGAGCAGGGGCTGGGGGGTGCTGGCGTCGGCGACCTGGCCGAGGACTCCCCCGGCCAGCCCGAACACGCGCACGCCGGCGCGCACCGCGTGCGCGATGCTCGACTCAATCGCGGCGTTGGTCGGACCGGTGCTGTCCACGTACAGCGCCTCGAACTCGACACCGGCATCGAGCGCGGCGTCGATCAGATCAGGACCCTCGAGGACACAGACGCCTTCGCTCCATCGCAAGGAGCGCTTCTGCACGAGACGCCGCAGCCGGCGAACTCGCTGGTGTGACGACCCCAACGCCTCGATCAGGAACCTACTTCGAGAGGGCGTCGCTGGCTTGGGCCACGATGGCACCGAAGGCGGCGCTGTCGTTGACCGCCAGGTCCGCCAGGATCCGGCGGTCGACTTCGATGCCGGCGGCGTTGAGCCCCGCGATGAAGCGGCTGTAGCTCATGCCGTGCGCGCGGGTGCCTGCGTTGATGCGCTGGATCCACAGCTTGCGGAACTCGCCCTTACGAGCGCGTCGGTCGCGAAAGGCGTAGACCCCCGAGTGCTGGACCGCCTGGTTGGCGGCGCGGAAGGTGCGGCTGCGGTCGCCGTAGTAGCCCTTGGCTTCTTCCAGTATCGCCTTGTGGTGCTTCTTGGCGTTGACCGCCCTCTTTACTCGTGCCATGTCAGTTCCTCTCCTACTCGCCCTCTACAGGCCCATCATCTTCTTGACGTTCTTCTCGAGGCCCGGAGAGATATCGGTGTCGCGGCCGAGCCGGCGCGCGCGCACGGACGACTTCCCCTCCATCAGATGGCCGCGGAAGGCCTTGCGACGTCGCAGTCGACCGGTGCCGGTGACCTTGATGCGCTTCTTGGCCCCGCTGTCTGTCTTCATCTTCGGCATTTCAACTCTCCTCTAGCGTTCCTTCGCCCGATACGCTCGGCACGACTTCTTGTTGCACGATCTCTTGGGGCGCCGCCACTGCGGCGACCGCCACGGCCTTGGGCGCCGGCTTGGCCGCCTCGTCGCCCTTGGGTTTGGCCTTCTTGTCCGGTCCCAGCACCATGATCATGTTTCGTCCGTCCAGCTTGGGCGCCGATTCCACCTTGGCGATGTCGGCCAACTTCTCGACGATGCGGTCCAGGATCCTGGCACCGAGCTCAGGGTGGGCCGACTCGCGGCCCCGGAACATGATGGTGACCTTCACCTTGTGACCTTCAGTAAGGAATCGCTCTACCAGGCGGGTCTTGGTGTCGAAGTCGCCGGGCCCGATCTTCGGACGGTACTTCATCTCCTTGACGCCTACGTTGAGGGTCTTTCGACGCGACTCCTTGGCCTTTTGGGCCTCATCGAACTTGAACTTGCCGTAGTCCATGATGCGGCATACGGGCGGACTTGCCGTCGGGGCAATCTCCACGAGGTCCAGATCCAGACTGCGAGCCAACTCCAGCGCTTCGCGGGTCGTTACTACGCCACGTTGATTACCTTCGTTATCAATGAGACGAATGCTGTCCACGCGGATGCGTTCGTTGACTCGGTGGTCTCCAGGCACTGTTGCGATAATGCTCTCCTCGCTCTACGCGACACCACGTTGGTGCCGCCACGGCAAGCGGGGCGCAAAACTCCTGGGAACCCGTGCACTCTTCGTGCCTAGGTGGACGTCGGCGATGCCAACCTCACTTGCTGAACTGCTCCACCACAGTAGCAGAAGGCCCTCGGGGGCCCGCCACGAGCACGCCCTCGGCGAGGCGACTACCTTAATCTGAGTGACGGATGAGCCTGCGCCGAGCGAAAACACCGCCGAGGACGACGAGATCGAACTGCTGCTCTCGACTCCCGTCGAACTGATCCTCGGCAACTACGTCTTCCACCTGATCCAATTGGCCGCGGTGCATCTGGCCGCGACCCCGGCGCAACTGCCCCAGGCCCAGCTGACCATCGACATCGTGGCGGCGATGCTCAAGACCGGGGACCAGCGTCTGGGTGAGAACGTGGCCATTTACCGCAGCGCGCTGGCCGAGGTCCAGCAGCTCTACGTTCGCGCGGCGGCGTCCGCGCCCAAAGGGACCGGGTAGGTCCTACGACCGGTCGGCCGGACCACTTGGCGTCGAACGCAAGAGCGCGATCGACATCGCGAGCCACAGCGCAATGAGCGCCAACCAGATCACGAGCCGCGCCCAGGGGTGCAGTCCCCCCAGGTAGGGCACGTAGGTGCTCTGCAGCGGTGCGTAGCCCGTCCACCCCGTGAATGATCGGCTCCCCAGTGAGGTCACCCAGTCGCCGAAGAACAGCAGCGCCGCGCCGACACCGATCACGATCACCACCCGCTGGGCGCTGTTGAGGCGTAGTGGTCGCATGACGACAGTGTGCCACACGAGTTCGCGTGGCGGTCATGACCTGGCGAACCGAGACGGCGCCACGAAGGCGCCTCCGGGACAATCGCGCGAGAGCCCGGGAGGGGGCCCGGGCTCTCGCGACGAAGCAGTCGGCGCTAGATGATGTCCGCCGGGTCAGTCTGGCGATAGTGACGCAGGCCGAGCAGCGTCAAGACCAGCATGAAGAGCGCCAACACGAAACAAGCCCACGCCGCGTAGAGAGCGATCGTGGCGATGGTGCCGAAGGCGTAGGCGTTGAGCAGGAGTCCGCGCGTGGTCGAGCCTTCGAAGAGAAGTTGGTCCTGCGCGTTGCACGCGGTGGTCGGCGCCAGGTCGCAGGCGGTGCTCGCCTGAGCGTAGGTCTTGCCGTGGTCGATGGCGTCGAGGTGCACCTGGATGAAGTGGTTGGCGTAGGCCTGGGCCTGGGCGCCCGTGAGGAGTTGCTGGCCGGCGTACTGGTCCAGGTACGTCGATACCGCGGGCCCCTCGGCGTTGAGGGCGGCCTTGCTGTCGAAGTAGACCTTCTGCTGAGCCAGTTGCGTGGTAACCGAAGAACTGGTGAAGTTGGCTCCGAAGAGCAGACCGGCGCCTGCCACCAACAGCATGACGGTGAGCAGCCCACCGAGCCACACGAGCAGTAGGTCCAAGGTCTTGCGGCGCACGGTAACTCCAATGTTGGTCGGCCCTCCAAGCGTGCCACGCGGTCCCGCGTGGGCCGTAGGGCACTAGGTCACTTGTTGGTCGTCACCACGATCGCCGCGGCGGTCCTTTGGTTCTGAGGGAGCGAACCACCGCGGTCGAGCTCAGCCCTCTTTCCAGTAACGAAGCAGATGGTCCGCATTGCTCGGCGTGACCTTGGCCAAACCCGCACCAAAGGTGAATCCATCGCCCGCTTGTGAGTTGATGTAGAGCGTGCCGTTGGACGAGATGGCCACGCCGCTGGGCACGAACCGTTGAGAATTGCCAAACACTTTGTACGTAAACAACGTAGTCAGCTGGTTACCCACTACGGCCTGCAGCGATTCGTGATTGGCGATGGCGAGGGCCCCGCCCTTGAAGAAGGCCAGGCCGGGAAAGTCGTGCGGACGATAGGACGTCAGGATGATCTTGTCGTGTCCGTTGCTCAAGCGTTCCACCAGTTGGTGGCTCCCGGAACAGCCGATGTAGAGATTGCCGCTCGGACTGACGGCGACGGACTCGGGATCGCACGGCTGGAACGGCACTGGTCCACCCGAGTACCGTGACACCTCCACCACGGCCACGATGACCCCCGAGGCCGAGAGTTCCAGGACGTTCTCGCCGCTCGTGACCCAAAGCCGGCCATCGGGAGCAATGGCGAGACCGCTCGGCGACATCGCCACGTCGGTCGCCTTCGTCCCCACTTTGAACGTGGTCGCGTTGGACGCGCCGTCGCCCGCGAAGGTGGCGATGCGACCGTGATTTAAGAGCGCTCGAACCCGATGGTTCCCGACGTCCGCGACGAAGATGGTGCCGTTCGGCGCGAGCGCGATGGCGCCGGGGTGGTTGAGTTGAGCGTTGGCCGCAAGACCACCGTCACCGCTGAAGCCGGCGAGACCGGTGCCCGCGACGGTCTCCAACTGACCCGAAGGGAAACGCACCAGCACCCGGTTGAGCGACTGGTCCGCGATGAAGAGCAGGCCGTTCGGCGCGACCGTCATTCCCGTCGGCTGTTCCAGACGAAATGGCGCCACGACGCTCGTCGCGTGGGGGTGCTTCGCGGCCGCCCAGGACGGAGCGACCGTCCACAAGAGAGAACCAACAACGGTGGCGACGATGATCGTCGCCGGTCGGCGCCGCCTCTTGCCCAACTCGCGCGCCGACTGCTTATGCATGGTCACGTTCGTCGTCGTCGCATCAAGTGTGGGCCACGTCAAATGAGGGGACCTCGAGTCGGGGTCCCGCCGTCATGACCCAGATGAGCTCGGTCTCTGATCAGCGCTTCCACCGCGTCGACGTCATCCGGGGTGATGAACGGCTTGACCTTCTTGCCGAGGTCCAGGATCAGCGCGAACTTCTTCCTCGGTCGCGCCGGATCGAAGTTGGCCCACAGTCCAGGGTTGGCGGTGCCCCATATCCTGGCCCGGCCTCTCAAGGCCCCCAGTTCCACCCGGCGGACCCCCCGTATCGAGCTGTAGGCGATGGTCTTAGAACCCCACGGGACGTAGTAGCCGCGCAGCACCAGCGCGTCAGCGGTGCACAAAACACGCTCGTCCCCGTGATCATCCATGCTCAAACGTTAGCCCTCGGGGCGGGTCCGCTAGAGGTCGCGACGCGCCAGTCGCCCGCGGTGGCGCGTCAAGGAATCGCTCGCACGTCCCCGGCTTCGTCGCGTCCGAGTCGCCCTACGCAGCGATTGGCCGCCGCGCGGGCGCCCGGCGCGATGACGCGCGAACCGTCACCAATGGCGGTGCAGTGAAAGTAGAACCGGGTTCCGTCGTCGCCGAGCAGATAACCGTATCCCTTAAGCTCGTCGAACGACGTGACGACGCCGTTGATCGTCATGTACTGGAGAGCGAGCCCCGACGCAGCACCGACGCCATCTCCAGCGCCGTCAACGCGGCTTCGCGGCCCTTGTTGGTCTCGTCGGGCCGCGAGCGTTCGAGCGCCTGCTCGACGTTCTCGGTCGTGAGCACGCCGAACGCCACCGGCACGCGGGTGCTCAACTGCACGTCCTGCACGCCGCGAGCGCACTCGCCCGCCACGATCTCATAGTGGCTGGTGTCGCCGCGGATCACCGCTCCGAGCACCAGCACCGCGTCGTAGGGACGCTCACCGTCGGCGTAGGCCAGGGCGAGCAGCGGGATCTCAAAAGCTCCCGGCACCCAGCCGACCGAGATGTCCGAGCGGTCGACCCCGGCCCCGCTCAGGGCGTCCAGCGCCCCGGCCAGCAACCGCGTGGTCACCCCGCCGTTGAACCGACTGCACACGATGGCCACCCTCAGGCCGCGGCCGTCCGTCGCGCCCTCGAGGTTCTCGCCCGCCTTCGAGGCCAGGCCCGCGAGAACGTCGCGATCCAGTTCGGTCTCGCTAGTTGAGCTCATCGAGGCCCCCGAGCAAGTGACCCATTCGCTCGCGCTTGGTGCGCAAGTAATCGATGTTGAACTCGGTGGGCAGGCTTTCAATCGCCACCCGCTCGGCGATGTTGAGGCCGAAGCCTTCGAGGCCGCCGTACTTCACGGGGTTGTTGGTCATCAGGCGCATCGACGTGACGCCCAGATCCACCAGGATCTGCGCACCGATGCCGTACTCGCGCGAATCGACCGGCAGCCCGAGTTCGATATTGGCGTCGACGGTGTCGCGACCGTCCTCTTGCAGGGCGTAGGCCCGTATCTTGTGACCCAGCCCGATGCCGCGGCCCTCGTGGCCGCGCAGATAGACGAGCACGCCCGCCCCTTCGGCCGCGATCTTGGCCAGGGCCGTCTGCAACTGGGGTCCACAGTCGCAGCGCATCGAACCCATCACGTCGCCGGTGAGGCACTCCGAGTGCACGCGCACCAGCACGTCGCGCGTCTGGGCGATGTCGCCGTAGACCAGGGCCAGGTGCTGCTCGCCGTCAATCATCGATTCGAAGACGTAGGCCTGGAAGAGTCCGTGCTCCGTGGGCAGGGACGCCTCGGAGACCCGGCGCACGAGCTTCTCGTGCTGGCGGCGGTAGCGGATGAGGTCGGCGATGGTGATCAATGGCAACTGGTGCGCGGCCGTGAAGGCCTCAAGCTCGGGCAGTCGGGCCATGCCGGACTTGTCGGCGGTGACGATCTCGCAGAGCACGCCACCGGGGAACTTGCCGGCGAGGCGGCACAGGTCAACGGTCGCCTCGGTGTGACCGGCGCGCTTGAGCACGCCGCCGGCGCGGTACCGCAGAGGGAAAATGTGCCCGGGTCGGTTGAGGTCCGTGGCCCGCGTGTGGGGATCGATGAGCGACCGCACCGTGGCCGCGCGGTCGGAGGCGGAGATGCCCGTGGTGGTGCCGTGGCGGAAGTCGACGCTCACCGTGAAGGCCGTGCGCTGCGCCTCGGTGTTGGCGACGACCATCAAAGGAAGCTGGAGCTGATCGGCGCGCTCTGACTCCAGGGGCACGCAGAACACGCCCGAGGTGTGCTCGAGGAAGAACGCCATGTGCTCGGGCGTCACGTCCTCGGCGGCCATGATCAGGTCGCCTTCGTTCTCGCGATCCTCGTCGTCGACGACCACGACCATGCCGCCCTTTCGCAGCTGCTCGATCGCTTCTTCTATGGTTGACAGCGCCATCAGACCTCCACGTCTATGCGTACATCTTCGCCGATTCGACGCACGTCCACCAGTCGACCCCGGCGAAGGGCGTGGATCGTGGGCGTGGTGAGACCTACCAGCGCGGCCTTGGTGCCTTCGCTGCCGGCGAACGCGGGCGCCTGATACCAGACCACGTGGTTGACGAGACCGGCCGCGAAGAACGCGCTGATCGTCGTAGGACCGCCCTCGACGAGGACCTGGAGCACCTCGAGGCGGCCCAGCTCGTCGAGGATCGGCCGCAGGTCGCCGCTGCGCTCGAGGCAGGGCCTCACCTTCGCCCCTTCAGGCGCGAGGCCTAGCACCACGCGCAAAGGCTCCATCACGATGTCGTCGAGACGAGCGGTCAGGCGGGGATCGTCGCTGCGCACGGTCCCGGCGCCCACGATGATGGCCTGGCTCTGCGCGCGCACCACGTGGGCGTCGCGCCGCGCCGCTTCGCCGGTGATCCACTGGCTGGTGCCGTCGTTCATCGCGACGACGCCGTCGAGCGTCGAGGCGACCTTGGCCACCACGTAGGGTCGGCCCGTCGAGCGCTGCCAGAGATAGGCGGCCAACTGCGCGCGCACCACCTCTTCTTCTACGCCCACCTCGACGTCCACACCCGACTCGCGCAGCACCTCCACGCCTTGTCCCGCCACTCGCGAGTCCGGATCGATGGCCCCCACGATCACCCGCTTGATGCCGGAGCGCACGATCGCGTCCGTACACGGACCCGTGCGGCCCACGTGACAGCACGGTTCAAGCGTCACGACCATCGTCGCCCCGCGAGCGCGCTCGCCCGCGCGGCGCAACGCCGCGACTTCCGCGTGCGCCTCACCCGGGACCTGGGTGTGCCCCTCGGCGATGTCCTCGCCGTGTTCGCCCACGACGAGTGCCCCGACCCAGGGATTGGGCGGCGCGAGGTAGCGGGCCTTTTCGCCGACCTGCACGGCTCGCCCCATGAGTTCAGCGTTCGTGATCATGAGTGACGTCCCGTGAGGGCCGCCGCTCGAAGCGCGGCAGCGGCCTCGAGCGGGTCCGGTCGCGCGAAGATCGCCGACCCGGCGACCAACACGTTGGCACCCGCACGCACGGCCACCGGCGCCGTCGTCAGGTCGATGCCGCCGTCCACCTCGATATCGAGCGCCAACCCGTTGACGTCGACCTCGCGCCGCGCGGTCGTGACCTTGGACATGACGTCGCCCATGAAGGACTGCCCGCCGAAGCCGGGAAAGACGGTCATCAACAACAGCAGGTCGATGTCGGCGACAAAAGGGGCGACCCGCTCGAAGGGCGTGTCCGGGTTGGCCGCGAGTCCGATGCGCAAGCCCAGGGCCCGGGCGTCGCTGATGAGCGACGCCGGGGAGCCGACTTCGACGTGCACGGTGCAGCCGTCGGCGCCGGCCATGGCGACGGCCTCGAGGTAGCGACCGGGC
>JBARBL010000030.1:0-51824 GCA_049793015.1 Acidimicrobiales bacterium | reverse complement strand
CGTAAGCGCCAACGGTCCGCAACGTTCCAGCACCCCGAGCAAGAGTTGATCGTCGGGGCGACGAAAGCCGACCGACGAGCTCGAGGCGCCCACCAGTGTGGCGAGGGGCGGGGGCACCTCAACGACGATGGTCAACGCGCCGGGCCAGAAGGCGCCGCTCAGCCTGCGGGCGCGTTCGTCCCACTCGACGCCCAAGGATTCGATCTGCTCAACGGAGCTGACGAGCACCGGCAACGCCACGGTGCGGGGCCGGCGCTTGAGCGTGAACAGCGCGTCCACCGCCTCGGGGAAACGAAGGGACGCGGCGAGCCCGTAGACGGTGTCCGTGGGCAACGCGACCACGCCGCCGCTGAGCAGCAGTCCGACCGCTTCGTTCTCGTCCACCAGGACCGTCACGATCGTCGCGCCACCAGTATGCGAGGGTGGCCCGCCATGTCGTCGAGGTCATCGACGCTCGAGAAACCGGCGGCCCGCGCCGCGCTGACGGCCGCGTCTCGGTGAAGGTTCGAATGCTCGCACACGAGCACGCCCCGCGTCGATAGCCACGCGGACGCGTTGGTGATGATGGTGCTGAGGTCGGCGAAGCCCACGACGCCTTGGGCGTCGGGCGCCACGATCGCGCCGTGCGGTTCGAACCGCAGCACCGCGTCGAGGTGCTCCAACTCGTCCGCGCCGACGTACGGCGGATTGGACACGATCAGGTCGACGTTTCCACGGAGCGACGCATCCATCGCGTCGAACCACGACGAGCGCACGAACGACGCGCCCTTAAGTCCGTGCTTATGGGCGTTGGCCCGGGCCACGTCGAGTGCGTCAGCGGACTCATCCACGCCGACCAACGTCGCGGCGACCTCGCGCGTGGCCAGCTCACTGACGAGGGCCAGTCCGATGGCCCCCGAACCGCAGCCCAGGTCGACGATCAACGGCGCGACGGCCGCCTGTCGGATGAGCTCGGCCAAGGCCACGCCGACGAGCTCCTCGCTCTCGGGCCGGGGTATGAGCACGCGACTGTCGACGTCGAGGTCCAGCCCGCGAAAGGGCCAGTGTCCGAGCACGTACTGGATTGGTTCGCCCTGCTTGCGGCGCTCGACCGCGGCCCGCAAAGCCGTCAGGTCGCCGTCCGCGGCGAATTCGTCGACCAGCCATCGCGCCTCGCGTCTCTCGAGCCCTTCGATCACGAGCTCGGCGACGAGATCGCGGTTAGCGGCCGTCACTCTCGGCCAGTTGACGGGCCCGCTTGTCGGCCAGCAGCGCGTCGACGTAGGGATCGAGGTCGCCCGCCAGCACCGCATCGAGGCTGTAGTTGGTCAGGTTGATGCGGTGATCGGTGACCCGATTCTCCTTGAAGTTATAGGTGCGGATCTTCTCGCTGCGCCCGCCGCTGCCGAGTTGGGACCGCTTGATGTCGCCCAGTTCGTTGGCCTGCGCGTCCTGGGCTGCCTTGAGCAGTCGCGCCCGCAACACGATCAGCGCCTTCGCCCGGTTCTGGATCTGGCTCTTCTCGTCCTGCATCGACACCACGATGCCGGTCGGCAGGTGCGTGATGCGCACCGCCGAGTCGGTGGTGTTCACGCTCTGGCCGCCGGGGCCGGATGAACGGTAGACGTCGATCTTGAGGTCGCTCGGGTCGATGGCCACGTCGACCTCCTCGGCTTCGGGCAACACCGAGACGGTGGCCGACGACGTGTGCACGCGGCCCTTCGCCTCGGTCGTGGGCACGCGCTGGACGCGATGCACGCCGGCCTCCTGTTCGAGTCGGGCCCACGCGTCGTCACCCTTGATGAGATAGATCGCCTCGTCGAGGCCGCCCTGTTCGGACTCGCGCTCCTCGACCACCTCGACCTTCCAGCCGCGCAGCGTCGCGTAGCGGCGATACATCGCCGCCAGGTCGCTCGCGAAGAGGTTGGCCTCCTCGCCGCCTTCGGCGCCTCGGATCTCCAGGATCACGTTGCGCCCGACGTTGGGGTCGCGCGGCAGCAGCAAGGTCTCCAAGGCCGTCTCGAGGTCGGGAATCTTCTCCTCGGCCGCGTTCATCTCGACGCGCCAGAGCTCGCGGTCGTCGCCGCTCGACTCGTTGAACATGTCCTTGGCGGTCTCGAGGTCCTCCTGGGCCGCTTGGAGCCGCAGCCAGGCGGTATTGATCTCGGCGAGTTCCTTGTGGCGACGTGAGAGGTCACGCAGTCGGTTGAGGTCGCTGGCCACGTCGGGCTCGCCGAGGGCGGCTTCGACGCTGCGAAGTTCGTCCTGGAGGGCGTGAAGGGTGTCGTCTACGGAGCGCACGAAAAGTGGTGAGCGCTCGGCGATCTAAGCCTTGGGAGCGCGCGCCTTGTTGGTCTTCTGCGCGTAGCGGCGCTGGAAGCGCTCGACGCGCCCACCAGTGTCGACGAGCTTCTGCTTGCCGGTGAAGAAGGGGTGGCACTCGTTGCAGAGTTCCACCGTCATCACGGACTTGGTCGACTCCGTCGTGAACGTGTTCCCGCACGAGCAGGTGACGGTCGCGGGGCCGTAGTTGGGGTGAATGTCTGGCTTCATGAGTGCTCCTTGTTGCGAATAGAGAGTTTACAGGTTCGTCAGCTCGTGGTAGCCGGGCCCCGGCCGATCTCGGCCAGGAACTCGTCATTGCTGCGCGTGGACTTGAGTTTGTCGATCAACAGCTCCAGGCCCGCGGCCTCTCGGCCTTCGGAGGCGAGTCCGTTGAGCACGCGGCGTAACTTCCATACCTGGGGAAGGAGGTCGCGGTCGAAGAGCAGTTCCTCGTGGCGGGTCGACGAGCCGTTGACGTCGATGGCGGGATAGAGGCGGCGCTCGGCGAGGCGTCGGTCGAGCTTGAGCTCCATGTTGCCGGTGCCCTTGAACTCCTCGAAGATGACCTCGTCCATCTTTGAACCGGTCTCGACCAGGGCGCTCGCCAGAATCGTCAGCGATCCGCCCTCTTCGATGTTGCGCGCCGCGCCGAAGAACTTCTTGGGCGGATACAGCGCGCCCGAGTCGACGCCACCGGACATGATCCGTCCCGTGGCCGGCGCGGCCAGGTTGTAGGCGCGAGCCAGTCGGGTGATGCCGTCCAGGATGATCACGACGTCGCGGCCCTGCTCGACCAGGCGCTTGGCGCGCTCGATGCAGAGCTCGGCGATGTGCGTGTGCTCCTCGGCCGGGCGGTCGAACGTGGAGGCGATGACCTCGCCCTTGACGCTGCGGCGCATGTCGGTCACCTCTTCGGGACGCTCGTCGACCAGCAGCACCATCAGGTGCACTTCGGGGTTGTTCGCCTCTATCGACTGGGCGATCTGCTTCATCACCGTGGTCTTGCCGGCCTTGGGGGGCGACACGATGAGTCCGCGCTGGCCCTTGCCGATCGGACAGAGCAGGTCCACGATGCGCGGGGTGGGGTCGGGCTTGCCCTCGTTGGTCTCGAGCTTGAGCTTCTCGTCCGGGAAGAGCGGCGTCAGGTCCTCGAAACGGGGTCGCAGGCGGGCGACCTCGGGGTCGATGCCCGCCACGCTGTCCACGCGCAGTAGCGCGGGATACTTCTCGTTCGAGGCCGCCGGGCGGAAGCCGCCCACGATCATGTCGCCCTTGCGCAGGTGGTAACGGCGGACCTGGTTGATCGACACGTAGACGTCGTTGGGCGAAGGGTGGAAACCCTTCGTGCGCAAGAAGCCGTAGCCGTCATCGCGCAAGTCGAGGAGCCCCTCGACCTCGAGCAACTCGCCGCTGTAGGGCTGGTCGGCGTTGGGTTGGGCCTCGCCGCCGAAGCGCTCGCGTCCCGATCCCGAGCCGGACCCGGTCGAGCCATTGCGGTTGCGTCGGTTGCGTCGGTTGCGTCCGCCCTGTTCGTTGGTGAACTCACGGGGTTGCGCGTTGCGCGACTGGCTGTTCTGGCGCTCGCGGGGCTGAGGCTGGCGCTCGGCGCCGTTGTCGTTCGCCACCTGGTCACCGGTGACGATGGACTCGTTCGAGGTCGTCGAATCGACGCTGGTCGCGGACGTCGCTACGGCGGCCGTGTCGGCGCCGTTGGCGTGGGCTTTGATCTCGGAGGCGAATTCGCTGACGAGTTCGTCGAAGTCATCGGCCGGCGTGGCGACGGTGCGCCTCGATCGCACGACCCGCGAGGGTGACTCGGTGGCGACCGAAGAGGTCGCCGAGGTGGGCGACACTTCGCCCATGATGGCTTCGATGAGGGAGGCCTTGCTGGCCCGCGCGGTCACGTCGACGCCCTTCACTTTGGCGATGGTTTGGAGGTCTTCACGGGTCTTGGACTCAAGGTCGGACCTGTCTGGGGAGGGCTTTTCAGCCATAAATGTTCCTTTCTCGCCGCTCGCATGGGTTCAGCGCAACGGAGAAGAAATTCAAGAAGTGCCGTCTTGGAAAGATTTCCGCACGTCGGCGAGAGGCCGGTCGCGGACGACAACTAGCAGTGTAGCCGCTCGGAGGGCCAAAGTAAACCTTTAGGAAAGTTGAGCCAGCAACGCCTTGATCGTGGCGTCCACGACCGTGGGGCTCTGGCTCGTCGAGACGGCGGTATCAGGGTCTTTCAGGCCGTTGCCGGTGAGCACGCACACGACGGTCGAACCCCGGGGCACGCCGAATTTCAAGACACCCGCCACCGACGCGGCGCTCGCGGGCTCGCAGAACACCGACTCATGGCGCGCCAGGTACTGATAGGCGTCGATGATCTCCTCATCGGTGACGGCCCGGATGTCGCCCAAGGATTCGTGGATCACTTCGAGCGCCGGCACCCAGCTCGCCGGGTTGCCGATGCGGATGGCCGTCGCGATCGTCTCGGGGTTCTCCACCGGGTAGCCCAGGACGATCGGGGCCGCCCCGGCGGCCTGGAACCCCCACATCTTGGGCAGGGTCGTGGCGCGTCCCGCGAAGTGGTACTGCGTGAAGCCCCGCCAGTAGGCGGTGATGTTACCGGCGTTGCCCACCGGGATCGCCAGGATGTCGGGCGCCTTCCCCAGCACGTCGACGATCTCGAAGGCACCGGTCTTCTGCCCCTCGATCCGGTCCGGGTTGATCGAGTTCACGATGGTGATCGCCAGGTGCTGGGTGAGTTCGCGCGCCAGGTTGAGCGCCTGGTCGAAGTTGCCCTTTATCTGCAGCACCCGGGCGCCGTAGACCATCGACTGGGCCAGCTTGCCGAGGGCCACCTTGCCCTGGGGCACCAGCACCACGCAGTCAAGCCCGGCCTTCGCGGCGTAGGCGGCGGCCGCGGCGGAGGTGTTGCCGGTCGACCCGCAGATCACGGTCGAGGCGCCGTTGGCCTTGGCCTTGGTGATGGCCATCGTCATGCCCCGGTCCTTGAAGGATCCCGAGGGGTTGAGTCCCTCGCACTTGAGCCACACGTCCGCCTCGAGGCGCTCGGACAGGCGGTCGGCGTGGATCAACGGCGTATTGCCCTCCTGGAGCGTGACGAAGTCGTCCACGCCGTCCAGGTCGAACCATTGCTGGTATTCGGCCAGCAGACCGTTCCAGCCGATCACCGCGAGCCTTCGCCGATGACCCGGATGCAGGCGCCCACCGAATCAACGGAGGCGAGTTGCGACAAGTCGTCGATCGTGGCGCGAACGTTCTTCGTCAGGGCCTCGTGGGTGAGGAAGGAGAGCCTGGCCTCGTCACCGAATCCGGACTGCTCCATGGACTGGATCGACACGTCGTGCTGGCCGAAGACGCTCGCGACCGCCGCGAGCACGCCCGGCTGATCAAGCACGTCGATGCTGATGTAGAAGGTGCTGGCCAGGTCGCCGGCGCTCACGCTGTGCAGGGTCGGGTCGACGCTGAAGGGGACGTCATGGCGACCGCTCACCCGATTGCGGGCCGCGTCCAAGACGTCGCCCAGGACCGCGGTGGCCGTCGGGCCGCCGCCCGCACCCTGGCCCAGCCACATGAGCGGACCGCTGACCGCGCCCTCGACGAACACGGCATTCATCGCCCCGTGCACGGACGCGAGGGGATGCTCGGCGGGAACCATCGCGGGGTGGGCGCGCCGTGAGAGACCGTGTTCGCCCACGCGCTCGGCCACGCCGAGCAGCTTGATGACATAACCAGCACGCTGGGCGAACTCGACGTCGATCGCGCGCACGCTGGTGATGCCCTCTCGGGAGATCTCCTCGCCGTTGAGCTCCGAGCCGAAGGCCAGCGAGGAGAGGATCTGCACCTTGGCCGCCGCGTCGAAGGCCTCGACGTCGGCGGTGGGGTCGAATTCGGCGTAACCCAGTTCCTGGGCCTCCTTCAGGACGACGTCGTAATCGCTGCCTTCGCTCGTCATCTTCGACAGTATGAAATTCGTCGTGCCGTTCACGATGCCCATGACCCGCTCGATGCGTTCCCCCGCGAGCGACGTGCGCAGGGCCCGCAGGATCGGAATGCCGCCGCCGACGGCCGCTTCGTAGAAGAGGTCGGCGCCGTTCTGGTGCGCGAGTTGGGCGAGGGCGGTGCCGGACTGGGCCATCAGGGCCTTGTTGGCCGTCACCACCGAGACGCCGTTTCTGAGCGCCGCCTCGATATACGACCGGGCTGGCTCGATCCCGCCCACCAGTTCAACGAGGATGTCGAGGTCCGCGCGAGCGGCCAACGCGGCCGCGTCGTCGCTGAGTAGGTCGGGCGAAATGCCCGGTCGGGGCTTGGAGATGTCCTTGACCGCCACGCCCACGACTTCGAGCGACGCCGTCGCCGCATCGACCAAGGCCACCGTGCGCGTGCCGTCGTTCAACAGTGCGATTAGGGCGCCGCCGACGAAGCCGGCTCCGATAACGCCGACTCGAACGACCGGTGTAGTCATCTCACAAGGCTAACCGCAATGGTCTCGGCGCCACTCTCACATTTCGAGACGCGCGAGGTCGTCGAAGGTCTCGCGTCGCAACACCAGCCGGGCGGCTCCTTCGGACACGAACACCACCGCCGGACGCGGGACCCGGTTGTAGTTCGACGCCATCGAGTAGCCGTACGCGCCGGTGACGGGCGTGGCGATGATGCTGTGCACGCCGGTTTGAGCCGGCAACCACGCCTCGTCGACCAGGACGTCACCGCTCTCGCAGTGCTTGCCCACCAGTCGAACGCACTGGGGCCGCTGGGCACGAGGACGCTCGACGTCGAAGGCCTCGTAGCCGGAACCGTAGAGCACGGGACGTGGATTGTCGCTCATGCCGCCGTCGACCGCCATGTACGTGCGGGTCAGCCCCGGCTTCACGGCACCCACGCGGTACAAGGTGATCGCCGCCTGGGCCACGATCGCCCGGCCCGGCTCCGCGATGATCCTCACGCCCTGGGCCAGCCCGCCCTCGCGCGCCGCCGCGCGCACCGCGGCGCCCCACTCGCTGATCGTCACGGCTGTCTCGCCCTCGACGTAGGCCACGCCCAATCCGCCTCCCACGCACAGCTCGTCAAAGTCATCGTCGCGCGTGAAAGCCGAAAGGATCCCCATGGTCTCGCGATAGCCATCCACCTCGAAGATCTGCGACCCGATGTGCGCGTGTACGCCGTGCAACGTGAGACCGGGGATCGCGCGCAGCAGGTCGATGGCCTTACGCGCTTCACCGGTCGCGACCGAGAAGCCGAACTTGGTGTCCTCTTGACCAGTCCGCACGTACTCGTGCGTGTGCGCCTCGACACCGGGCGTCACGCGCACGAGGCAGTGGAGGGGACGTTGAGCGTTCACCAGCGATTGCAGCAGCTCAATCTCGTCAAAGTTGTCAACCACCAGCCGATGCACACCGGCGTGCAGGGCGAGCTCCACCTCTTGGCGCGACTTGTTGTTGCCGTGCACGATGACGCGATTGGCGGGCACGCCCGATCGCAGCACGATGTCGAGCTCCCCGCCCGTCGCGACATCGATGCAGAGGCCTTCTTCGTAGGCCAATCGAGCCATCGCCCCGCACAGGAAGGACTTCGACGCGAAGGCGACCCCGTCGTCGAAGGCCGCGACCGCCTCGCGGCATCGATGGCGAAGTGTCACCTCGTCGTAGACGAAGAGCGGCGTGCCGTAGGTCGCGGCGAGGTCGCGGAGCGAGGCGCCGCCGACCGTGACGTCAGTGTCGCTCACTACAGCGCTGTCACCGAGCAACGAAGGGGAAATGGGTTCGTCGCTCATACCTGCACTTTAGAAGTTCACGCCAAGGACGTGGGAAACGCACCGCGTCCACGCGACCTCGTTCGTCGCGCCCGGTCGAGTCCTTCGACCCACTTGCGCGGCTCACGGCACGGAGGGACGACCATTTTGGCGCCAATTTCCACGTCGTGGTCGGCGCGCGGCGCGTCGGCGGCCTCCGAGTCCCCAAAGCGTCCATTATCTGGTATCAATGGAGGTCACACCGACCTCGGTGGGAAAACCTAGGGAGTTCAAATGTTACGAATCACACGCGTGCGCCAGGCACTCGTCGTCACCGGCATCGCCTCATTGGTGCTGGCCTCGACCGTGATCGCCGGTGCCTCCAGCATCGGCGGAAAGTACGACGCCATGGATGCCGCTCTGGTGCCGTCGGCCTACAAGGGAACAACGCTACAGGTCGCTACCGATGCCACCTACGCGCCCGATGAATCCATGAGCGGCACGACGATGGTTGGTTTCGATATCGACCTCTTGAAAGCCGTCGCGACGACGCTCAAGATCAGCATCCACGAGAACAACGTCACCTTCGACAACATCCTGGCCGGTATCGACTCGGGCAAGTACCAGATCGGCAACTCCTCGTTCACCGATGAGAAGTCGCGCGAGAAGCAGGTCAACTTCGTTGACTACTTCCAGGCCGGCGAAGGCGTCTACGCGAAGTCCTCCTCCACCGTCAAGTTCACCGGCCTCATGAGTCTGTGCGGGCTCAACGTTGCGGTCGAGAGCGGCACCAGTGAACAGCAGGACGCCGTCAACACGGCCAAAAAGTGTCCTTCCTCCAAGAAGTTGACCGTGTCGGCGTTCCCCACCCAGACCGAAGCAAACCTGGCGGTCTCGTCGGGCCACTCGAACGTCGGCTTCCTCGACAGCCAGGTGGCGGGCTACGTCGTGTCGACCTCGAAGGGCGCCTTTAAGTTGGTGGGCAACGCGATCGAAGTCGCACCCTACGGCATCGCCACCCCTAAGACGACCAGCGGCAAAGGTTTGGCCAAGGCCATCCAAGCGGCGCTTAAGACGCTCATCGCCAACGGCACCTACGCCGCGATTCTGGCCAAGTGGGGGGTGAGTGCCGGCGCCATTCCCGCCAGCAAGATAGTTCTCAACGGGGCCCTCTCCTAAGAATCTGAAGTAAGAGCCCATGACAACGAGCGGGGACGAAGCGGCCAAGGTCGTCCCCGTTCGTCATGTCGGCCGATGGATCGGCGGCGTGATCGCCCTGTTGTTCATCGTCATGCTGGTGCACACACTTTTCTCGAAGGTGCCCAACGGACAGACGACCTGCCACACGACCAATGGCGTACGGAGTTGTCGTCCGGTGGTCAACTGGCGATTCAGCTGGAACATCGTGTGGCACTACTTCACCTCTTCCGAAGTCCTGCACGGGTTGCTGGTGACCCTCGAACTGACGGCCCTGGCCATGATCATCGGCATCGTTCTGGGCGTCATCCTCGCCATCATGCGTCTCTCCCATAGCCGGCTTCTCTCTTCCACGGCGTGGTCCTACACCTGGTTCTTCCGCGGCACGCCGGTGCTCGTCCAGCTGGTCTTCTGGTTCAACATCGCGGCGCTCTACCCGTCAATCACGCTGGGCATACCTTTCACGCACGTCGCCTTCGCGCACCTCAACGACAACTCGATCTTCACCCCCTTCTTCTCCGCGGTCGTCGCACTGGGGCTCAACGAAGCGGCCTATTTCTCGGAGATCACTCGATCGGGCCTCATTGCGGTCGACGAAGGCCAGACCGAGGCGGCGACGTCGCTGGGTATGAGTCGGGGTCAGTCGCTGCGCTACGTGGTGCTGCCCCAGGCGATGCGGGTGATCCTGCCCACCACGGGCAACGAGGTCATCTCCATGCTCAAGACGACGTCCCTGGCCAGCACCGCCGGCGTCATCGAGTTGCTTGGCGCCGTCACGAATATCTACTCGGTGAACTATGAGATCGTGCCGCTGCTCATCGTGGCGAGCATCTGGTACCTGATCGTGACCACGGTTCTTTCCATCGGCCAGTTCTACTTAGAGCGTCACTTCGCCAAGGGAGCGCTGCGGGTACCTCCGCCGACGCCCCTGCAACGGCTTCGCCTCGACGCGATCGGAATTGCGGCGCGGTTCCGCAACGCGCAGCTCTATCGACAGGGGACGCATCGATGAGCGACATCATGGTTCAGGCCCGCGACGTGCGAAAGTCCTACGCCGGCATCGAAGTGCTCAAGGGTGTCGACCTGAGCGTGGCCAGCGGCGAGGTGACGTGCCTCATCGGCCCTTCGGGTTCGGGCAAGAGCACGCTGCTTCGCTGCATCAATCACTTGGAGAAGCACGACAGCGGCGAGCTGCGGGTGGACGGCGAACTGGTGGGCTACGAGGCTCGCGGCCACAAGCTCTACGAGCGAAACGACAAGCAGATCTGCGCCCAACGAGCGCAGATTGGCATGGTGTTCCAGCGCTTCAACCTCTTTCAGAATCTCACCGTGCTCGAGAACATCACCATCGGCCAGACGAAGGTGAAGGGCATCGACGCAGAGGCCGCGAAGAGCAAGGCCCGTGAACTCCTGGCCCGCGTGGGCCTCGAGGGCAAGGAGTCGAACTTTCCGAGCCAGCTGTCGGGCGGTCAGCAGCAACGCGTCGCCATCGCCCGCGCGCTGGCCATGGACCCCAAGCTCATGCTCTTTGACGAACCCACGTCCGCGCTCGACCCGGAGCTCGTCGGCGAGGTGCTGGAGGTGATGAAGGACTTGGCTCGGAGCGGTATGACGATGATCGTCGTGACCCACGAGATGAATTTCGCTCGCGAGGTGGCCAACACCGTCTACTTCCTTGACGCGGGGGTTATCGAGGAGTCCGGAGATCCGCGCACCGTCCTCGTGAACCCGTCGTCGGCGCGGCTTCAGAGCTTCCTCTCCAAGGTGCTCTAGACAACCGTTCCCACGATCATCGCGTAACAGGGGCGCCGGACATGGCGTGGCCACCGCGTCGCAGAGAACCTCGCGGCTGATCAGCGAGTCAAGGGCGCCCGGAGATGCTCCAGTAGGCTCTATCCGCCGCCCCCGTAGCTCAGCGGATAGAGCATTGGCCTCCGAAGCCATGTGCCCGGGTTCGAGTCCCGGCGGGGGCACGACGGCACTTTTGATGAAGCGCCTTCGATCGGTGGTGGTACGCGCCTGACTATTCTGCGCTAGGGAACGATGATCATGCGCACGGTATCGGTGATCGCCGCGCCGCCGGACGCAGAGCCGGCCATCACCACGACGGTGTCCCCCGCCCTGGCCAGTCCGGAGAGTTTTATCTGGGTAACCGCGAAATCACAGAGGTCGCCGATGTCGGTCGCCGGCGAAAGGTAGATCTCCTGGATGCCCCACGAGCCCCGCATCTGACGGGCCGTGGCCTCACTGGGCGTGATGGCCACGATCGGCATGGGAGGGCGGAACCGTGAGATCGCTCGCGCGGTCATGCCCGATCGGGTGCACGCCACGATGGCGACCGCGTCCTCTTCCATGGCGGCACGCCACGCTGCGCCGGTGATGGCGCCGGTGATCCGGATCGCGTGCGACGCCGTGTCGGTTATGTGCTGCACGCCAAGGTTCGTCCCCCAGGCCAGGTAGTCGAACGACTTCTCGGCCCTTCGGATGATGCGGTCCATGGTCACGACAACGCCTACCGGGTCGTCGCCGATCGCGGTCTCGCCGCTCAGCATGACCACGCTCGCGCCGTCCAAGACGGCGTTCGCCACGTCGGTGACCTCAGCGCGGGTGGGCACCTGGGCGTGGGTCATCGACTCGAGCATCTGCGTTGCCACCACCACCGGGCGCGCGTAACGGATCCCCTGCAGGACGATCTGCTTCTGCAGGTGGGGAACCTCTTCGATCGGCAGACGCACGCCGAGGTCGCCGCGCGCCACCATGATGGCGTCGGACACCTCGATGATCTCGGTGAGGTTCTCGATGCCCTCGCTCGTCTCGATCTTGGCCATCATCATCACGTCGCTGCGCGAGAGGACCGTGCGCACCGAGACGACGTCGAAGGCCGAGCGCACGAACGAAATTGCGAGGATGTCAAAGGGCTCACCGCGCAGCGCCTCCAGGCGCTCCCGGTCCTCGTCGGTGGGCAGGCGTCCATCCAGGATCGATGACGGTAGCGACAGGCCGGGCTTGCCTTGGACGACGCCGCCCGAACTGACCACGGCCCGGAGGCTCTTGCCGGTGGCGATGACGTCGAGCGACACGCCGCCGTCGCCGATGTGGATCTTGTCACCGATCTTGAGCATGGGCAGGACGCCCTCACGCTCGACCGATATCCGCGATTCGGTCGACTGGACGTCGAATCCCTCGACTAACTCGATCTCCGAGCCCAGGAGCAGCTCGATCGATGACGAGCCGAACGACCCGGCGCGGATCTTCGGTCCTGGAATGTCGACCATGATGGCCAGATCGGGTGCCAGGGCCCGGATCCGACGCAGTCGTTCGATCCCTGAAGGAATGTCACCATGGGCGAACGAGAGGCGGAAGACGTCAACCCCCGCCGCCATCAAGTCCTTGATGACCTGATCGCTCTCGGATGCTGGCCCGATAGTGGCAACAATTCTGGTGCGGCGCACGTATATCCCCCCGGTTCTCGGCCAGTCTACGGGATTTGCCTTACCGGCTTGTTACGAGACGGTGAATGATCACTTCGATCGCACCGGCACCACCACGTCGGCGCCGTCGACGTCGACGACGCGCAGCGTCATGGCGTAGCACTGCGCCAGCTCGTCGCTGCGCACGACCTCGCGTGCCGGTCCGTCGATCACGACGCCACCGTGATTGATCAGGACCAGCCGATCGGCGAACTGCCCGGCCAGCGTGAGGTCGTGCATCGTGGCGACGATGGTGAGACCGCGCTGCTCGACCTGGGACTTCAGATGCTCCAGCAGTTCCATCTGGTGGCGCATGTCCAGACCAGTGATCGGTTCGTCGAGCACGATCACCGTGGTCGACTGCGCGAGGGCGCGCGCCAGCACCATGCGCTGGCGTTCACCGCCGGACAGCGTCACGACGTCTCGCTGCGCGAACTCCACCAGCGCCAGGCGCTCGAGGACCGACTCCACGATCAGGCGGTCCTGGGCGCCCGGCGCATGGAGCAGGCCGTGGTAGGCGGATCGCCCCAGGGACACGTACTCCTTCACGGTCATTCCGACGGGCACCTCCGGATGCTGGGGGACCAGCGACACCACCCGGGCCCGGGCGCGCTCGTTCATCGTGGCGAGCGCCGTGCCGTCGATACGCACCGATCCGCTGGCGGCCTTCCTGAGCCCGGCCACGGTCTCGACCAGCGACGTCTTGCCGGCGCCGTTGGGACCGACGATCGTGCACCACGTGCCGGCTTCGATGTTGAGCGTCACGTCCGCCACCAGCACCTTGGATCCGGCCTTCACGGTCAGGTGGTCGATCTCGATGATGCTCATTGGACCATCCGTCGACGAAGGCTCAGGATCAGGACGAAGACGGGCGCCCCCACCAGCGCGGTCACCACGCCGAGCGGCAGCTCCGACGGCGCGATCACCGTGCGGGCGATGGTGTCGGCGAAGACCAGGAAGGCGGCGCCGAAGGCCACCGAGATCGGCAGGATCCGGCGGTACGAGGTGCCGACCAGGAGCCGCACGATGTGCGGCACGATGATGCCCACGAACCCGATCAGGCCCACGGCCGAGACGATGGCGGCCGTGCCGAGCGACGACGCCGCAATCACGATGAGGCGCACGCGTCGAACGGGCACCCCGAGTGAGCGACTCTCGTCCTCGCCCACGCTCATGACGTCGAGGGCCCGGCCGGCGGCGACGCAGATGGCGCAACACACCAGCACGTAGGGCAGCACCAGCTCGACGGAACTCCAGTTGGCGCTGGCGAGGGACCCCAGCAGCCAGATATAGACCCGGGCGATCGACTGCGCGGAGGCCTGTTGCTGGAGGAACGTCTGCGCGCTGGTGAGCAGGGCCGACACGGCCACGCCCGCCAGGATAAGTGTCGCGGCGCTGGACCGCAGTCCGCGGCCGCCGATGATCCAGGTGATCGCCACCGCCACCATGGCGCCGGCGAAGGCCATCAACGGCGTCCACGTGGGCGTGTAGGTGCCTCCTCCGATGTCCATGATCGCGAAGGTCGCGCCCAGGCCGGCGCCGGCCGCGACGCCCAGGAGGTAGGGATCGGCCAACGGGTTGCGAAAGACTCCCTGATACGTGCCGCCCGCCACCGACAGCATGGCTCCCGCCAGCAGCCCGAGCACCAGGCGAGGGGCCCGCAACTGCCAGATGATCGTCGACTGCAGGGTGTCGAGGGTGCTGTGGCCGATGCCGACGCGGCTTAAGACGGACCCCAGGATCCGCACGGTGCCGATGGGCGTCGGTCCGATGGCCAACCCGCAGACCACGGCGAGACACAGACCGACGAGGGTCAGTATCGTCACCACCGCCACGCGGCGGGTGGTCGGCGGGTTGGACTGCGGCACTACTGCTTCCAGAGCGTGGCGTTTTTGAGGGTGGCCTTCACGACGGCGGTGAGTTGGTTCATGAGCAGGCCCAGGCGCGGCCCCCAGCGCGACGAGATGTCGGCGTTGAGCTCGACCACGTTGTGGTTCACGACCGCGCTGACCTTGGCGAAGCCGGGCCGTTTGGCGACACTGGCCGGCGAGGCGGTGCCGGCCAGGAGGATCAGCTTGGGGTTGGCGCTGATGATGTACTCCGCACTCAACTCGGGGTAGCCGGCGTCCGCGGTCGTCGAATCGGCGTCGGCGATGTTGACCAGACCGAGCGACTTCATGAGCGATCCGACGAAGGTCTGGCTGGTCAATGAGTAGTAGGGGTTGGTGCCGGTCTCGTAGTAGACGGTGATCTTCTTGCTGGGATGCGCGGGGACCGCGTTGATGTCAGCCGTGATGGTCGTCTTGAGCGACGCGGCCAGGGCGTCGGCCTTGGCCGCGTGGCCGGTCAGCGCGCCTAGCTGGCGGATCTGGCTGAGCGCGGCGGCGACCGAGGAGGCGGCATCCTGGTCGATGACCTTCACGCCCTGGCTCGTCAGCTTCTGATCGATCGAGTTGGCGTCGTAGGAGATGACCACCAGGTCGGGCTTGGTCGACGGGTGCGACGCGCTCGACTTGCAGATCCCCAATATCGCTTCGACGCTCGGGTTGAAGGCGTTGATCCGCTTGGACGGCAGGCCGGTGGTCGGGTAATCCGAATCGGAGTCCACCGCCTGCACCTGAGGACCGGCACCGATGGCGAACAACGTCTCGGTTGCCGTGGGCGAGAGCGACACGATGCAGCGGGGTACCGCGGCCGCCCCGGCCAGCGACTCGCTGAGTAGTGGTAACGCCAAGGCACCCATTAAGAGTGCCAGGACGAAACGGAGGGTCTTGAACATGGATATCTCCTTTCCGTCGAAGTGGGATGGACGACGGATGGATATCCGAACGACCGCTCCTTACCTCGAGAGCTGTCTTTCACATCTCCTCGCGGAAGGCGACCTGGCTTGCGGGCTTCTCACGAAGGCCACTTACAGTTGCGGGACAGCGTCGGAATCTCACCGACTTCGCTGCCGCGAGGCGACTACGACCTTACTTCACTCGCTCAGTAGTCGCCAAGGCCGCGACAGAGCGGCTTGGGCCCGGCGTTGACGTTGCCGTAGCGGTGGCGCGTCATCGCCACGCTCTGCTCGCTCAGCCAGCGCGGACCTTCGACGAAGCCGGCCTGGGCGAGGTGGCGGCGGTCGACGGTGACACCGCGCTCCAGCAGCGCGGCCACCGGCGGCGTCTCTCGGCTGAGCCAACGGACCTTGGAGGCAGCGCAGGACCTCATCACGAGCTCATCGACCGTCTCGACGGTCACCCCGGACACGTCGTGCAAGTCTGTGGCGGCGCTGAAGGTCACGGAGGCGCCGGTGAGGGTGGCCAGCGATCGCACGAAGTCGGCGCCGCTCGCGGACGCCTCATCGACGCGCACGACGATCGGCGCCAGCGCGTGGCGGTAGCGCTGGACGTTGTGTTCGACGCTCAAGCCCGATTCGTCGCGGGCCTGGGAGCCGTAGTCCTGCCACCACGCGGTCAACTGCTTGAGCGCCACTCCCGGGTCGTGCAGCGGCGGCCACCGTCGCAGGCAGTTCACGTAGTTGCGCCCCCCGGCCTTGGCCGTCGGCCCGACGCTGCTGCGCTTCCAGCCTCCGAAGGGCTGGCGGTTGACCACGGCGCCGGTGACGCCCCGGTTGAGGTAGAGGTTCCCGGCCTCGATGTGGTCGATCCAGTACTGGCACTCGCCCTCGTCCAGGGAATGAAGTCCCGCCGTCAGCCCGTAGGGAACCTGGTTCTGCCATTCGAGGGCGGTGATGAAGTCCGGGGCCACCATGACTCCCAACACCGGACCAAACCATTCGTTGAGGTGGCTCCAGGATCCGGGCCGCACGTTGACCTTCACGCCGGGACGCCAGAGCAGTTCTTCCTCGTCGAGGGGGCACGGACGCACCAACCACTCTTCGCCCGGATCGAGCCAGGTGAGGGCGCGTTCCAGCGTCGGTTCGGCCCGGCGGATGATGGGTCCCACGCTCGACGCCAGGTCGTAGCCCGGTCCCACCACCAGGCTCTCGACCGCGTCGGTCAACTGGCGGATGAACATGGGGTTCTCGTAGATGGTCTGCTCGACGATGGCCAGGCTGGCGGCACTGCACTTCTGGCCGGCGTGCCCGAAGGCCGACTGCACCACGTCCTTCACCGCCAGGTCGATGTCGGCGTAGGAGGTGATCACCAGGGCGTTCTTGCCGCTGGTCTCGGCCAGGAGGTTGAGGTCCGGCTTCCACGAGGTGAAGAGCGCGGCCGTGTCGAAGGCGCCGGTGAGGATTACGGCGGCCACGTCGTCGTGGGTGATGAGATGTCGGCCGGTGTCGTCGTCACGAACGGGCAGGAACTGCAACACGTCGCGCGGCACACCCCCGGCCCAGAGCTGCTGGACCAGTTCCCACGCCGTCGCGACCGTCTCCGGCGCCGGCTTGAGGATGACCGTGTTGCCGGCTGAGAGCGCGGCGCAGACCCCTCCGCAGGGTATGGCGTAGGGAAAGTTCCAGGGCGGAACGACGAGCACGACCCCGAGCGCCGCGGGCTCACCTTCGAAATGCGCGTGCGACGAGTAGTAGCGGGCGAAGTCGATGGCCTCGCTGACCTCGGGGTCGGCCTCGCCCACCGTCTTGCCGGCGTCGCGGGCCATCACCGCGATCGACTGGGCGCGACGTTCCTGCATCACCGAGGCGGCTCGAAAGAGGATCTCGCGGCGCTCGTCGCAGCTGCGGGCCGACCATCCGAGCAGGGCCGCCACAGCGACGCGCAGGGCCTCGTCGACCTGCGCGGTCGTCGCGACGCTGTAGCGGTACCACTCGCGACCGTGGTCGTTCGGGTCGCGACCCGCTTCGGACTGCTCGCCTACCACGAGTTCGTCCCCTATGGCCAACGGGATCTGTCCGGGTGTCGCGGTCCGGATCCGAGCCAGCGCCGACGTCACGTCGTGCTCGTAACGGGGATTCGTGGGGTCGCCGTCGACGCAGTTCTCGAACCCCTCGCTCGAGGGCGACGCCGGTGCCGCGTGGCGGCGCGAAGTGAGCGAGACGTCATGGCGCAGCTCCAACGACGCGAGGAAACGCCCCCGCTGGTCCGCGAAGACGTCGGGGTCATCGGCGATGTAGAAAGCCGCCTTCAGGTAGTTCTCGTCCGACGTGTTCTCGTCGAGCCGCCGCACGAGGTACGCCACGGCGGCCGCGAAGTCGTCCTGGCGCGTCACCGGTGCGTACAGCAGCACGTTGACACCGCTGCTGGCGATGGCCAGCGCCTCGGCGGTCGCCATGCCCTCGAGCATCTCGATGTCCAGTTGATCGAGCACACCGCGCAACGCGGCCACCTCGAGGGCCCACGAGAGGTCGAAGAGATTGTGGCTCGCGACGCCGACTCGGATGGCCGGATAGTTCTGCTCACGCAGCAGAAGGTCGAGCAGGCGAAGATAGCTCGCGTCGACCTCCGCCTTGGTGGCGAAGGGCGCCGGTGTCCAGCCGTGCAACTGCGCTTCGGCGTGCTCCATGGCCAGATTGGCCCCCTTGACGAGGCGAATCTTGACGTGACCGCCGCGCCGGGCGTGGCGCTCTGTCGCCCAGGCCACCAGCTCATCGGCGGCCGCGTGTGAATCGGGCAGGTAGGCCTGGAGCACGATCCCCGCGTCGAGGGCTTCGAACTCGGCCTCTTCGAGCACGGCGCGGAACGCGTCGACGGTGAGGCGCAGGTCGCGGTACTCCTCCATGTCGAGGTTGACGAAGACGCCATCGCGCTGCGCCGCGCGGTAGAGCAGGCGCAGCTTCGTTGAGACCCGCTCCCGGGAGCCGTCATGATCGATGGCGGTCAGCTGGCTCACGACCGACGAGAGCTTGACCGAGACGTAGGTCACGTCATCGCGATGCATCATCTCGAGCACGCGGTCCAGTCGTTCGTCGGCCTCGCCTTCGCCCAGCACCGCCTCGCCGAGCACGTTGATGTTGAGACGTATCCCTTCGCCAGTTCGTGACGCGAGGTGACGGCCCAGGGGCCGGAACTCGCTCGCCAGGATGAGGTCCTTCGAGAGGTCGCGCACCCTGGCGTGCACCATCCTTACGGCAAGCGACGGGAACGGTCGCGAGACGACGGCGACCAGGCGCAGCCCCGTGGCGTTAAGGGTCCCGAACCCCGCGACCGAGGCCTGGCGCGCGGCGCGGCGAAGGATCCCCGCGGCGCTCTTGAGCGAGGAGACGCGCATCACCTCATCGGTCAGGGTCATCGTGACCTCGATCGCCCTGCGATCACGCAGGAGTCGCGCGAAGCGCCGTCGATTGGCCCGCTCGTGCGCCGTGCGCCGCCTTTCCGCGTCGTCGATCAGCTGGCGAGCCCTGGTGCACGATGACCCAGCCAGCGAATCCAGGGCGCGGTCGGTCGTCAATTTCATGGTCAATCTCTTCTTTCAAAGAGTCTACGTACATTGGTTTTTCCCTTGGCCCGGCCCCGTCGCCGCGCCGGGCGTCGCCGACGCCGTCCGCGTCGTTAGACCGTCATGCCTCCGTCGACCGCGAAATCGGCGCCAGTGATGGCCGACGACGCCGGCGAACAGAGCCACGTGATCGCCTGGGCGATTTCACTCGGTTCGATAAGGCGTCCAATCGGTTGCTGCGCCGCGAACTCCTCCCCGCTGGCGAGGTTGTACACCGCGGCCGACGCTTCGAGGATCGCGGTCCTGGTCGACCCGGGGCTCACCACGTTGGCCGTCACGCCGTACTCGGCGAGGTCCATGGCCACCCCGCGGATGAGTCCGACCACCGCGTGCTTCGCCGCGCTGTAGGAGGCGAGGTGTCGAAGCCCCATGGTCCCGGCCGCGGACGCGACCGCGACGATCCGGGAGTTCGCGGCGACACCGTTGGCGATCAGCGTCGGCGCCGCCGCCTCGATGAGGCGTCTCGTGCCGAGCACGTTGACCGTCCAGACCGCGTCCCAGGCCGCGTCGGAGACCTCCCAGAGCGGTCCGCCCGCCGCCACCACGCCCGCGCACGCCACCACCGCATCGAGCCGGCCGAAATGGCGGGTCGCCGTCTCGACGGCCAGCTGCATGTCAGTCGCGCTGCGAACGTCGCCGACCAGTCCCAACACCGCGTCGCCATGGCGTGCCACGACCGCGTCGAGTTCCCCCGGGGTGGCCAGCGCGTAGGGCACCTCGGGGATGTCGCGGCAGCGGTCCACGGCCACCACCCGATAGCCGTCGTTCACCAGCGCGTCCACGGTGGCCGCGCCGATGCCGCGAGCGGCGCCGGTGACGATGGCGACGCGAGTCATTGACCCAACAACCGGTAGAAGTCGGGCGGCGCCACGACGTCGGAACGGTCCAGCTGGTCGACGCTCGACTTGCCCAGTCCCAGCAAGGTCGAGTCGATCCCCCCGCGCAGAATGTCGAGCACGTTCTCCACCCCGGCCTGACCGTTCACGGCGAGCCCCCACAGCGGCGCGCGACCGATCATGACGGCCTTGGCGCCAAGGGCCAGCGCTTTGACCACGTCGCTGCCTCGGCGGACGCCACCATCCAATAACACCTCGACTTGGTCACCGACGGCGTCGGCCACCGCGGGCAGCGAGCGGATCGGGGCGGGCGTGCCGTCCAAGTTGTTGCCCCCGTGATTGGAGACGCTCAGCGCGCTCGCGCCCAGGT
Source organism: Acidimicrobiales bacterium (assembly GCA_049793015.1). GTDB lineage: Bacteria > Actinomycetota > Acidimicrobiia > Acidimicrobiales > RAAP-2 > RAAP-2. The sequence continues at coordinate 31,499 of JBARBL010000030.1, read as the reverse complement.
CCACCACCCGCTTTGCGTCGTCGAGCCGACTGACGCCTTTGACCATGAAGGGACCCTCCCACTGGGCACGAAGCCACGCCACGTCGTCCCAACTGGGCAGCGGGCCCTGCATCCATTCGTAATACGCCCCAAAGAAGGTCGGGGATGGCTCGCCCGGCTTCGCCATATTGGGCGTGGTCAACGTGGGCAGGTGACCGGTCCTGGCGAACGACCAGAACCACGCCGGCCTCGCCATTACCTGGGGTGCCAGCTTGAGCACGGCCTTGAGGTCGATCTTTTCCGGTATCCACGGACTGCCCCAATCGCGCCCGTTGGAGAAAGACCAGTCCAACGTGAGGATGATCCCCTGGGCGCCGGCCTCCTTCGCCCTGGTGAGACGCTGGACCATCGTGTCGCGGTCCCCCGACCAGTACATCTGAAAGAGCACCTGGGCGCCCTCCCGGCAGACGTCCTCGATCGAGCAACTCGCGAAGGAGCTGAGTCCCATGGCAATGCCGCGAGTGGCGACGGCTCTCGCCATCGCCACCTCGCCGTCGGGATGGACGGCCTGAACCCCCGTGGGCGAGATCACTACCGGCATCGACAACGACTGACCCATGACCGTCGTCGCCATTTGACGGTCGCTAGCGAGGCCCGCGACGTGCGGTGCGAAGCCCAGCTGATCGAAGGAATCGAGGTTGTCCTTCGAGGAGAGACCCTTCTCCGATCCACCGATCAGTGCGCCGTAGACGGAGCGAGGAAGTCGGTGCTGGGCGCGACGCTGGGCTTCGGCAACCGACTCAAACCACTGTGACGCCATGTGTCTCCCGTAATGACTTAGTGCGAGAGTACGAGATTACCGGAGTGGGATTGGCACCCTTTTCAGCGGGTCGAAATGACAACGGGCACCCGGCGCGAATGATCGGGCGACGACCGGGGTCGAAGCACCACGCGCCTCGCCTCTAGGGCCGTCTCGCCATGACCAAAGACGCACTCGGGGTCGGGGTCGGAGAGTTCGAGACCCGTGAAGAACTTGGCCGCCATGCACCCGCCTCGACAGGCGTCGTAGGAACCGCACGAACCGCACGCCCCGGGGTTCCCCGGCTCGCGCAACGAGCGAAAGAGCTCGCTGTCGCGCCACACCTTCTCGAACCCGCCGTCGCGGAGGTTGCCGGCCTTGAACTGCTCGTGGATGACGAAGGGGCAGGCGTAGACGTCGCCCACCGGGTCGATCAGGCAGACCACCCGTCCCGCACCGCAGAGGTTGAGGCCGTCCAGGGGTGCGCCGAGGGCTGAGAGGTGGAAGAACGAGTCACCCGTGAGCACGTTCGGCCGCCGAACCAGCCACTCGTAGAGCTCACGGTTCTGGAAGCGAGTCGGATGCAGCTCCTCCCACAGTTCGACCGCCCGACCCGAGGGTCGAAGTCGCGTGAGACGCAACTGCGCTCCGTACACCGCGGCGAGCGCCTCGAAGTCGTCAAGCTGGCCCACGTTGTCACGGGTCACCACGACCGATATCTTGAAAGGGCCAAAGTTCGCCGCTTTCAGGTGATCCATCGCTCGGCGCGCGGCGTCGTAGCTGCCGGAACCTCGGATCTTGTCGCTGGTTCCCGCGTCGGCACCGTCGATCGAGATCTGTATGTCGAGGTAATCCGTGCTGGCAAGGCGTTGCGCAGCGCGGCGGTCGATCCGCGTGCCGTTCGTCGAGAACTTGACGCCGACCTTCTTAGAGACGGCGTATTCGACGAGTTCAAAGAAGTCGCGGCGGATCATCGGTTCACCGCCGCCGACGTTGACGTAGAAGATCTGCATTACGGCGATCTCGTTGATCAGCGCCTTGGCCTCATCAGTATTCAGTTCGCGCGGGTCGCGCCGACCGGATGAGGATAGGCAGTGCGTGCAGGCCAGGTTGCAGGCGTAGGTCAGCTCCCACGTGAGACAGATGGGCGCATTGAGACCGTGCTCGAAGCGATCGCGCAGAGACGAGTCAGCGCACACTGATGATCTCCGACGCAGCCAACGAGGCCAGGGCCTTCACGTAGGTCGCGTGGTCGCGTTCGTCGACAATTGAGTCAATCGCAACGTCCGCACTTTCAAATCGTTCGAGGCAACCGACGAGTTCGACCAACTCCTTCGATTTGAGGAAGACCAGGCGTCGATTGACGTGATGGTACGCGAGCGCGCCGAAGGACTCGGCGCGAAGCGATACCTGGGGGCTAAGCGACCACGCCAAAGACGGGTCAAACACCGAAGTCGTCGATGACGGCACGCTCTAGTAGACCCCGCAGAGTCCGTCGATCGAGACCTCCTCGACGAGCAACTCCTCCACTTCCCCGATCTCCACGACCTCTTCATCAGCAATAATCGTCTCAGTCGACACGGTCCCTCCTCGAACATCTATATTCTGCCCGCTGCCACGCACCCCTAAGTCCAACCATGTAAAACTTCCCACGTGACCAGCCTTCTGCCCGTGGCTCCGGCGCCCGTCGACGCGCCCCTCGCCATGGGCACGACCGTCGAGCTCGACGAGGACGCCGCGTTCCTCGATCGCGATCTCCTCGCCGGGGGATCGCCATGGCGGCTGCTGCGGCTGCCCGGCGGATCACGGGCCGTCGCCGAGCGATGGTCCGGCGGCGGCGTCGTGGGTGCCGGCGAAGGACGGTTCGCCCGGACGCTCGTCCAACAGGGTCTCGTCCATCCACTTTTCAGCGGCGGCCTGGACGTCGAAACCATCGACGTGGTGATCCCGGTGCGCGACGACGTCGCGTCGCTGCATTCGCTGCTGTCGCAACTCGATGGACTGCACGTCACCGTCGTCGACGACGGGTCCATTCACGAGATCCTGATCAGCGAATGCGCCAACCAGTTCGGCGTGAAACTGGTTCGCCTCGAATCGAATGAAGGCCCCGCCGCGGCGCGCAACGCCGGGGTGCTCGCCACCTCACGCCCGTTGATCTGGTTTCTCGACGTCGACGTCGTCGTCGACAATGCCCTCGACGTCCTGTCCCGCCTGGCGGCACAGTTCGCCGATCCCCTGCTCGCCGCGATCGCTCCGCGCATCCGTGGTGGTGCGGGGTCATCTCTTCGCGACTTGTTCGAGCAGCGCTTCGGTCCGCTCGACAGGGGCGCGCGAAGTGGTCTGGTGGTTTCGCGCGGAGCGATTGGTTACGTGCCGAGCGCCTGCCTGGTGGTGCGGCGCAGCGCCTTCGGCACCGGCTTCGACGAGGGCCTCCGCGTGGGAGAGGACGTCGATCTCGTCTGGCGACTTTCCGACCAGGGTTGGCTGGTCCGCTACATGGCGGGCGTCGTCGTCGTGCACCGCGCGCGCGGCACCTGGCGAGGTTGGTGGGACCAGAGGGTCGGTTACGGCACGTCGGCGAGCGCGCTGGCGCAGCGCCACGGGAGCCGCGCCGCTCCCTTGCGTGGCGACGTGTGGACAATGCTGGCGTGGCTCAGTGTCGTGGCCGGCAAGCCGCTGATCGGGGTTCGCATCGCGCGCGTCGCGCGCGGGGCGCTCAAGTCGCGACTGCGCGACACCGACGACGCCGAACACGTGTCGGGCGAAGTGGTGACCAAGGGCATGCTCCGCTCAGGCGGGCCTATGGCCCGGGCACTCGTGAGGACCTTCGGACCCCTGGTGCTGCTGGCGGCCGTCCACCCGAAAATGAGGCGCCGGGCGCTGCTCATCTTCGCGGTGGGCACGGCATGGCGCTGGCGGCACACCCGCTTTCACGCCAGCGACGTGCCGCTCGCCCTCGCGGACGACCTGGCCTACAGCGTGGGCGTGGGCCGAGGTGCGTGGCGGGCGAAGTCGCTCCAGGCCCTGACCCCGCACATCACGAAGTCCTCGCTGAGCGCGAAGGAGTTGTTGGGATTGAAGGGATAACCGTCCGCTCGCTAGAAACGGACGACCCCGCGAATGTTCTGGCCGGACGCGAGATCGAGGTACCCCTGGTTGACCTCGTCGATGCTGTATTCACGGGTCACCAGCTCGTCGACCAAGAACTTGCCCTCGTGGTGTAGCCGCAAGAGCCGAGGAATCTGCACCCGCGGCGCCACTGAGCCGAAGATGGTGCCCCGCAGCTCCTGGTTGAGGAGGGTGAACATCGCCAGGTTGAGGCTCACCTGGGTTTGCGCGAAGGGGGCGATCGCCGTGGCGACGATCACGCCGCCTTTGGCGGTGATGCTCCGGGCCTCTTCGATCAGTTCGCCCGTGAGGCGCCCCGGGGTGAGGATTACCACGTCGCAGTTCCTGCCCGACGTCAACTCGCCCAGGAAACTGAACGCGGCTTCGAGCGAGGAGCTCGCCGCGTGCGTGGCGCCGATCCTCATCGCGCGATCGACCTTGGACGGATTCGTGTCGATCGCTATCACCGCGCGGGCCCCGGCGTGCACGGCACCCTGGATGGCCCCGGATCCGACGCCCCCGCAGCCGATCACGGCCACCACGTCACCCGGCTTCACTCCCCCGCGGGTGACCGAGGAGCCGAAGCCCGTGGCCAACCCGCAGGAGATCAACGCCGCGGAACGCAGGTCGTACCAGGGGTCGATCTTGATGATCGACGCTTCGTGCACGACGATGTACTCAGAAAAGGTGCCCAGCTGTGCGTACCGATTGAGGTTCTTCTCGCCGAAACGATGCCGCCAGGTGCCGTCCGAGATCATAGGACCGGCCAGCGTCGTCGCTCCCAGGTCGCAGATGAAAGGACGGCCGGAGGCGCAGTACTGGCACTTCCCGCACGAGGGGATGAACGACACCGACACGTGGTCGCCCGGCGCCAGGCCGCTGACCTCCGGCCCCACCGACTCGACGAGGCCCGAGCCCTCGTGGCCGCCGATGTAGGGGAACATCGAGTCGACCCCGAAGAGGGCGAGCACTTCGGTGGGCGGGGCCATGTCGCCGACCCGGGTGTGCTCGTCGGAGTGGCACAGCCCTGCGAACGCCATCTTGACCTTGACCTCGTGGGCGCGCGGTTCATCGATCTCGATGACCTCCGTGCGCCAGGGCCCGTTGAGCTCGGTGACGATCGCGGCCTTGACCTGCATGACTCCCCTTAGTTCGTAGTGCGACGAGAGCGCCTCTCGCTGCGTACTCTATCGCCGCGTCCCGAAGGTCTCGGAGGCACCTACATCTGCTCGGGCGCGTGGATGCCGAGCAGCGAAAGCCCGAGACTCAAGGTCCGCGCCGTGAGGTCACAGAGCGCCAGACGTTCGTCGAGAAGGTCACCGTGCGACGACAGCACGGGGCAGGCCTCGTAGAACGACGTGAAACGCTGCGCGAGATCGAAGAGATAGTTGCAGAGTCGATGGGGCTGGAGGCTCGCCAGCGCCAGGTCGAAGGCTTCGGGAAAGGCGAGCAGTCCGAGGGCCAAGTGGCGCTCGGCCTCGTTGGCCAAAACGAACGACCTCACGTGAGGCGACCACGGCGTCCCCAGGCGACGGAAGATCGAACGTAGTCGCGCGTGCGCGTACTGGAGGTACGGTCCGGTGTCGCCCTCGAAGGCGAGCATCCGGTCGAGGTCGAAGACGTAGTCGTGTTGGCGTTCCCCCGAGAGGTCGGCGTACTTGATCGCCGCGCGCGCGATGTCCACCGCGAGCGCCATGCGCGCCTGCTCGTCAAGGTCGACGTGGCGCGACACCAGCGCGTCGTCCGCCCGGGTAATCGCCTCGTCCACCAGCCCCGCGAGCAGGACGCTCTCGCCGCTGCGAGTCTTGAACATTCTTCGATCGGGTCCGAGCACGTTGCCGAACGACACGTGCTCGCAGCGCACCTCTTCAGGTAGCCAGCCGGCCAGCCGCGCGACCGCGTAGACCATGTCGAAGTGCTGCGCCTGGGGCGTGCCCACCACGTAGAGCAGCTCGTCGGCGTGCAGGTTGCTCACCCGGTCGCGCACGGCGGCCAAGTCCGTCGCGGCGTAGCCGAAACCCTCGTCGCTCTTCTTGACGATGAGCGGCAACGGCTCGTTCTCGCGGTTCGTGAAGCCCGGCGGGAAGACGCACCACGCGCCGTTGCTCTGAACCAGGAGTCCCGCCGCGTCGAGGTCGGCCACCACGTCGTCGAGCATGCTGTTGTAGTAGGACTCGCCCACGGCGTCGTCGGGCTTCAGCAGGATGTCGAGTCGGTCGTAGATATCCGAAAAGTAGGCGATCGACTGATCGACCAGGATTCTCCAGAGCCGCAGGGTCTCAGGGTCGCCGGACTGCAGCGTCACCACACGGGCGCGGCTGCGATCCTTGAAGGCGTCGTCAGCGTCGAACTTCACTCGTGCGGCCTGATAAAAGCCGTTGAGGTCGCCCATGGAGAGCGACGCCACCGCTTCGTCCTCGCCGAGGTCGAGCAAGTGCTCGATCAGCATGCCGAACGGGGTGCCCCAGTCGCCCACGTGGTTGCGCGCGATGACCTCGTCGCCGGCGAAGCGGTACATCCGCGCCAGGGCGTCGCCGATGATGGTCGAACGAAGGCTGCCCACGTGAAGTTCCTTCGCCACGTTCGGGGCCGAGTAGTCGATCACGACCCTCTTCGGCGCGGCCGAGCGCTCACGCCCCAGACGATCGTCGTCGAGCAGGGTCCGCAGCTGCGAGTCGAGCAGCTGCGGGCTGAGCGTCAGGTTGAGGAATCCCGGGCCGGCCACCTCGACGCGGGCCACGCCCTCGAGGTCACAGGCCTCGACGATCTCTTTCGCGACCTCCCTGGGGGGCCGACCCACCTGCTTGGCGAGGGCCATGACGCCGTTGGCCTGGTAGTCGCAGCGCTCCGACGGCCGCAGCACTGGGTCGGCCCCCGGGATGATCGTGTCAAAGGCGCTCTGAAGACGGCTCCTCACCAATTCGTACGTCGACGTCATAGGGAACAGTCTCGCACTTCGCCGCTCCCGCGGGCTCCCGAGACTGGAACGAGGGGTTGGAGAACACGGCAGAATGGGTACATGACAACTCCCTCACTTGACAGCTTCGGATCCAAGAGCACGCTCGATGTCCCCGGTCGATCGCTCACCTACTTCTCCCTCAAGTGCGCCGGCCTGCGCGACTTCGGTGTCGAGCGGCTGCCCTACTCCATCAAGGTCCTGCTCGAGAACCTGCTGCGCCACGAGGACGGCGTCAAGGTCCGTTCGAGCGACATCGAGGCGCTCGCCCGATGGGCCGACACGCCCGGCCGCCACGGCGAAGCCGCGGGCGACGACGCCCGCGAGATCGCCTTCACGCCCGAGCGCGTCCTCATGCAGGACCTGACCGGGGTTCCGGCGGTGGTCGACCTGGCCGCCATGCGCGACGCCATCATCGCCCTCGGCGGCGACCCCGACAGGATCAACCCGATGGTGCCGGTCGAGCTGGTCATCGACCACTCGGTCATCCTCGAGCGCACCGGCACGGCCGAGAGCTTCGAGCAGAACGTGGCCATCGAGTACCAGCGCAACATCGAGCGCTACACCTTCCTCAAGTGGGCCCAGAGCTCCTTCGAGCAGTTCCGGGTCGTGCCTCCAGGCATGGGCATCTGCCACCAGGTCAACCTCGAGCACCTCTCGCGCGTGGTCTTCGAACAGGATGGCGTGGCGTACCTCGACACCCTGGTGGGCACGGACTCGCACACCACCATGGTCAACGGCCTCGGCGTGCTCGGCTGGGGCGTCGGCGGCATCGAGGCCGAGGCGGGCATGCTGGGCCAGCCCACGTCGATGCTGATCCCACCGGTGGTGGGCCTGCGCCTGGTGGGCGCCGCCCGCGAGGGGGTCACGGCGACCGACGTGGTGCTCACCATCTCCGAGCTGCTGCGCCACCACGGCGTGGTGGGCAAGTTCGTCGAGGCCCACGGCCCCGGCGTCGCGTCGCTGTCGCTCGAGACGCGCGCGACCATCGGCAACATGTCGCCGGAGTACGGCGCCACCTGCGCGATCTTTCCGATCGACCAGGTCACCATCGACTACCTGGCCTTCACCGGGCGCACGACCCAGCACCTGGAACTCGTCGAGGCGTACGCGCGGGCGCAGGGCCTGTGGCACGACAAGAGCGTCGCAGAGCCGATCTATTCGGAGTACGTCGAGCTCGACCTAGCGACGGTGGAGCCGAGCCTGGCCGGGCCCAAGCGCCCCCAGGACCGGGTTTCCTTGAGTCAGGCCCGCGGGGCGTTCCGCCAGGCACTGGGTCGCGAGCCTCTCTCAGTGCAAGGCGTCGACGCGGCCGAACACCTCTTCGACGGCGCCGTCACGGTGGCTGCGATCACCTCGTGCACGAACACGTCCAACCCGGCGGTGATGATCGCGGCCGGTCTGGTGGCCAAGGCGGCCATCGACCGGGGGCTGAGCGTGAAACCCTGGGTCAAGACCTCCCTCGCGCCCGGCAGCCGCGTGGTGATGGACTACCTCGAACGCGCCGACCTCGTCGAGCCGCTCGACCAACTCGGCTTCTACCTGGCCGGCTTCGGCTGCACGACCTGCATCGGCAACACCGGACCGCTTCTTCCTGGCGTCTCGGAATCGGTCAACGAACACGACCTCTCGGTCGTCTCCGTGCTGTCGGGAAACCGCAACTTCGAGGGCCGCATCCACCCCGACGTCAAGCAGAACTTCCTCGCCAGCCCGCCGCTGGTGGTGGCGTACGCCCTGGCGGGCACGATCGACATCGACCTGCGCACCGAGCCGCTCGGCCAGGGACCCGACGGCCTTCCGGTGTACCTGAGGGACCTCTGGCCGACGGACGCCGACGTGGCCGAAGGCGTCCGCGCCTCGCTGACCCCCGAGATGTTCAAGGAGCGCTACGCCAGCGCCTTCGGCGGCGACGAACGCTGGCGCGACGTGCCCACCACCAACACCGTGACCTACAGCTGGGACCCCGCGTCGACCTACGTCAAGCTGCCGCCGTACTTCGACGGTCTCACCCTGGAGCCGGGCATTGTCGCGGACATTAAGGGCGCGCGCGTGCTGGCCAAGCTCGGCGATTCGGTGACGACCGACCACATCTCCCCGGCGGGCAGCATCCGCCCCAACGTGCCCGCCGGCCTCTACCTGATCGACGGCGGCATCAAGGCCCAGGACTTCAACAGCTACGGCACCCGGCGCGGCAACCATGAGGTCATGGTCCGCGGCACCTTCGCCAATATCCGCCTGCGCAACCAGATGGCCCCCAACACCGAGGGCGGCATCACGGTCAAGCTGCCCGAGGGCGAGCAGATGCCCATCTTCGACGCCGCCATGGCCTACGAGCGCGAGGGCACGCCGCTGATGATCCTGGGCGGCAAGGAGTACGGCAGCGGCTCGAGCCGCGACTGGGCCGCCAAGGGCACGAAGCTGCTCGGCGTCAAGGCGGTGCTCGTCGAGAGCTTCGAGCGCATCCATCGTTCGAACCTCGTAGGCATGGGCGTGCTGCCGCTGCAGTATCTGCCCGGCGAGTCGGCGGACACCTTCAACCTCGACGGCACGGAGGTCTTCGACATCACCGGCCTCGAACCGCTCAACCGGGGAGAGACGGTCCCCAAGGTGACCTTGCACGTCACGAGGGCCAGCGGCGAAGAGTTCGATTTCGAGACGCGCCTGCGCATCGACACGCCCACCGAGGCCGAGTACTACCGTCACGGCGGTGTGCTCAACTTCGTGCTGCGTCAACTGGCCGCGCAATAACCTCGCGGCCCTTGCGGCGTCGCAGGCCCTAGGTCTGCGCGGCGTTGGCGGCAGCGTCCACGCTGTCGTACGTCTTGATCCGACCGAGCGCCTTGTCGGGTGCCGTCGACAGTTGACGCTGCACCCGGTCGGTGGCCCGGGCGAAGGACACGCTGATCGCGTCCTTGGCCATGTCGTCTAGGACCTGGCTCAGCATCGACAGTCCGGTGAAATCGATGCTGGCGATGGCCGCCGCGTCGATGACCAGATGACGGGTCTGGGGCTGCTGAGCCAGGAACTCATAGAGGTCGCGACGGAACACGCCGGCGTTGGCGAAGTAGATGTCCGCGGTGAAGATGATCACGAGAAGGTGATCGACGCGCTCGACGTCCTGGTCGTCGACGTTCTCCCAACTGGTGGTGCCCTGGCGGCGGCCGAGCTCCACCATCTGGGGGTGCGCCGAGCGCCACGTCTGATCCAGGATCGCCAGACCCACCGCGAGGGCGAGACCGATCTCGACGCCCAGCAACAAGACACCCACGACCGCGATCATCGCCAGCGCGAACTCCACGTGACTGGTCGCCCAGATGGCGCGGAGCTGTCCGATCTTGATGAGCCGTCCGGCCACGAAGAGCAGCACCCCCGCGAGAGCGGCGAGCGGGATACTGTGGGCGATCGAGGCGAAGGGCGCGACGATCAGCGCACCCGCCGCGGCCACGAGCCCCACCAACTTGGTGCGCCCTCCGGCGAGACGGGTGACGGTCGTGCGCGCCGGACTCGCGTCGACGGGGAAAGCCCCGACGAGCCCGGCGGCGATATTGGCCAGACCCACGCCGACGAAGTCGCGGCTCAGGTTGTCGGCCACCCCGATCTCGTCGGCCGACGTTCGCGCGGTCGCCGCGGTCTGGCTCATAATGACGATCACCAGCGTGAGCGACGTCGTCACGATGACGCTCCACTCGTGCAGGCTGAACCAACGAAGCCGCCACGTCGGCAGACCCACGATCACCGACCCAAGTTCCTGCACACCGTGGTTGACCAGCGAGAGCGACACGCACAGGATGGTCCCCACGAGCACCGCACCGAGCGCCCAGGGCAGCCTCGGGTTGATCTTCTCCCCGATCGTCATCGCCGCCAGGGTGCCCAGGGCCAGCACGATCGACCACAGGCTGACGTGGTGGAAATTGTCGACGATCGCCTGAAGACGTTGGATCACCGAGTCGCCGCCGCCGGCGATGCCAAAGACGTGCGGCAACTGGTGCACGATGATGATCACGCCGATGCCGCTCAGGAAACCGACGACGATCGGCAAGGAGAGGAAGTCGGCGAACCAGCCCAGCTTGAGCAGTCCGATCGCCACCAGCAGAAGACCGGTGATAAGCGCCGTCGCGGCCACCAGTTCGAGGTACTGCGTCGAAGCCGGAAGGGCCAGGCGCAGCAGGGCCACGGCGAAGAGGGGGGCGATGGTCGAGTCGGCGCCCACCGACACGATCGGGTTCGAGCCGAAGGCGACGAAGACCAGGGTGGCCGTGATGAAGGCGATCATCGCCGTGAAGGCCGGCACGCCGGCCAGTTGCGACGTCGCGAGCTGCTCGGGTATGGCGATCGCCAGCAGCGTTATGCCGGCCAGCACCTGGCCTGGCATGTTGGCGCGCGTGACGCCATTGAATATCTGACCGAGCCCGTGAGTGCTTCGACGCCGGCCTATGGGGGTCCGGGAATCGGCCTTTTGTGCGTCAGCGCCCATCGGGTAACCATAGGACGCGCCGGGACGTCGCGTCCTATCTGGTGTTGACGACCTTGAAGGTCTCGCCAAGGCGGCCCTTGCGAAGCCCGGCGTTCCTGGCGTTGAGGCGGGCCCAACTCTTGAGCATCTTCTTGAGGCCCTCTCGCCCGCCGACCTGGCTGACGTGACGGCGCAGCGCCGCGTACTTTAGGTCGAAGACCTTTGTGATGTCGACGACCATGGTGGGGTTGGCCCCCGAGATCCACACGGTCGACACGACGTGGGGTTCGAAGCCCTCGCGCACCAGTTCGGGGAAGGCGTGAGGATTGCGGGCGTCGGGGTAGATGGCTCGCATGGTGGCTTCGCCGGTCGCCAGGTGGTCGGGATGGCTGACGCCGATGCGCTCCCAGTTTCGCTCGGTGCTCTGGGTTATCACGAGGTCGGGCCGGTGGGTGCGGATGACCCGCGCTATCTCGCGACGCAGGAGCAGCGTGGGTTCCACCTGTCCGTCGGGCCAGTGCAGGAAGGTCAGCGTGCTGACCCCGACCTCGGCGGCCGCCGCACGCTGTTCGGCTTCGCGGATGGCGGTACGCTCCTCCTTGGTATGCGAGGAGTCGTCGCCGCCGGCGTCGCCCGAGGTCACGAGGCAGTACGCCACGTCGACGCCGTGCTTGGTCAGGGTCGCGATCGTGCCGGCGGAGCCGAAGTCGATGTCGTCGGGATGCGCCACCACGACCAGGGCGCGCTTGACCCTCTTGTCGTAGGAATAGACGGGTAGGGCGTTCTTCTTGCTCACCGTAGTGCTTCCTCCATTGTCGGGTCCCAGGCCGCGAGGTTCTTCAGGTGCGGGTCGTTCGAGAAGACCTCCACGATCGGCCGCTTGAGGGCCAGGCGACGCATGATCACCTCGGCGTCGATCGTCTGGTTCCACAGCAGCAACGACACGACGACGCCGGTCGAACCGGCCCGCGCCGTGCGGCCCGAACGGTGCAGGTAGGCTTTGTGGTCCTCGGGCGGGTCGAAGTGCATCACGCAGTCGACCCCGTCGATGTGCAGCCCGCGGGCCGCGACGTCGGTCGCCACCAGGACCGGCAGCTTGTCGGCCGAGAAATCGGCTAGGGCCTTCTCGCGCTGGCTCTGGCGAAGGTCGCCGTGGATGGCGGCGGCGTTGACGCCCTCCTTCTGCAGCTGCTCGACCAATCGGTCGGCGCCGCGCTTGGTGCGACAGAAGATCAGGGTCTTGTCCATCGAATTGCAGATGGTGGCCGCCACCTTGATTCGGTCCATCTGGTGCACCGTCAGGAAATGGTGCACCATCAGCGACACGGTCTGGGTGTCGCTCGCCACCTCGTGGAACACGGGGTCGGTGAGGTACCGCTTGACGAGGCGATCGATCGCGCCGTCCAAGGTGGCGGAGAAGAGCAGGGTCTGATGGGCGTGCTCGGCGATGCGGCGCAGCACCCACTCGACCTGGGGCATGAAGCCCATGTCGGCCATTCGGTCGGCCTCGTCGAGCACCAGCACGTCGAGGTGCTCGACGTTGAGCTCGCCGCGGTCGCCCAGGTCGATGAGTCGTCCGGGGGTGGCGATGATGATGTCGCAGCCCTTGCGCAGCGACTTGATCTGGCGTTCGATGTCGGCGCCGCCGTACACCGCGTTGACGTGCAGTCCGAGTGCGGCGCCTAGGGGCTTCAAGACTTCGTACACCTGCACGGCCAGCTCACGGGTCGGCAGCAGCACCAGGCCGCGGGGCCGGGCGGGCCCGCCTTCGCGCACCACTTCCTTCTCGCTCGCGGCGACGCGCTGGAGCATCGGCAGCCCGAAGCCGAGCGTCTTGCCCGATCCGGTCTTGGCCTTGCCGCAGACGTCACGACCGGCCAGCGCATCGCTGATGGTCAGGGCCTGGATGGGGAAGGCGGTGGTGATGCCTTGACGGCTCAGCTCGGCGCAGAGTTCTGGATGAACCCCGAGCTCGACGAAGGTCATCTTGGTTGCGTACAGGTCAGGGGACGGCGCTACCGACACTTTTATTTCACTACTCACGGGACAACGGTCGTTTCTCGGTTGGACCCGGAACCGGCGTTCGAAAGTGTGGGCCCAAGCTCACTTCATAGAGCTTCTCCCCTAGTCTACGTGATAAATAGCGGAATTGACAACAAACCCCGAAGGAGCGACGTGGCCCGACTCGAGCCCGGAATGAAGGCACCAGCCTTCACCCTGCCTAACCAGAATGGCGAAAAGGTCTCGCTAAAGGACCTCGCCGGTACCCGCTTCGTGATGTACTTCTATCCCGCCGACGACACGCCAGGCTGCACGAAGGAAGCCTGTCAGTTCAACGACCAGCTCAGCGCGTTCCGGCACCTGAAGGTTCGCGTGCTGGGCATCTCGCCCGACAACGCGCCCGCGCACGTGGCGTTCCGCTCGAAGTTCTCGCTCGCCTTCGACCTCCTGAGCGATCCCGAGAAGAAGGTGATGACGAAATACGGCGCCTACGGGGAGAAGATGATGTACGGCAAGTTGGTCCAGGGCGTGATCCGCTCGACCTTCGTCGTCGGCCCGTCGGGACTGATCGAACACGCCTGGTACGCCGTGCACGCCGACGGACACGCGGCGAGGGTGCTGGCGCGACTCGAGGCCTAGGTGTTCTGCCCAGACAGGTTATTGACGCAACTCATGGGCGTCCCTTTGATTGCGGTGTGGTATCTGTGATGGTTGTAGAGATGAAGCCACTTGTCAAGTGCTCGAAGTCTCGCGGCGTCTGACCGGTAGGGGCGCGCGTAGGCCCACTCGTCGCGCCGGGTGCGATTGAATCGCTCAATCTTGCCGTTCGTCTGTGGGTGATAGGGCCGCGTGCGCGTGTGGATGATGGCGTTCGCGATCAAGACGTCACGAAGTTCGAACGAGCGATAACACGATCCGTTGTCCGTCAGCACTCGTTCGACCGTGATGCCGTAGGAGGCGTAGAAGGCCAGCGCCCGACGCCAGAAGTCAGCGGCCGTCGGACCCTGCTCGTTGGCGTGGATCTCGGAGTAGGCGAGGCGACTGAAGGCGTCGATGGCCGAGTGGACGTAGACGTAGCCGCGTGGCGGATGACGTTTCGCGGAACCGTCGAAACCACGACCGTGGACCTTCCACCCCCCGCCGGGCGGGATCTTCGCGAGTTTCTTCACGTCGATATGGACCAACTCGCCGGGACGACTCGTCTCGATGCGACGAATGACCCGTCCCGTGGTGGGGTCGAGGTCACTGAGTCGCGACACGCCGTTGCGTTGTAGAACTCGGTGCAACGTCGAGGCGGGCACACCGGCCCGGGACGCGAGTCGCGCCGGTCCGACGCGACGTCGGCGGCGCAGCTCCACCAGGCGACGCTCCAGTTTCGCGTCCATGCGACGCGGACAGTGCCGTGGTCGACTGGAACGGTCAACGAGACCGGCTTCGCCGGCCTCACGGTAACGACGCCACCACTTGTGGGCGGTCTGTCTCGAGATCCCCATCGAGTCCGCGGCGCCGGCGATCGTCCAGCCGGCCTCTATTCGTTCGCAGAGACGGCGACGTCCCTCGGGAGTGAGTGGTGCTTTAGCGTGCATGATGCCTCCTTGTGCAGTGGGTGTGTGAACAGCTCCACACTGCCAAGGGGGTTCATTTCATGCCAAAAGAAGTGTCAACAAGGTCTGTGGGTAGAACACCTAGGCGGCGTTGTGCCGTCGCACGGTGCGCACGCGGTGCCAGAAGCCCGCGACGATCAGCAGCACCAGCACCACGATGATGGGCAGTTCCGCCGCGTGAAAGTCCTTGCTCACGTGGTTCCAATTGTGCCCCGCGGCGTCGCCCAATCCGGCGAGAAGGGCCACCCACGCGGCAGATCCGATGGTGGTGAGTATCGCGAAGCGCGGACGATTCATCTCGGCCATGCCCGCCGGCACCGAGATGAAGCTGCGCACCACCGGGATGACGCGACCGATCAGCACCGACGGGTCGCCCCACTTCTTGAACCACCGCTCCGCGCTGTCGAGGTCCTTATGGGTCAGAAGCAGCCACTTACCCCATCGATCGACGATCGTGCGTCCGGCGCTGCGCCCGACCTCGTACGCGATCACCGCGCCCACCAGCGATCCGATGGTCCCCACGACGATGACGACCCAGAGCGAGAAATGCGTGTGGCCGGTCAACGCCGAGGTGCACAGGGCGCCGGCGAAGCCGTAGGCCACTTCGGAGGGGATCGGAATGCAGGCGGACGAGAGCACCGACAGGACGAAGAGGCCGAAGTAGCCGTAGTGCTGGATGAACGAGGACATGACCCTAGTCTCGCCCACCGCGAGCCAGCCGCCGGTCCGGCTTCAGCAGATTCTTAACGTTGGTGCACGGAACACCAGTAGGTCGTTCGCCCTCCGATGGTCGCCACGCGCATCGCCCCGCCGTCCAGCGGGCAGTGGCCACCAGGAAAGCGTGACTCCATGTGGTCACCCAGGTGCGATCCGCCGCGCCGCTGGAGCGTGCGCATGGTCCAGGAGAACGCCTTGAAGAGCCGCCGGCGTTCTTCGGCGTTGAGCAGACCGACGGGGGTGCGCGGGTCTATCGAGGCCCGAAAGAGGATCTCGTCGGCCAGCAGGTTCCCCACGCCGGCCACCGCCGCCTGGTCGAGCAAGCGCGCCTTGATGGCCGGACCCTCGCCCCGCGTCGCGAGCAGGACCTGGTCGAACTGCTGGCGCGTGAGCGCCAATGCGTCCGGCCCCATCCACGTGACGTCGGGGTCGATCTCGAATCGTCCCATCCGACGCGGGTCGTGCAGGATGAGTTTGCGACCGTCCTCGAACTCCAGTCCGCCGCGGATCCATTCGGACTTGAAATCGTGCGGTCCATAGAAGAGGCCGTCGATGCCGGTGTCGCCGTCGATGAGCAGGACCCCGGTCATGCCGAAGCGAACGCCCAGGGTCACACCGCTGGTCTCGAGCAGCAACAACTTTCCGCGGCGCGACGTGCCCGTGATGGTCAGATGCTTGACGGTGCGCGACCACGCCGACGGCGTCGTCAGCTTCTTCGCGGCGTAGGCGTCCGCCCAGCCACGACGGATGGTGGCGCCCACGGCGCGTTCGGCCAACTGACGATACGACTCGACTTCCAGGACTTCGGGCACGCGCCGCAGCGTACCCGTACTTTCAATCGAATGCTCATTACTAAGGTTATTGAATGGCTTTGGACAAACCGCATTGGCGCCAACTCTTCAGTGAGGTCGTGACCTCGGGGCTCTGCACGGGCTGCGCGGCCTGCGTCATCGCCTGTCCCCACGACGTGCTCGACTACGAGACCGCCAACGGCGTCTACAAGCCATGGCACCTCGACATCGACGGCGGACGAGACGACTGCACCCACGGCGAGACGGGCTGCACCCTTTGCACGCGGGCCTGCCCGCGCTTTCGCAACTGGGAGAGCGAGATCGACACCAAGCTCTTCGCGCGCGAGCGCACCGGCGACGAGGTCTACGGCATCGGCGACGTCCTGCTGGCGCGCGCCAGTGACCCCGAGCTCCTCGACAACGGCCAAGACGGCGGATTCGTGTCGGCCCTGCTCATCTACGCGCTGGAGAACGACGTCATCGACGCCGCACTGGTGAGCGGCCTCGAAGGTGATGGGTCCACCTGGGTGGCGCGGCCCCGGGTCGCGCGCACGCGCGAGGACGTCCTCGAGACCGCGAAGTCGCGCTACACCTATTCAGCCAACCTCCTGGCCTACCCCGAGGCCGTCGAGGGGGGCGCCGAACGCATCGCCATCGTCGGCATGGGCTGCATGGCCTCGGCACCGGGCGTGATGCAGTCGCGAAAGGCGGGCAAGATCGCGCGCCGCCTCAGCCTCTCGATCGGGCTCATGTGCTCCAAGACCTTCGACGACTCAATCTTCGAGGGCCTCTTCGAGGCGAAGTACGGCATCAAGCGCTCCGACATCAAGAAGATGAACATCAAGGGCGTGTTCCAGATCTGGACCCACGACGGGGCGATGCACGAAGTGCCGCTCAAGGAGGCCCACGCCTTCACCCGCGAGGGCTGCCTGCTCTGCCCCGACTTCGCGGCCGAGCACGCCGACATCTCCACCGGCGGCATCGGCGCGTTCGGCGACTGGACGCTCGTCATCGTGCGCACCGACAAGGGGCGCGAACTGATGAGCGCCGTGAAGGCGCGAGGCCTCATCGAGACCCGGCCGGGCGACGACGACCCGGGCGCCGTGGCCCTGCTGCATCGCCTGGCCCAGGTCTCGCGCAAGCGCTGGCCGAAGGACCAGGACCCCGCGCCCCGTCGCCTGCCCTTCAGCGTCGCATGAGGACGGACCACCAGTGACGGCGCCCTCGTTCACGACGATCCTTCTGGTGCGTCACGGCGCGACGGCCACCACAGGATCGGTGCTGCCCGGTCGGGCGCCGGGGCTCCATCTCTCGGAACGCGGCCTCGCGCAGGCGCAGAACGTCGCGGCCCGAATCGCCGAGCTCTCGAAGAAGCCGGTGGCGATCTACGTCTCGCCGCTCGAACGCGCTCGCGAGACGGCGGCGCCCATCGCCGCGTCGTTGAAGCTGCGCCCGGTGGTGGAGCGCGGGCTGCTCGAGTGCGACTTCGGCTCGTGGACCGGCAAGAAGCTGAGCCTGTTGTCCCGCAAGGCCGAGTGGAAGAACGTGCAGCACTCGCCGAGCACCTTTCGCTTCCCCCAGGGCGAGTCGTTCGCGGAGATGCAGCAGCGCGTGTGGGCCACGCTCGAACGACTGGCCGCCACGCACCGCGGGCGGTGCATCGTCGTGGTGAGCCACGCCGACACGATCAAGGCCGCCGTCACCTTCGCCCAGGGCGTGCCGCTCGACCTCTTCCAGCGCACGGTCATCTCGACCTGCTCGGTGAGCGCCATCGGCTTCACGGGCTCAGGACCCGTCGTGCTCTGCGTCAACAGCACGTCGTCGCTCAAGGACCTGGCGCCCTCGTGAACTACGTCTTCTCGAACCCGGACCGCGTGATGGTCGGCGTGCGCGGCGAGGTCGGTAATCGTCTCTTCCTGCTCCAGGTCCGAGAGGGCCGCCGCCTGGTGATCGTCAAATGCGAGAAGCTCCAGCTGAGCGCCCTCGCCGAGTGGCTCAGCCAGGTATTGGGCACGCTGGGGCGGCCGGGTCACCTCCCCGACGACTTCACGCTGGAGCCCGAGTACGAGGCGGACTTCGTGGCGGGCGACATCGCCGTCGCCATCAACGAGGACCACGAGACCATCGAAGTCACGTTCGAATCGGTGGACGAGGGCGACGACACGCTCGAGCTCACCCTCACCAAGGAGTGGGCCGGCGGACTCGCGATCGCGGTGACCCGCCTCGTCGAGGCCGGACGCCCTCTCTGCCCGCTCTGTGGCGGGCCCCTGGACCCGCGCGGCCACGACTGCCCGCGCACCAACGGGCACCGGCCGCCCATCCGATAAACGCATGAACCGCGACGAAGAACGCACGCTGCTGGCCAAGGGATCGATTGAGATCGAGGGACGAGTGTCGGGCTCCTCCAATCAGGCCCTCCTGGTTACCGTGACCCTGGATGGTCGAAGCGCCCAGGCCTGCTACAAGGCCGAAGCCGGCGAAAGGACCCTTTGGGACTTCAACGACGGGCTCTGGCGGCGCGAGGTGGCCGCCTACGAGCTCGACGTCGTGCTCGGCACCGACCTGGTCCCGACGACGGTCGCCCGCGACGACGCGCCGTTCGGCGTCGGATCGCTGCAGTGGTGGGTAGATGACAACCTCGAGGACCACTACTTCACGCTGCGCGAGAAGCAGGAATTCTCCTCGTGGTTCGCCGCGTTGGCAGCCTTCGACGTCGTCGCCAACAACGCCGATCGCAAGGCGGGCCACGTGCTCTTCGACGAGACGCGATGCTGGGCCATCGACAACGGACTGTGCTTCCACCAGAGCGACAAGCTGAGAACGGTCATCTGGGAGTACGCCGGCAGCGAGGTCGATCAGAGCCTGCGCGAACGCCTGGAGCGCTTCGCCCGCGGCGACTCGGGAGAACTCGCGCAGTACCTACGGGCCGAAGAACTGGCCGTGGCCCAGCTTCGTGCCCGGGAACTGGCCACCGCGGGCCGGTACCCGATGCCCGACGAGGAGAGCGACTGGCCGCCCTACCCCTGGCCCCTCATCTAGAGCAGCGGGACGAGCTCTCCTTCGAGTTTGGGGACCCCGGACTCGAGCAGGATGAAGGTCGCGATCGCGCCGAATCCGAAGAAGGCGGCGCACCACCAGAAGGCCATGGAGTAGCCGTGCAGGATCGCGTGGGTCTTCACGGCCGCCGTGACGACTGGATTGGTCGAGCGTGAGGCGTGTCGTAGGGCACCCAACGTCGCCGACACCGCGATCGTGTTGAGCAGCGACGTGCCCATCGAACCGCCGATCTGCTGGGTCGTGCTCACCATGGCCGAGGCGGCCCCGGCGTCGCTCGGCCTGATGGCCGCGGTGGCGCTCGCGGTGGCCGGCGCGAAGATGAGGCCAAGGCCAAGGCCGGTGACGATGAGCCCCGGCAGCACGTTGCCGACGTAGTCCGGGTGAGCGGTCAATCGGGTGAACAGGACCGTGCCCAGCATGCCCAGGATCATCCCCGCCGGCACCAGGGGCCGCGGACCGACCTTGGCCAGGAGCCGCGCGCTGGCCATGGTGGCCGAGAAAGTGATGGCGCCGACCAGGGGCAGGAACGCCAAGCCGGTGCGCAGCGGCGAGTAACCCAGCGTCGTCTGCAGGTAGTACGCGAGGAAGAGGGAGATGCCGAAGATACCGATGCTGGTGATGAACAGCGCGATCAGCGAACCGCCCCGCGTGCGGTCCATGACGATGCGAAGCGGCAGCAACGGGAACTTGGAGCGTCGCTGCCACGCTACGAAAAGCAGCAGGAACAGGGCGCCGATGAGCAGGCTTCCCCAGGTGATCTCGTCGGACCAACTCGACGTGACGGCGTGCGAGAGACCGTAGACGACGAAGAACAGTCCGCCACTCGCGAGCAAGGTGCCCAGCACGTCGAGCCGGGTGTGATGCTCACTCTTGCCGGGCACCACGAAGATGACCACTCCGATCAACGCGATCGCGGCGAAGAAGAGGTTGATGAAGAGGCACCAGCGCCACGACGCCCACTGGGTGAGCGCCCCGCCAAGCAGCAGTCCGATGGCGGCGCCCGAGGCGCTTATCGCCCCGTAGATGGAAAAGGCCTTGGCCCGTTCCTTGGGATCCTGAAAGGTGGTCGTCAACGCGGCGAGGGCGGCGGGCGCGAGCACCGCGCCGAAGGCTCCCTGCACGGCGCGGGCGGTGACGAGCATCGCGAAGCTGTGCGCGGCCCCGCCGAGCGCGGAGGCCACGGCGAATCCGGTGAGGCCGACGTAGAGGGCGTTGCGCCGTCCCCACAGGTCGCTCAAACGGCCGCCGACCAGCAACAGCGATCCGAACGCCAGCGTGTAGGCCGTGATGATCCACTGGCGGTTCGCCGCGGAGAAGCCGAGGGATTCCTGTGCGCGCGGCAGCGCGATGTTGATCACCGTGGCATCGAGCACCACCATGAGCGACGCGATGCTCAGTACCGCGAGCGTCCACCACGGGTACAGCTTGGCGTGTTTGGGCGCGTTGCTCATAGCGGTCGTCTCATCCTACGAATCGACGTGCGACCCGCGCGACATGATACGAAGTGCCGAGCCCTCGGCGAATAGTCAGACAAGGCTGGGGACAGTTATCCGCGAGCTTTCAGCGCTTCGATCAGCGCCGGCAACACCTTGTGCACGTCACCCACGATGCCCAGATCGGCGATCTGGAAGATCGGGGCGTCGGCGTCCTTGTTGATGGCCACGATGTTCTTCGAGCCCTTCATGCCCACCATGTGCTGGGTCGCGCCCGAGATGCCGCACGCGATGTAGACGGTGGGCTTGACCGTCTTGCCGGTCTGGCCGACCTGGTGCGAGTAGGGCACCCATCCGGCGTCGACGATGGCCCGACTGGCCCCCGGCGCGCCGTTGAGCAGCTTGGCCGCCTCTTCGATAAGCGCGTAGTTGCCCGCCTCGCCGAGTCCCCGCCCGCCCGAGACGACAACCGCCGCCTCTTCGAGCTTGGGGCCGGTGCGCTCCTCCACGTGCGACGTGACGATCGTGGCCGACCCGGCCGCACCGGTGTCACCGGCCGGCGCGTCGACGACGGTGGCCGCGCCGCCGCCGGCCGACTCCGCGGCGAAGGACTTGGCGCGGATGACGATGAGACCGGGGCCGTCGCCGGTGAAGCGTGCCTTGACCAGCTGGGTGCCGCCGAAGGCCGGGTGCTCGGTGACGAGGCCGCCCTCGTCGGAGAGACCCGTGACGTTGGTCAGGACCGGGCGGTCGAGGCGCGCCGACAGCCGTCCGGCGATGTCACGGCCGTCGTAGCTCGACGGGATGAGGATGGCGTCAGGAGCCTTTTGGCCGACCAGCGTCGCGATGGCCGAGGCCACCGGCACGCCGGGCAAAGCCCCGTTGAGGGCGCCCACGTTGAAAAGGGTCGTGGCACCGAACTCACCGGCCTGGACGGCCACGCTCGCGCCATCGTCGCCCCAGGTGACTGCCGACACGCTGTCGGCCAAGTTTCGCGCGGCACTCAGCAGCTCCAAGGACCCGCTGGTGAGCGCGCCGTTGGAGGGCTCGACGACGACCCAGAGAGAGGAAAGTGTCATGGTGCTCCTAGAGGACTTTGATGGATTCGAGGAAGGTCACGATCTTTTGGGCGCCGTCGCCCTCGTCGACGTACTTCTCGCCGGCCTGGCGCGACTCAGCGCGTTCGACCGAGCTGATCTCCTGGCGCGCGCCCTGGGGACCGACCTTGCCCACCAGGTCGAGGTCGGCCACGCTCAGAACTTCAACCGGCTTGGACTTGGCCGCCATGATGCCCTTAAAGGACGCGTAACGCGGCTCGACCACGCCAGCGGTGACCGTGATCAGCGCCGGCAGGGGGGCCGTCACCTCGTCGTAGCCGGACTCGGTCTGACGATTGACTTCCACCGTCGAACCGTTGACGGTGACGGACTTGGCGAAGGTGATCGAAGGCAGCTCCAGTAGCTGCGCCAACTGCACCGGCAACGTGCCGGTGTAGCCGTCGGAGGACTCGGTTGCGGCCAGCACCAAGTCGGGGCTGAGACGACGAATAACGGCCGCCAGCACCTTGGCGGTGCCCAGCGCGTCGCTGCCGCGCAACGAGTCATCGCTGACGATGACCGCCTTGGCGGCCCCCATGGCCAGCGCGTTGCGCACGCCGGCCAAGTCCGCGTTCGAGCCCATCGAGACGACGGTCACTTCTCCCTCGCCCGCCTTGTCGACCAATTGCAGGGCCATCTCGACCCCGTAGGTGTCGGCCTCGTCGAGGATGAGTTTGCCCGAGCGGTCCAGGTAGTTCGACGAATCGAACGATTGCGGGGCCGCCGGGTCGGGAATCTGCTTCACGCACACGACAACGTTCATGCTGACAATCTATTCCATCGGTGAAGGTCCGGATTTTACTGGAGGCCGTTGACGATGTCCTTCGCCTTCGCCGGTTCGTCAGTGATGATGGCGTTGACGCCGAGGTCCACCATGGCCCTTAGTGCGGACCGGCCATTGACGGTCCAGGTGTTGACCTCCAGTTCCAACTCCCGAGCCATCGCCATCGCGTCGGCAGTGAGGAGCCGGTACCGCGGATGCACGGCCGTAAAGCCAAGGACGTGCGCCTGCGTCATCGCGTCGCGTAGGTTAACCCTCCACAGCAGCCAGCCAACCGCGATCTCGGCATCGAATGAGCGCGCGGACACGCACGTCGCCTGGTCGAAGCACGACACGATGACGTCGTTCACCCAGTTGATCTTTTGGAGGTGGCGGACCACCTGGCGAGCGAAGTCACCGGTGTCGTCGTACGTCGTCTCGTTTCGGCCCCGACTGTTCTTGATCTCGACGTTGACCAGTAATCCGTCGCAGGCTTCCATCGCTTCGTCCAACGTCGGCACGTACGAGGGCAAGTCCCGCCGCCTCGACTCACCAATGACGACGCCTTGGCAAATCGAATCATGATGCGCCACGAGCGCGCCGTCGACGGTTCGGCGTACATCGAGTTCGACGCCGTCAGCTCCGAGTGCCCGCGCAGCGAGAAAGGCATCGACGGTATTCTCTCTCGCGTTGGAATGAAGACCCCGATGGGCGAAGACTTTTGTCACGGGTCAAGTGTGGCAGATGCCATATTTCGAGCCGTCCCTTCTGAACGAAAAGGTGAGGATGAGGCTCCGGTTCGACGCCGGCACGCTCCCCGCAACCCCCGCCCGGGCTCTGGCTGCTCGATATCGAACCGACGCTCCCATCACCGACGACTCCGAACCGCCAGCACGTCAAGATCGGAACCTTCAATCAGACGGCACCACGGTCCTCTCCACCCGGGTATTCCCCGCCATCGGCCTCGCCTCCAAAGCCATTCGCTCGACCATGCAACAAGCCCGAACCAACGGCAACCAGGTCACGACGCGCTTGAACTTCGTAAACATAAACGTGGCTCCGCCCTGATCAGAAAGAAAAGTGGTCCTGACCTTTGCTCGTCTCTACGTCGAGGTCGTGGCACTTTGCTTACGCTCACGAACAGCCAGCGACTTTGCTTACGAAACATTTACAAAGTGACGCATTCAACGCTCGCTACTACGTCGATGTAATTACATCGCGTGAAAACGTGGCGCCACTTGACGGCGAACGCGACCCTCGGTCACTCGATGTGCGAGTGGCGAGGACGTTGCATCGGATTGCGCACTACAGAACGTCAACGCGCGCTCGCTGACGTCAAAATCCTCAAATGGCCCTTGTTTTTAGGCATTTTGTTCGGTAGCCTTTTGGTTCACTCAAATCTTGTTTTTGGCGATTTTTTGCTGTGGATTTGCCCGTTTAAAGGATTTTTCATGTCGTTGATTTGGAACCGTACCCACGCCTGGGACGACGCTGACTGGCGTGCCCAAGCCGCCTGTCGCGACACCGAACCAGAGCTCTTCTTCCCCATTGGTACCACCGGCATGGCGACCGATCAGATCGAATCCGCCAAGCGCGTCTGTGACCACTGTGACGCCCAGAAGGCCTGCCTGGAGTTCGCGCTCGCGACCAACCAGGAGTCAGGTGTCTGGGGTGGCACGACCGAGGACGAGCGACGCAAACTGCGCAAGCAGTGGCTCGCCGCACGTCGACGCTCCAACATCTAGAGCCGCGCGCTCGTCGGGACCGCCACCCGCACGTACGCTCCCCCGCCCTCGGAGGTCGCGACGGATTTCATCTCAATCGAACCGTGAAGTTGCGCGCGAATGAGGTCGCGCACGATGGAGAGGCCGAGGCTCGTGGGCACGTCGAGCGAGAAGTTGTCGCCCAACCCGCGTCCGTTGTCACGGATCTCCGCGATGGCGTTGCCGTCCTCCTGATAGAGGTTGAGCGTCACGATGCCGACGTTCTCGTTGTCGGCGCCCCCGAAATCCACGAAGGCGTGCTCGACCGCGTTGGTGAGCAGCTCCGCGAGCGCCACCGCGAGCGGCGTCGCGAGATCGGTCGAAAGCACACCGAGTTCGCCGTTCACGACGATCTCGACCGGATGCAAGGCCAGCACGGTGTCCTCTACCAGCAGCACCAGCGATTGCACGATCTCGTCGAAGACGACCTCTTCGCCCGGTTCGCGCGACAACACCTCGTGCACCACCGCGATGGACCGGATTCGGCGCTCCGCCTCCAACAACGCCGTGCTCGTCTCGTTGTTGTCGCTGCGGCGGGCCTGCAGGCGCAAGAGCGACGAGATGGTCTGCAGGTTGTTCTTCACGCGGTGGTGAACCTCGCGCACGGCGGCCTCTTTGCTGAGCAGCATGCGGTCGAGCTTTCGCAGGTCCGAGACGTCGCGCACCAGGCA
Source organism: Acidimicrobiales bacterium (assembly GCA_049793015.1). Classification (GTDB taxonomy): domain Bacteria; phylum Actinomycetota; class Acidimicrobiia; order Acidimicrobiales; family RAAP-2; genus RAAP-2. The sequence goes on along the minus strand of JBARBL010000030.1, from coordinate 6,310 downwards.
GATGAGCCCGGTCACCTCGCCGTGCTCGAGCAGCGGCACGCAGTGAAACACAATGGCCACGTCGTGGCCACGGTCGATCTCGTCCATCGCGGGGATGCCGAACTCCAGTGACCGATCGACAACCCTGACGTTGAGGCCCAGCTCCTCCAACGAATTCCCCTCGGCGGGCGCGTAGACCCCGAGTCGGTGCAGCGCGTTGGTCGCGTTCGGCGTCGCGAACTCGACGTGTCCTACGCCATCGATAAGGATGATGCCGTCGCCGACCCGCGGCATCCCCGGACCGGCCACGTCGTCCTCGCGGTACGGGAACGTGGCGTCGGCGACCATGTCGCAGAGCCGCTCGAACACCGAGAGGTAGGCCTGCTCGTAGAGCGACGCCGGCCCGCGCAAGGGACCTTGCAGGCGCACCAGCACCGCGACGATGCCGCCCTCGAAGCGCACCGGCACGCACCACACGGGCACACGATCTTCGACGTGCTCGATCATGGCCTCGCCCACCACGCGCGTCCCGCTCTCGTAGGCCAGGCGCACGAGGGGCCACGCGTCACCGCGCTGCAATGTGCCGACCAGGTCGTCGTTGATCAAGGTCGAACGGTTGTTGGGGCGCATCTGTCCCAGCACCACGAAGTTGTCCTCGCCGGGCAGGGAGAGTTCGTCGACCTTAGTCATGAGCAGCATGTCGGAGAAGGACAGGTCCGCCAGCAGGGACCACGACACCGTGAGGCGAAGCAGGTGGTCAACCGAGGGCTGCGAAAGCGACGTGTGCTGCGTCGTCAGCTCGGCGAGCGTGGCCATTAGCTCGAACGCATCGCGACGAGCTGACGCTCGCGGTTGGTGAAGGAAGCCAGCTGGGTCACGCCGTGAGCCTCGAGCATGTCCGCGAGGTCACCGGCGCGCTCGCCCACCCGCTCCAGGGAGTGCGCGTCGCTGGCGGTGGTGAAGCTGACGCCCTTGGCGATGAGGCGATCGAGCAATCCCTCGGAGGGGTACTGCTCGCCCACCGGCTTCTTCCAACCGGCCGAACTGCACTCGACCGAGAGGTCGGCTCCGGCGGCGGCGCTGGCCAGGAGCTCCCAGTAGTCCGAAGGGTTAGACGCGTGAAACCCGGCGACCTTGATCAGGTCGACATGCGCCAGCACGTCGACCGAGTTGGACGCCGCCAACTCCTCGATGGCGATCGTGTAGTCGGCCCAGCACTGGTCGACGTCGCGGACGGTCCACTCGTGATAGTGCGTGGGCACTTCGTAGTCGTCGAACTGCCAGGTGCCCAGCCAATGGACCGAGCCGATCAGCACGTCGAAGGGGTACTGCGCGAGGATCGGCGACACGACGTCCATCTGGTCACGGTAGTAGTCGACCTCCAAACCGATCTTGACGGGCAGGCCCTCGTCCTTGGCCAGCTGGGCCAGGTTCACGTACCTCTCCAATGAATTTCGCGCGTGCCAGTTGAGGTACGTCTCCAGCACGGGGCTGGTGGGCTCGTGACCGTACTTGAGCCAGAAGGGGCCCACCGCCGACACCACGTCGACGAAACGACTGGTGTGCTCGGTGAGGGCCAGTTCGGTGACGCCGTGCTTGGCCGCCTCGTCGCAGTAGTCGGCGATCTGATCCAACTGGAACCAGACCGAGGACTCCTCGTGCGGCCAAAGATGGAGGTGGTAATCGATCACGTGGGTGAGACGCCTCGATCTAGGCCGTGCCAAAGCCGACGATACGATCGCTCTGGGGAGTGCCGAACTCGACGTAGGCAATACGCTGCGCGGGCACGCCGACGCGGCGACCCTTGCGATCGGTGAGCCAGAGGACCTTCTCCCCCCCGAGGGCGGCCTCGATTTCCTTCATGATCTTGTCGCGGTTCGCGTCTTCGGGGAGCTCGACCTCGAGCTCCTTCATTGACTGCACGATGCCGATTCGAATATCCATGACGACTCCTCTGCCCCGCGGGCGACTATCCCCATGCTACGGGTTTGGTGCATGATGAAGGTCGTGAGTAGCGATACGGCCTCCGAACACAACCGCCGTTGGGCCGCCACGATGGAGGGCTACGAAGGAGCCGCGGATGACGTCACCGTGGCCCACCAGAACTCCAGCGCCTCCATCGAAGTGGCGGCGCCGGGGGCCATTGACGCCGTCGCGACGCTTCGCAAACGCGAGGAGCAGCTCGACGCCTTCCTCGCCAAGGGCGCCACCCGCGCGCGGGGCGCGGGTGATCGGGTCCGCCAGGAGGCGCCCGACGAGTTTCGCACCTGCTTCGAACGCGACCGCGACCGCATCCTGCATTCGAGCGCCTTCCGACGATTGGCCGGCAAGACCCAGGTCTTCGTCTTTCCCGATGACCACATGCGTACGCGCCTCACCCACGCGCTCGAGGTCGCCCAGGTCGCCACCGGCATCTCGCGCGCCGTCGGCCTTAACGTCGCGCTCACCGAGGCGATCGCGCTCGGCCACGACTGCGGTCACGGCCCGGGAGGTCACGCCAGCGAGGAGGCGCTCGATCCCTTCGTGGTCGGCGGCTTCGACCACGCCACCTGGGGCGCCGACGTCTCGCTGCTCTCGCTCAACCTTTGCCGCGAGACCCTTGACGGCATCCGCAACCACTCGTGGTCGCGTCCGGCGCCGGCCACGCCCGAGGGCGAAGTCGTGAGCTGGGCCGACCGCATCGCCTACGTCTGCCACGATTTCGAGGACGCCGTGTCGGCCGGGGTCCTGAGCGCCGATCAACTGCCGGCCATCGTCCGCGAGCGATGCGGCGATCGGCGCGGCCAGCAGCTCGGCACGTTCATCAACGCCATGATCCGGACCATCCACTCGACCGGGGTCATCGGCATGGACGCCGGTCACGCCGAGGCGCTCAGCGCCTTTCGGGCCTTCGACTACGAGAAGATCTACCTGCGCGGCGCCTCACGCCAACAGGCCACGTCGGTGGTGGCGCTGCTGCGCGCCCTGGTCGAGTACTTCGCGTTGCACCCCGAGCTCATCCCCGACGTGGCCGAGCGTGGCGGCGGCGTGGCCAACCCCGAGGAGGGTCTGCGCGAGGCGGTCGCGTACGTGGCCGGCATGACCGACCGCTTCGCGTGCCGATCCGCGGTGACGCTGCTCGACTGGCCCGAGGACCAGCTACCGAGCGGCATCGACCGCTAGGACGTCGACGGCATCTTGGGCATCGAGGCGATCGGCTCGCCGCCCCGCATCCACTCGAGGCGCCGTTCGGTGATCCGCAGGGCGAAGTACTCGTGCGGCAGGATCCAGAACCGGTTCTCGCGCACGCCCCGGTCAACCAGCGCCGCGACCTCACTCGCTTCGATGCCGGCGTCCACCAGGTTTCGTTCGATCTCGCGAATGCTCTGGACCATGGGGTCGTCGTTGTAGCCCGCGAGCTCCGCGGGCATGGTGCGGTCGGAGTCCTTGATGCGGGTTCGCACGAACCCGGGACAGAGCACCGACACCCCGACGTTCTTCTGGGAGATCGCCAGCTCGTGGAAGAGCGATTCGGACATCCCCACCACCGCGAACTTGCTCGCGCAGTAGGCGCCCGTGCCCGCCACACCGCCCAGTCCCGCGAGTGACGCCGTGTTCACCACGTGGCCTTCGTTCTGGTCGAGGAAGAGCGGCACGAACGCGTTGATGCCGTTGATGACGCCGTCCACGTTCACGCCCATCACCCAGTCCCACACCTTCTTCGGCGTGCCGATGGACGGTCCCCCGACGACACCGGCGTTGTTGAAGATGACGTTCGCGCCGCCGAACTGCGCCACGGCGCCCTCGCGCAGTGCGACCACGTCGGCTTCGCTGCTCACGTCGCAGGAGATGCCGATGACCTTCGCCCCCTTCGCCAGCAATCCTTCGACGGCCTCGTGCAACGGCTCTTCTTCGATGTCACCCAGCACCAGGTTCATCCCCGAGGCCGCGAACTGGTGCGCCGTGGCCAGACCGATGCCGCTGGCGCCGCCCGTGATGACCGCCGTCTTGCCCGCTAACTCCATGCTCGCCCCCTCGGTCGTTCAGACCAGCTTGAGTTCCTGACGATAGACCCGCGCTGGACCCTGTGCCGCGACGACCGCCGCCAGAGCCTGGAACGCCTGGGACACCTCGCACTGCGGGTCGCTCACGACGATCGGGCGCCCGCTGTCGCCGCCCTCGCGCAGCGTCGTCTCCAACGGGATCTGGGCCAACAGTCCGATGCCCAGTTCCTGGGCCAGTTGCGCGCCCCCACCGGATCCAAAGATCTCGTAGCGCTCCCCGTCACGGCCGGTGAACCAGCTCATGTTCTCGATGACCCCGCGCACGGCCAGCTTGAGCTTGCGCGCGGCGTAGGCCGAACGCTGCGCGACGCGCTGGGCCGCGGCCTGGGGCGTCGTCACGACGTACATCTCGATGCGCGGCAGCACCTCAGAGAGCGTCAGCGCCACGTCACCGGTGCCGGGCGGCATATCGATCAGCAGGAAGTCCGGCTCGTCCCACCACGCCTCGGTGACCAGCTGCTCGATGGCCTTGTGCAGCATCGGTCCGCGCCAGATGACCGGTTGCTCGTCCGGCACGAAGTAGCCCATCGACACGCAGCGCACGCCGTGGGCCAGGGTGGGGATCACCGTGTCGCCGAGCACGATCGGATCGTTGGTCGCGCCCAGCATCTTGGGCACCGAGAAGCCGTAGACGTCCGCGTCGAGGATCCCGACCTCGAAGCCCGACTGGGCGAGCGCGATCGCCAGGTTGACGGTGACCGACGACTTGCCGACCCCCCCCTTGCCCGACGAGATGCCCAGTATCCGGGTTTTCGACAAAGGATCGAGAAAACGAGGCTTGGGGTCGCCATGGTCGTGGTGACCGGGACCCGCCGGGGCGGCCATGGCCCCGCGAAGGAAATTACGCAGACCGAGCAGTTGCGCTTCGTTCATGGCGCGCACCGTCACGGTCGCCCCGGGCGCGGCACCTTCAATGGCGGCCTCCAAAAGGGGGAGATTCGGCCACTGGATGACCGGCAGGAGCAGTTCGACCTGGAGCGAGCCGTGGGACTGCGTCACCTCACCCAGGAAGCCGAGCTCGCCCAGTGTGCGCACCAGTTGGGGCTCGACGAGGCCGGCGAGGGTGCTGCGCAGTTGGTCATCGCTCAAGAGGGTTCCTTTAGAAGAGGCTTCTTGAGATTACCGGCGCGCTAGGAGGTACTGACCCTAGACTTTTTACGTGCCTACAAAGCCCACGGACCACGAGGTCGACCCGGCTCTCTTCACCGCCACGGTGACCAGCCTGACCCACTCCTTCGGCGACCGCACCCGGCGAACCATCTACCTTCACCTGCGCGAATTCCCCGGGTCCACCGCGACCGACCTGGCGCTGCATTGCGACGTGCACCCCAACGTCGTGCGCCACCACCTGGAACGACTCAGCGAGGCCGGGTACGTCACCTTCGACAGCGTGCGAAAGACCACCGTCGGCCGGCCGGCCAAGGGCTATCGCGTCGTTGACGACAGCCTCTTGATGGACGGGTCGATGCGCCGCGACGCGCTGCTGGTGGCGCTGCTCGAGATGGCCCTCGAACGCCTCGGCCCCGAAGCGTCCGAGGCCATGGCCCACGACGTCGGCGTCACCTACGGCCGGACCCTCGGCTCGGCCGTGCTGCCCCAGGAGACCACGCGCACGGTCAAGTCCGCGATGGCCACGATCGCGGGCCTGCTGACCGCGCACGGCTTCGCCGCGCGCGTCGAGGAGAACGACTCGACCGAATCCGTCGTCTCGGAGAACTGCCCCTTCGGTTCCGCCGCCACGCACCACCCGGTGCTGTGCGCGGTGGACCGCGGTCTCATCTCTGGAATGCTCGAGGGCCTCGGGGCCGAACGGACCAACGTGACGATGACGTCACGGGCCCGTGGCGACGACACCTGTCGAGTGACTGCCTAGTCCTCAGTCCGTCGCCGTGACCCAGGGCGCCGACGTCCCACGGGTGCCGTTGGGCACCATCGTGCGCGAGTGGGGCCGGCTCGGCGTGGTCGGCTTCGGCGGTCCACCCACCCATATCGCCCTGCTGCGGCGGCTCTGCGTCGAAGAACGATCGTGGTTGAGCGCCGAGGAGTTCCAGGACGCCGTGGCCACCACCAACCTGCTTCCCGGCCCCGCGTCGACCCAGTTGGCGATCTTCTGCGCGTGGCGACTGCGTGGTGCGCTCGGCGCCCTCGTCGGAGGCCTCTGCTTCATCTGCCCGGGACTGGCTCTCATCACGGCCCTGAGCGCGGTCTTCCTCGCCCAGCACCCGCCGCTGTGGGTCCTGGGCGCCGCGGCCGGCGCGGGGGCCGGCGTGCCCGCCGTGGCCCTGCTC
>JBARBL010000029.1:0-2681 GCA_049793015.1 Acidimicrobiales bacterium | reverse complement strand
GCGCCAAAAGAACCCGCGTGCACCTTGCGCACCAGGTCTTCGTAGGCCAGCAGGAAACCTCGAAAGTCGAGGGTATCGGCGTCGCGGATGACCGGCACGAGCAGGTTGCGAGTGCCGTCGGGCCGCTGAACGTCAACGGCGAGTCCCAGTCCAACGTGCTCGTGATGGCGTACGCCCGGCGTGCCTTTCGCGTCGACCGCCTCGACGAAGGAGGAGTTCAGCGAAGGGATCGCGATCAATCCCTTGACGATGGCGTAGGCGATGAAGTGGGTGAAGGAGACCTTCGCGCCGCTCGATCGCGACAGGGTCTCGTTGAGGGCGGAGCGGTTGATCTCGAGCAGCCGGGCCGAGACGCTGCGCACGCTCGTGGCCGTCGGCACGCCCAGGCTGGCGTTCATGTTGGTGACGATCCGCGCGGCCGCACCCCGCAAGGGCGTGGCCTCGGCGTCGAACGTCGTCTGCGTTGGCGACGCGGCCGGGGTCACCGCGGCCGTGGCGACGGCCGGGACCGTCGAACGCTGGTAGTCGGCGAAGAACTCGCGCCAGCTGGGCGACACGTCGTTGGGATCGGCGAGGAATCGGTCGTACATGTCGTCAACGAGCCACGCGTTAGGCCCAAATGACCCCTTGTTTGAGTGGGATGACGAGGGGTCGCCGGTAGTACTCACGCCCCCAGCCTAGGGGCGCCATCGGACCATCCGAATGGAGGGGCGTCGAGGAGGAACCGGTAAGTTCACTTCATGTGCCCGACGCCGGTGGCCCCCTTGGCCCTCCACTACACGAAGAGCACGCCCGTCGAAGGGCTGGCCGTGGCGGAGCGGCGGGTGAACGGTCCCGAGGCCACGTTGATCTGCATCCACGGGGGTCTCGACCGCGCCGGGTCCTTCAGCCGCCTGGCTCGCCGACTCGACAGCTTCGACGTTGTGTCCTACGACCGGCGCGGGTATCAGCGCTCGCGAGACCTCACGCCCTTGTCGCTCGACCGACACCTTAGCGACCTCCTGGCGATCACCGAGGTCGAATCGACGAAGGGGCCGGTCATCTATCTGGGCCACAGTTACGGCGGGCTGGTCGCCCTCGGAGCGGCGGTTGCCCAACCCCTGGCGAGCATGGTCATCACCTACGAGTCGCCCCTGCCCTGGGTCCTGCCTCGCCAGAGTGGTCGTCCGCCCTTGGGCGACGATCCGGCGAAGGAAGTCGAGACTTTCTTCACCCGCATGGTGTCAAAGGGCGCGTGGCAGCGCCTAAGCGACGCCGAGCGCGAGTCGCGACGACTCGACGGCCCGGCCCTGTTGAGCGACCTCACGGTCTTGACGCAAGAGCCGCCCTTCGACATCCGCCAGCTCGTGGTCCCCACGTCCTACGTCCACGGCGACGGCGTGCTTCGTGATTACTACCGAGCGCTCAGCCGTCTGCTGAGCGAGTTGAACCACCTCATCTCCCCCGTGGAGATCGCCCACGCCGGTCACGGCGCGCACCTGGCGAATCCGGACCAACTGTCGGCGCTGATCCAGCAACTGTGGGAGCATCAGTGCGAGTCGGCCTGACCGGTTCGTCGGGGTTCATCGGTACCGCGCTCGTCGAGGCGCTGCGCGAGCGCGGCGACGACGTGGTGCGCTTCGTGCGGCCCGACAGCGGGACTCAAGAAGAACGGGTCATCCGCTGGGATCCCATACGCCACGTGGTGGACGAGCAGGACCTCGCGCGGGCGGGCGGTTTTGACGCGGTCGTCAATCTCGCCGGAGCCGGGATTGGCGACCACCGTTGGAGCGATGATCGCAAGCAGGAGATCCTGCGCTCGCGGGTCGATTCGACGTCGCTCCTGGTGCAAGCCCTTCGTTCGACGTCGAGCGGCACCGCGATGCTGGCGAGCGGATCGGCGGTCGGCTACTACGGCTCCCGGGGCGACGAGGAACTGAGCGAATCCTCGACCCCGGGCGACGATTTCCTGGCCCGCACGTGCGTCCAATGGGAAAACGCGGCGTTGATGTTGCGCGAAGACGGGGCGAAGGTCGCCACGCTGCGCAGCGGCATCGTCGTGAGCGCCGACGGGGGCGCCCTCAAGCGTCAGTTGCCCCTGTTTCGACTGGGTATCGGTGGACCATTGTCGAGCGGACGGCATTGGCTGAGCCCAATCTCCCTGGTCGATGAGGTTCGGGCCATCCTCTGGATCGTCGACCACCAGGTGTCAGGAGCCGTCAATCTGACCTGTCCCGCGCCGATCACCAACCTTCAATTCTCCAGGGAATTGGCTCAAGCGCTGCACCGCCCCGCCGTCGTGAAGGTCCCGGCGTTCGCGCTCAGGGTGGTTCTCGGCGGCCAACTGGCGCGCGGGGCGGTGCTGGCCAGCCAACGCGCCGTGCCGCAGGTCCTGAACCAGACGGGCTTCGTCTTCGAGAATCACGACACCCGCGCCATAGTCGGCGAGGTCGTTAGGCTCCGAACCAACTAAAAGCCGACAATTTGAAGGTTTTCAAATTTTTCGGACAATAAAAGGGCTCTGATTACATCATTGTCACAATTATCCGGCCTTCATGAACTTGTGTGAACCTACATCGCCCGATACAGTTGCCAACAATCATCCTCAACGGGTGGGCAAATTGGACGTGACCACTTCGGTGGTACGGGGAGGCAATATTAATATGCAATTCAGACACAAGCTTCGGGTCCTGGCGACCATC
>JBARBL010000028.1:0-6294 GCA_049793015.1 Acidimicrobiales bacterium | reverse complement strand
GCGACACCTTCCGCGCCGCGGCGGGCGAGCAGCTCGAGCAGTGGGCGCAACGCACCGGCGCCGACATCGTGCGCGCCGGCGAGGGGGCCGACCCCGGCTCGGTGGTGCACGACGCGTTGGGGCGCGCCAGCGCGCGCGGCGCCGACATCGTGCTGGCCGACACCGCAGGGCGCCGGTCCAACAGCACCAACCTGCTGGATGAACTGAGCAAGGTGCGCCGGGTGGCCGACCGCGAGCCGGGTCAGGTCGTCGAGACCTTCCTGGTGCTCGACGCCACCACCGGACAGAACGCGCTGGTCCAGGCGCGCGAGTTCCTGGCCGCCGCGTCGGTGACCGGCATCGTGCTCACCAAGCTCGACGGCACGGCCCGCGGCGGCATCGTGGTGGCCATTGAACGCGAGCTCGGGATTCCCGTGAAGTTCGTGGGGATCGGTGAAGGCGCGGGCGACCTCATCGTCTTTGACCCGCGGGCCTTCGTCGATTCGCTGCTTGACGCCTGACGATAGCCTTCGGTAACAATGTTTGACGCCCTGAGTGAACGACTGGACCGGCTGAGCACGTCGTTGCGCTCGCGCGGACGTCTGAGCGACGCGGACATCGACGAGGCCCTGGGCGAGGTGCGCAGCGCGCTGCTCGAGGCCGACGTCGAACTCGGTGTGGTGCGGGCCTTCCTCGACGCGGTGCGCGAACGCCTGAGCGGCGAAGCCCTCAGCCAGAGCCTCACGCCGGGCCAACAGGTCATCAAGGCCGTGCAGGAGCAGCTGGTCGAGGTGCTGGGCGCCACGCCGCTCAAGGTCACCTACGCGTCGCGTCCACCTACCGTCGTGCTGCTGGCCGGTCTCCAGGGCGCCGGCAAGACCACGACCGCGGCCAAGCTGGCCTCGTGGTTCAAGCAGCAAGGGCGCCAGCCGTTCCTCATCGCGGCCGACCTTCAGCGCCCGGCGGCGGTCGAGCAGTTGCGCGTGCTGGGGGCCCAGATCGGCGTCGACGTCTTCAGTGAAGCGAGCGATCCCGTCGACGTGTCCAAGAAGGGCGTGAAGGAGGCGTCGCGTCTCGGGCGCGACGTGGTGATCCTCGACACGGCCGGCCGTCTGGCGATCGACGAGGCCCTGATGCGAGAGGTGCGCGCGATCTCCAAGGCCACCTCGCCGCACTACACCTTTCTGGTGATCGACGCGGTCACCGGCCAGGACGCGGTGCACACGGCGCGGACCTTCCACGAGACCCTGGAGCTCTCGGGCATCATCGTGACCAAGCTCGACTACGACGCGCGCGGCGGCGCGGTGCTCTCGGCGCGCGGCGTGGTGGGCAAGCCGGTGGTCTTCGCCTCGACCGGGGAGAAGCTGAGCGACTTCGACCTCTTCTATCCCGAGCGCATGGCCTCGCGCATCCTGGGCATGGGCGACGTGCTCTCCTTGATCGAGCAGGCCGAGCGCACCATGGACGCCGACGTGGTGGCCGAGTCGGCGGGGCGCATGATGAGCGGCACCTTCACGCTGGACGACTTCATGGCCCAGCTTAACCAGGTGCGAAAGATGGGTTCGCTGGGCGGCATCATGAAGCTGATGCCCGGCGTCACCAAGGAGATGCGCAGCGCCGCGAGCAACGTCGATGACGGGGAGCTCAACAAGGTCGAGGCCATCATCCGCTCGATGCCCACGAAGGAACGGCGTAATCCGGCCATCCTCGACGGGTCGCGCCGCACGCGCATCGCCCGAGGCTCGGGCACCAGCGTCGCCGCGGTCAACCAACTGCTCAAGCAGTTCGCCGAGATGCGAAAGATGATGAAGCAGATGGGCAGCGGCAACGCCCCGGCGATGCCCGGCATGGGTCGCATGCAGAGCCTGGCCGCGCGCGCCAGTGCCGCGCGCAACGAGGAGTTGCCACCGGGCTTCGAGGCCCTGGGGGCGGGCATGGCCGCGGGGTCCAAGCCGGTGCGCAGCGGCGGTCCGAAAAACAAGAAGAAGAAGGGCGGGAGGGTGACGCCCCCCAAACAACGCTAAACTTTGACGCTCGGGTATATCGCCCAGTCCCGGTGGACCGGGGCAAAAGGATTGAAGGGACTTCCGTCGTGGCTGTGAAACTTCGTTTGGTGCGTATGGGTAAGAAGAAGCAACCGACCTATCGCGTGGTGGCGGCCGAGAGCCGTCGGGCCCGCTCGGGCGCGTTCCTAGAGATCGTCGGCACCTATCAGCCCCGCGGCATCTCCGTGGCGGAGCCCGAGATGGTGTACGCCATCGACAACGACAAGGTCGTGCGCTGGCTCCAGCAGGGGGCTCAGCCCACCGAGCGCGTGGCCAAGCTGCTCGAGAAGAGCGGCGCCCTCGAGGCGTTCGAGGCGACCAAGGTCGCGAAGGCCGCCCAATGAGTGACGTGCACGACGAGTACGTCGCCGGCGACGTGAACACCATCGACGACGAGGGTGACGAGTTCGACGAGGTCGACGTCGTCGATGAGGGCAACGAGGGCAACGAGGGCAACGAGGCCGGCCACGGCTTTGGCGGCGCGGAACGCGCGGCCACCGCGAGCGCCACGCTGACCTTCATCGCCAAGTCCCTGGCCGAGGATCCCAGCGCCGTGTCGGTCGACGTGAGCGAGCGTCACGACAAGGTCGTGCTGTCGCTCAGTGTCGGCCCGAACGACATGGGCCGCATCATCGGCCGTCGTGGCCGCACCGCGCAGGCGATCCGGGCCCTGGTGGGCGCGGCCGGCGCGCGGGACGGCGTGACCACCTCAGTCGACATCGTCGACTAGCCGTGAGCGCCGACGAGCGCCCCACGCTCGAGGTCGGGCGGATCATCAAAGCGCAAGGCCTGCGAGGCCAGGTCCTGGTCGACCTGTGGACGGACCGCCACGAACGCCTGGCGGCCGGCAACGAGTTGATGAGCGAGCGCGGACCCATGGTCGTCAAGGCCGCGGCCGCGCATCAACAGCGGTTCATCGTCTCCTTCGAAGGCGTCGAGACGCGCGAGGACGCCGAACGACTGCGCGGTCTGGTGCTCAGCGCCCCCCGCCTCCACGACGACGACGTCATCTGGATCGACCAGCTGTTCGGCGCCGAGGTCTACGACGCCTCGGGAACCCTGCGCGGCGTCGTCACCGAGGTCGAAGCCAACCCCGCGAGCGACCTGTTGGTGCTCGACAGCGGCACGCTGGTGCCCCTCACATTCGTCACCCGCGTGGTGGCGAACGAGCGCGTCGACGTCGACGTCCCTGAGGGACTCTTCGAATGAGCTATCGCGTCGACGTGCTCACCCTCTTCCCCGAGTCGATCACCCAGTACGCGTCGACGTCGGTGCTCGGACGAGCGCTGGCGAGGGGGGTGTGGGAACTGCACGTGCACGACATCCGCGACGCCACCGACGACCCGCATCGCGGCGTCGACGACGCGCCGTTCGGCGGGGGAGCGGGCATGGTCCTGCGAGCCGAGCCGATCATGCGCACCATCGATCTGGTGCCCGACCTGGCCCGTCCGTTGTTCGCGCTCACGCCGTCGGGACGACCGTTCACCCAGGGTCTGGCCCAGGCGTGGAGCCGGCTCGACGGCTTCTCGCTGCTTTGCGGGCGCTACGAGGGCATCGACCAGCGCGTGCTCGACGTGGCCGTCGACGAGGAGGTCTCCCTGGGCGACTTCGTGCTGGCCGGCGGGGAACTGGCGGCCCTGTGTCTCATCGAGGCGGTGGTGCGCCTGCGGCCCGACGCGTTGGGAAACGACGACTCGACGACGGAGGAGTCCTTCGCCGACGGCTTGCTCGAGTACCCCCACTACACCCAGCCCGCGGACTTCCGCGGCCACGTGGTGCCCGAGATCCTGCGCTCCGGCGACCACGAGCGCGTCAGGCGCTGGCGCCGCGCGCAGTCGCTGCGACGCACCATCGAGCGCCGTCCCGACCTGATGGAGCGCAGAGGCGGCGTCAGCGCCGCCGACCAAGCGATACTGGACGAATTCCCCTCGCTGGATGGCGAGGGCGGGAACGGCTAAACTTCTAAAGCCTCAGTGATCCGAAAGGGACCGCTCTCATGAACCCGACCGACCTCATCGACCACGACTCGCTTCGCGACGACATCCCCGATTTCCGGGCCGGCGATACCGTCAAGGTGCACGTCAAAGTGGTGGAGGGCACCCGCCAGCGAGTCCAGGTCTTCCTGGGCATCGTCATCCGCCGCCAGGGCTCGGGCCTGCAGGAGACCTTCACCGTCCGCAAGATCAGCTTCGGCGTCGGCGTCGAGCGCACCTTCCCGGTGCACGCGCCCACCATCGCCAAGATCGAGGTCGAGTCCTACGGCGACATCCGTCGCGCCAAGCTGTACTACCTTCGTGACTTGCGCGGCAAGGCCGCCAAGATCAAGGAACTCCGCGTCACCGAGCGCGCGTAGATCGCCCGTGGGCGAAGAAGAGCTTGACGACTACGAATCGACGCTAGAACTGGCGCTGGTCCAGGAGTACAAGGCCGTGGTCGGGATGTTCGAGTACGCCGTGGAGACCGATCGCCGCTTCTACCTGGCCAACGATGTCGCCATTGACGTGCGCGCGACGGGCACGCCCACGCTGCTCGAGGTGACGCTGCACGACGCCTGGGTCTGGGACATGTACCGGTCGGCCCGCTTCGTGCCGTCGGTGCGCATCCTGACCTTCCGTGACGTGAACATCGAACGGCTGCCGAAGGAAGACCTGCAGCCCTGAGATGGAGCTGACGCGCGTCCTCGCCCCGCTCGCCCAGCTGGGCCAGGTGGCCCGGGTCGTCGCCGAGCAGTCCGGCCCCATCGTGCTGTCGTGCAGTGACGCCAATTCGGTCATGGCCGCCGCGACCCTGCGGGGCCAGGTCGATCGGCCCATCGGCGTGTGGCTGGTCGTGTCGACGAACTACAGCGCCGCGCTCGCGGCCCGCGACGTGGCCACGCTCAGCTGGCTGATCGACCTCGAGCACGTGGTGGTGAGCGCGGAGCACCAGGCGGCCAGCCACGCGCAGGTCCTCGAGGCCCTGCTCACCAACGACGAGGTCACGATCCGCAACGACGTCGCGCGCGTCACCGGCGCCTACAACCGGCCCGCGCCACCCAAGGCCATCACGGTGTGGAGCTACGACGGCAACTGCCTGCGCAGCGGCGCGACGACCCTGGTGGAGTTCTCCGGCGCCCACTTCGACGACGTCACGCTCACGACCTTCACCTAAGGCGTCCGATCAGTCGGGCTGCATAGTGATGCGGTCGGGACGGATGCGCACGTTGACGCGGACCTGGCCCACGCGGCGGTAAGGGTAGGTGTCGGCGTCCAGGTACTTCTTGGCCAGGCGGTCGATGACCTCGTCCGCGCCGTCGGTGGTGAAGGCGACCACGGTGCCGCGCACCGCGATCGCGGTCTGGGGGTCGTCGGGGTCCGAGAGCGACACCGCGACGCGAGGGTCGCTCGCGAGGTTGCGCGCCTTGGCCCGACCGAGCGCGGTATTGATCTGGATGTCCTCTCCGACCAGCTCCACCCACACGGGCGTGACGTTGGGTTCGCCGTCGGGTCCGAGACTCGCGACGTGGGCCAGCACCCGCTTGGCGAAGATGGCGCGGGCGGCGGGCGTGAAGGTGTCGGTCATGGTTGCTCCTGACTGGCGCGGGTGAGGGCGAGAGTAGATTTCATTGTAATGAACGTAGGTGCTCACGTCCGAGGCGGCGGCAAGTTGGTTCCCTCCCTCGAAGCCGGCGTCGAGATCGGCGCCACCAGCGTGCAGATCTTCACCCAGAGCCCGCGCATGTGGAAGCCCTCGATCTACGCGCCCGAGGTCCTGGCCGCCTACCGCGAGGCGCAGGCGAATCATCCGAGCGTCACCCACACCTTCTGTCACGCGACCTATCTCATCAACCTGGCCTCGAGCGACCCGGACCTCTATGAGAAGTCCGTGGTGTGCCTCACCCACAACCTCTCGGTGGCGCGCGGCATGGGCGCGTCCGGCCTGGTCCTGCACGTCGGCAGCCACAAGGGCGCCGGCTTCGACGAGGTGGTCGCCCAGATCACTCGGGCGTTCGAGCGCGCCTTCACCAAGGCCGATCCGGCGCTGCCCGGGGTGGCCGACTGTCCGATCCTCATCGAGAACGCGGCCGGCACCGGAGGCACGGTTGGCCGAGACTTGGAGGAGATCGAGGTCTTGATCGACACGAGCGGGCGCGACGAGCGCCTCGGACTGTGCATCGACACCCAGCACCTGTGGGCCAGCGGGGTCGACTACTCGAGCGTCGCGGGCGCCAAGAAGGTGGTGAAGGAGATCGACGACCGTTTCGGGCTGGCGCGGCTGCGCTGCTTTCACC
>JBARBL010000027.1:0-43711 GCA_049793015.1 Acidimicrobiales bacterium | reverse complement strand
CCGCGGCGCGCGACTCCGCGCGCAGGCCGAGGGGCTCTACTTCGACTATTCGAAGAATCGCGTCACCGACGAGACGATGAGCCTGCTCGTCGACTTGGCGAACGAGTCGGGACTGACCCAACGGCGTGACGCGATGTTCGCCGGCGAGCACATCAACGTCTCCGAGGACCGCGCGGTCTTGCACGTGGCGCTGCGCATGCCCAAGGAGGCGTCGTTGGTGGTCGACGGTGTCGACGTCGTGGCGCAGGTCCACGAGGTCCTCGATCGCATGACCAACTTCGCGAACCGCGTCCGGTCCGGCGAATGGAAGGGTCACACCGGCCAATCCATCAAGAACGTGGTCAACATCGGCATCGGTGGATCGGACCTCGGGCCGGTCATGGCCTACGAGGCGCTTCGCCATTACTCAAGGCGCGACCTGACGTTCCGCTTCGTCTCCAACGTCGACGCGACCGATTTCGTGGAGGCGGTGCGCGACCTCGAGGCGAGCGAGACCCTCTTCATCATCTCGTCCAAGACCTTCGGCACCCTGGAGACACTCACCAACGCCCGCTCGGCGCGCGACTGGCTGGTCCAGCAGCTCGGCGACGCGTCAGCCGTCGCGAAGCACTTCGTCGCCGTGTCGACCAACGAGGAGAAGGTGTCGTCGTTCGGCATCGACCCCGCCAACATGTTTGGGTTCTGGGACTGGGTCGGCGGTCGCTACTCCATGGACTCGGCCATCGGGCTCTCCACGATGCTGGCCATCGGCCCCCAAGGATTCGAAGAGCTGCTGGCCGGCTTCCACGCCATGGACGAACACTTCCGGACCGCCCCCCTGCGCGAGAACCTGCCCGTGCTGATGGGCATGCTCGCAGTGTGGAACCGGGACTTCCTCGGTTGCCAGTCCGTGGGCGTGATGCCCTACGAGCAGTATCTGAAACGGCTCCCGGCCTACTTGCAGCAGCTGACCATGGAATCCAACGGCAAGCATGTGTCCGTAGACGGCACCGGACTCGACTATCAGACGGGCGCCATTTACTGGGGCGAACCGGGCACCAATGGGCAGCACAGCTTCTATCAGCTGATCCACCAGGGCACGACCATCGTCCCCGTCGACCTCATCGGCTTCGCCAAGAGCCTCAACCCCCTCGGGGAGCACCACGACATCCTTTCCTCTAACGTCTTCGCCCAAGCCCAGGCCCTGGCCTTCGGCAAGACCGAAGAAGAGGTTCGCGCCGAGGGCACCCCCGAGCACGTGATCGCCCACCGCGTGATGGAAGGGAATCGACCGACCAACGTGCTGCTGGCCGAGGTGCTGACCCCTCGCCTGCTCGGGTCGCTCATCGCGCTCTACGAGCATTCGGTCTTCACCCAGGGGACCGTCTGGGGCGTCGACTCGTTCGACCAGTGGGGCGTGGAGCTGGGCAAGGTGCTGGCCGTGGCGATCATCCCCGAGCTCGAGGCCGGTACCGAGCCCGAGCTCTCGCACGACTCCTCGACCAACGCTCTGATTACGCTCTATCGATCACTGAAAAGGAAGGAGGACGGCCGTGGCGACCAATAAGCCGATGCAGTTAGGGATGGTGGGACTCGGGCGGATGGGGGCCAACCTCGTGCACCGCGTAGTGCGTGACGGGCACAGTTGCGTGGTCTACGACGTGAACGCCAGCACGGTCAGGGCCTTGACGAGCAATCGCGTCGCGGGCGCGTCGTCGCTCGAGGACCTCGTCGCCAAACTTGAAGCTCCGAGGGTCATCTGGTTGATGCTGCCCGCCGCCATCGTCCAGCAGTCCCTCGACGAACTGATCGGGCACCTGTCGGCCGACGACGTCGTGATCGACGGCGGCAACTCCTACTACCAGGACGACCTGGTGCGCGCGCGCCAACTCAAGGAGAAGGGGATGCACTACGTCGACTGCGGCACGAGCGGTGGCGTCTGGGGACTGGAACGGGGCTACAGCCTGATGATCGGCGGCGAGGACGAGGTGGTAGCCCGCCTCGACCCGATCTTCAAATCCATCGCCCCCGGCGTGGACCGCCGACAGCCGACACCCGGACGCACCAGGACCGACGGCACCGCGCCCGAGGGCTACCTGCACTGCGGACCCAACGGCGCGGGCCACTTCGTCAAGATGGTCCACAACGGCGTCGAGTACGGCATGATGGCCTCCATCGCCGAAGGCCTGAGCATCATCAAGCACGCCAACATCGGCAAGCAACAGTCCGCGCAGGCCGACGCCGAGACGGCCCCGTTACGCAATCCCGAGGATTACGCCTACGACATCGACGTGGCGGAGGTGGCGGAGGTCTGGCGACACGGTTCGGTGGTGAGCTCGTGGCTGGTCGACCTGACGGCGGACGCCCTGGCCCGATCTCCCGAACTCGACGACTTCAGCGGACGGGTCTCGGATTCCGGCGAGGGTCGCTGGACCGTCGAAGCGGCGATCGACGAGTCGGTCCCGGCGCCGGTCATCAGCGCGGCGCTATGGCAGCGCTACGAGTCGAGGGGACTGGGAGAATTCTCGGCCAAGGTCCTCTCCGCCATGCGTTCGGAGTTCGGCGGGCACGTAGAGAAACCGTCCTGAGGTGGAGCACGAGCTGCGCAAGTACGACGACGCGGGAACCCTGGCCCGGTCAGCGGCGGCCTTCGTGGCCGTGCGCGCCCGCCAGGCGGTCGCCACGAAGGGCAACTTCACCTTCGCCGTCAGCGGGGGACGCACGCCGTGGACCATGTTCGCCGAGCTGAGTTCGTGCCACATGCCGTGGGCCCACACCGTGATCTACCAGGTCGACGAAAGGGTGGCGCCCGACGGCGACCCTGACCGCAACCTCACCAACCTGATGGCGGCCATAGCCAACGCGCAGACCCCGCCGCTCATCATGGCCATGCCCGTCAACGCCGACGACCTTGACACCAGCGCCCGGGAGTACGGCGCCATGCTGCCCGCCCGTCTGGACATAGTGCACCTGGGCCTCGGTCCCGACGGGCATACCGCGTCGCTCATCCCCGGCGACCCGGTGCTCGACGTCACCGACCGCCCGATCGCGCTCACCCAGCCCTATCAGGGCCGCCGGCGTCTTACCATGACGTACCCCGCGCTCGCACGGGCCGATCAGATCCTGTGGCTGGTGACCGGCGAGGACAAGCGCGGTCCCCTCAAGCTGCTGCTCGAAGGCGACACCTCGATCCCCGCGGGACGAGTCGAAGCGACGAGGTCCCTCATCATGGCCGACCACGAGGCCCTCTGACGTGGACGTCGAGAAGGAGAAGCTGCTGGCCGCCTGCGCCGCCGCGGAGCTGGTCGAGGACGGCATGCGCGTCGGACTCGGCACCGGTACGACCGTGGCCTACCTGCTGCCCGAACTCGCGCGTCGCGCCGTGAAGGCGCGGTTCGTCGCGACGTCGCCGCGCACCGATGAGGCGGCCAGGAAGATGGGACTCCCTGTCGAGCCCTTCGACACCTTCAACCAACTGGACCTGGCCATCGACGGCGCGGACCAGATCGCCGCCAGCGGGTGGCTCATCAAGGGGGGCGGCGGCGCCCATACCCGAGAGAAGATCGTGGCGCGATGCGCCGCGCGTTTCGTGGTGATCGCCGATTCGACCAAGCTCGTCGAGTTCCTCCACGGCCCCGTGCCGCTCGAACTCCTGGACTTCGGACACGCGGCGACGCTGCGCCATCTCGAGCCGACGGTCCTGCGTTCGGGCGTCAAGAGTCCCGACGGCGGCCTCATCGCGGACTATCTGGGCGACTTCGACGATCCGGCGGCGTTGGCCCGCTGGTTCGAAGCCACGCCCGGGGTCCTCGGCCACGGTCTCTTCGCGCCCGACGTCGTCAGCGACGTCCTCGTCGGGCGCGGCACTAGCGTGCAACGAGCACCAAAGGAAGGATCACCATGAGCACCTCGAGCGCCCACTCCGTGTACGAGATCCCTGACAATCACGTCATCGTGCTCTTCGGCTCGACCGGCGACCTGGCCAAGCGCAAGATAATCCCGGGGCTCTTCCACCTCGCGTCGGCCGGTCTCATGCCCGGGAAGTACCGCATCATCGCCTCGGCCCCCCGCGGGCACGAACTGTCGACCGAGGATTTCCGCGCGTACGCCCGCGCGTCGGTCGAGCAATTCGGGTCCAACCGACCCGAAGGCAAACTCTGGGATCAGTTCTATGAGTCGCTCTCCTTCGCCATGGCCGACACCGACGACCCCGAGGGCCTGCCCAAAGCCGTGCAGGACGCCGAGGCGGCCATCGGCGGCAAGGTGGGGCGCCTGTACCACCTGGCGGTGCCGCCGAACGCGGTGCTGCCCCTGGTCGAGATGCTCGGGACCTGCGGGCTCAACGAGAACGCGCGGATCATCTGCGAGAAGCCCTTCGGGACCGACCTGGCGTCGGCCAAGAAGCTCAACGCGGCGATCATCGCGAACTTCAACGAGACCCAGGTGTTCCGCATCGATCACTTCCTTGGCAAGGAGTCCATCGACAACATCCTGGCCTTGCGCTTCGCCAACCGGATGTTCGAGCCCCTCTGGAACCGCGACCACGTCTGCTTCGTGCAGATCGACGTGCCCGAGACGCTCTCGATCGAGAATCGAGGCGCCTTCTACGAGGAGACCGGCGCCTTTCGCGACATGGTGGTAAGCCACCTCTTCCAGGTGCTGGGCTTCATCGCCATGGAGCAGCCAATCAGCCTCGCCGCCACGCCGCTGCGCGACGAGGTGCACAAGGTCTTCGAGACCCTGCGTCCGATCGACCCCAAGCACGTCATCCGCGGCCAGTACGAGGGCTACCGCAAGGAGAAGGGCGTCGCGCCCGATTCCCAGACCGAGACGTTCGTGGCGGTGCGTTGCGAGATCGAGAACACCCGCTGGAAGGGCGTGCCCTTCTACCTGCGAACCGGCAAGTGCCTGGCCCAGAGCCGCCAGGTCATCACCATCGGCTTCGACGAGACGGTGATGCGCCTCTTTCCCGAGAGCCATCACGCGCCCAAGTGGCGGGGCAACAAGCTGGTCGTCGACTTCGCCGACCCGGGCTCGATCCACGCCCACTTCATGGCCAAGGAGCCGGGACCCCAGATGCTCCTGGAGCCGGCGGAGATGACCTTCCACTACAAGGATTCCTTCCAGGAGGCGAACAACCTCGAGGCCTACGAGCACCTGATCCTCGAAGCCATGCTGGGCAACCGCTCGCTCTTCACGCGCTCCGACGGCATCGAACGGCTGTGGCGGGTCGCGGCGCCCTTGCTCGACAACCCGCCGCCGGTGCAGACCTACGCCAAGGGCTCGTGGGGACCGGACTCGATCACGCAGATCGTGGCTCCCAACGAATGGTGCCTGCCCGAATGAGCGTCGAACCGATCCGACTCCTGCTCTCCGACGTCGACGGCACCCTGGTCACCCACGACAAGGTGCTGACCGAGAGGGCCATCGAGGCGGTCGATAACCTGCGCGACGCCGGAGTCCTCTTCGCCATCACCAGCGCCCGCCCGCCGCGGGGCCTCGCCATGTTCGTCAAGCCGCTTCACCTCACCACGCCGCTGGCCGGGTTCAACGGAGGGCTCACCACCGACACCAACTTTCACTTCCTCGACGAGAAGACCATCCGCGACGACCTGATCGACCCGATCATCGAGCTCTTGAGCGAGCACGACGTGTCGGTGTGGGTCTTCCAGGGCGACGACTGGTACGTGCTCGATGCGCAGGGCGTGCGCGTCGACCACGAGGCCCGCACCACCCTGTGCGACGCCACGGTCGTGGCGAGCTTCTCGGCCATCAAGACGGGCGTCAACAAGATCGTCGGCGTGAGTGACGACACCGACGCCTGCGCCGCCGCCAACGCGGCCATGCAGGAGAAGTTCGCCTCCCAGGTCCTCTCGACCCAGTCGCAGCCCTACTTCGTCGACGTGACGCACCCCGAGGCCAGCAAGGGTCACGTGGTGCGATACCTGTCGAGGCGCTACGACATCCCCACGGCGAACATCGCCACGATCGGCGACATGTACAACGACGTCTCGATGTTCGCGGTGTCCGGGCTGAGCATCGCCATGGGCGACTCGGTCGACGAGGTGAAGAGGGCCGCGATGGAGGTCACCACGTCCAACGAGGACGAAGGGTTCGCCAACGCGGTGGACAAGTACATCCTGTCGGACCTGACCTAGGGCGACGCCATCGCGAAGACCTGATCGACCATCAGGGCCGCCAGAGCGGCAGGCAATGCGGGCGAGAACAGGAATCCCTGGCCCAGCTCACACCCGAGGCGCTGCAGGCGCTTCAGTTGCGTCGGCGTCTCGATGCCTTCGGCGAGCATGGTCATGTCCAGGCGCTGTCCGAGCGAGACGATGGCCTCGAGCAGCGTGTCGTTGCGCAAGCTCTCCACAGCCGGGCTCACGAAGGACTGGTCGATCTTGATTATCTTGGGATGGGTCATGGCGAGGTACGAGAGTGACGAGTAGCCCGTGCCGAAGTCGTCGAGCGCGAATCCCACGCCCAGACGGTTGAGTTCCTCCATCACCCGAAGGGTCTCGGTCACGTACAACAACGTCACGCTCTCGGTGATCTCAATGATGAGGCGCTGGGGAGCGAGCCCGGCGGCGCGCAGTTCTTCATCGATCATCCTGACGAGGTGCGGATCACGGAACTGGTGGGCCGAGAGATTGACCGTGACGTAGGGGCCGGTCCCGTCGTCGTTCGTCCACGACGCGGCCGCGACGACCGCTTCGTGCAGGGCGAACTCACCCAGCTCGAGGATGAGATCACTCTGCTCGGCCAGCGCGATGAAGACCATCGGCTCGACCGCTCCGCGCTCGGGGTGCTGCCAACGCATCAAGGCCTCGAAACCCACGGCCTTCGTCACCGAGAGATCGACGATCGGCTGGTAGTGCATGCAGATTTGACCGGCGTCCAGGGCGTGACGCAGATCGTTGATCAACGCGAAACGATCAACTGCTTGCTCGTGGATGCCCGGGGTGAAGACAACGTGATGGCCCCTTCCTCCGTGCTTGGCCTCGTACAACGCGAGGTCGGCTGCCTGGACGATCTCGTTGTAGCCAGAACTTGATTCATTCCACGCCACCACGCCCACGCTGGCGCGCTGTTCGACGTGCACGCCCATCACATTGAAGGGTTCGACAAGCGATTCGAGCAGCCTCTTGGCCACGAGCTCGGCCTCGCCGGTGGACGTTATGCCCTCGGCTAGGTACAGGAATTCGTCGCCGCCGAAGCGGCAGAGGGTATCTGAAGATCGCGTCACCAATTCAAAACGTCGCGCCACCGCCGTCAGCAACTGATCACCCACCAGGTGGCCGTACGTGTCATTGACCCCCTTGAAGTCGTCAAGGTCGATGAGCAGCACTGCCGCCAGGCCCCCGCCGCGCGTGATCCGCAGATGCGCCTTGGTGAGGTGGTCCTCGAAAAGAGCCCGGTTCGCCAGACCAGTGAGCGGGTCGTGCAGCGCCTGGTGTGAGAGCTGATCGGTGAGCATCCGCTCTTCGGTGACGTCGCGTTGGGACTCGACGAAGTACAAGGTGCGTCCGTCGGCATCAACCACGGACGATCTGCAGACCTCGACGAAGATGACCCTCCCGTCCTTGCGCACATAGCGCTTGACATAGCGCAACTCGTCCACCTCGCCGCTGTCGAGGCGCTGCTGGAGGGACTGCATCATGTCCAGATCCTCGGGTTGCGTGAACGCCGACGTGTCGAAACCGATCAACTCTTCCTTGGGTCGCCCGACCATCCCGCAGAACGCGTCGTTGACCGCGGTCAATCGGCCTTCCAGACTCATCGTGAGCATTGGGGCCATGTTGTTCTCGAAAGCCAGTCGGAATCGCTCTTCCGCCTCCGCGCGCGCCAGCTCGGTGGCGCGAAGCGCCGCGTTCGCCTCAATCGTCGCTTTCAACGCCGCTTCGGTGCGTTGCACGGAACGCACGTGTGAGATGCCAAATTCGGCCTCGCGCACCATGGCCTCAAGTCCCGCGACGGTCATCTCATCGAAGTTATAGACGTTGCGGTGATAAACGTTTAGGGTCGCTCCTCGTTCGCCCGCGGCGAATGGGATGCTCGCCATCGAAGCCAGCTGGTTCTTGGCAGCTCGAACCTTGAATTGCTCACCCCACGCTTCATTGACGAGGTCGTTGCACACCTGGATTTGCCCGGTCTTGAGAGCCACGCCCGGCGGGCCATTCCCGCTGGCCTTCGTTCCCCACCATGTCTCGTTCCCGTGGTAGAGATATCCGGTTGCCCCCGCGGAGCACGCGATGTTGACCCCTCCCTCGTCGCCGCCGTCCTCACCATCAGAGATCAGGGCAATCCAGGCTAGGGCGTAATTGCCGTGCTCAACGAGAACATCACACAGTTGTTGGAAACAGTTGTCCTGATCGTGAGCGCCCATCATGACGCGGTTGACCTCGGTGAGCAGCTTCAACGAACGCTCGCGTTTCAGCTGGCTCGACACGTCGAAGAATGACGATATAACACCCCGTGTCCCGTCGGGGAGTTCCACCAAGAACGTGTTCACCGACAACCATCGACGTGACAACCATCGAGTCGTGCTACCGAGGATTACTCCCGAACATGGCTGCCCGGTGCAAAGCGTGACGTTGGCCGGTTGCTCTTCGACGGGGAAGTTGGAGCCGTCTTCACGTAGGCAGTCCCAGCCTGGACTTCCCGCTCCTCGGTCCCTGAGTTCCTCCAGGGTCGCGCCGAGGGTCTCCGACGCCTTTTCATTGCAGTCAATAACTCGGCCCGTCTGATCCTGAAGGATGATGCCCGCGGGCACCGACGAGAGGAATTGATCGGAGCCCACCAGCAACTGCAACAGACCGCCGGGCAAGTCATCGTCGCGTCGTGTGGTGACGAGGGGGCCATAGTCCACCCCCAAGAAATTCAATTGAAGGTCGCCCTGTCCGTCCAGCGTTTGCATGGAACTGCCGCTGATCACGTCATCCATTGGCCACGCTCTCTTCACCGACTTAGAGGGAAAACCCTCAATTGAGGGGCGTCAAAAAAGGCTAGTCCTGGACCTTCACAACGGCGCCACAACTTACGTCCAACCGGGCGGGTTCACTTCAGCGAGTGCGTATCGCCCCGCGCTCATTTTCACTTCGCTGAACAGGGTTTGTGCCCCCACGATGTTGGACTCTGCGCCGGAGTGGGTGTTGAGACGTCCGCCATCGATGCCGTCAGCCACCCGGCCTTTCTCGCGGTCGTACACCGGCTGACCCGAGGGATTACGCCCGTTGAACCATTCCCGCGCCTCGCCGGCCAAGTCGAGATACGCCGTTTCTCCACTCGACGCCGCCAGCCTGATCATCACGTCGTAAGAGGTGGCGACGTCGAACGGGCTCGTGAGGGGCCGGTCGAACCCCGAGCGGATAATAGGCACGAAGACCGCCTCGGCACTTCGTCGCGCCACGTCGAGCAGCTCGGGCCGATCGAGGAAGACGCTGGCGTCGGCCAGCGCTGACTCCTGGAAGTGCGCCCACAGGTGGGGCTCACCGACCTCCATCGTCGAATTCATCAGCATCTCGCCGTGACGGCAGGCCGCCAACTCGTCGCACCACGACGAGAGCACCGATCGCAGTTCCGGATATCTACCATCGCGTGACATGGAGAGCGCCGCCAAGATGTGCAGCGAGCGGACGTCGGACGGAGCGACGTTGTCCACCAGGTGCGCCAGTCCGTCCCTGAAGGCCCGGTCGATACGGGCATCGTCCAGAGCCCGCGAGGCCGTGGCCAAGGACAGCATCGCCCTGGCCTGCCAGAACTCCCCACCCGCCACCGAGGTGCGCCCCACCCGATTCGGCGTCCCTCCCCAGTCGCGGATGAAATTGACCCAGCGACCGTCGTCGTCCTGCATGGCGAGGACGAAGTCCAACAACCCTTCGCACCAGGCCAGGGCCCAGGGCAGCTTGGTCGCGCGCCACAACTCGCAGTACAGCTCGAGCGCGCGGGCGGCGTCGTCGACGCAGGCCACACCTTCGAAGCCGGCTTCGCGAGCGACGACGGTGTCGTCGTTGGCGCTGGCGTAGACGGCCACCGCGATGGCCTTGGACGAGATGGATGGTACGACATGCCCGAGCCGGGCAATCTGCCTCAGCACGGATGAAGCTGGTCCAGAATGTCGTCCACGATGAAGTCGGCCGCCGCCGTCACGCTGCCGGCCGCGCCGTAGTACACGCGGATGGAGGTGGCGTCGGCGTCGAGGGCGACGTGGCCGCAGGAGAACACGTTGTTCTTGACCAGCCCCGTGGTCTCGTATACGTCCGTCGGGGCCAGGATGGGCTCGGAGGACCGGGCGATGACCTTGGAGGGATCGTCGGCGTCGAGCAACATGGCGCCGAGCGAATACTGCGCGTCGCGATTGACGCCGTGGTAGATCTCCAACCAGCCGTCGGCCACCCGCATGGGCACGCACCCTGCGCCGATGCGCACCTCATCCCACAGACCGGGGCGCGGGCGCGCCACCGGTCGGTGATCGCCCCAACTGCTGAGGTCATCGGAGAAGGCGATCCACATGCCGACCATTCGCCCGAACGACTGGGGCATCGGTCGCGTCAGGGACGCGTAGCGGCCGCCGATCTTTTCGGGAAAGAGGGCGACGTCCTTGTGGTCGGGCAGGAACATCACTCCCTTACGTTCGAAGGAGGTGAAGTCCGTGGTCGTGAGCCGGCTGGTCGTGATGCCGATGCGGCCTACCGACACGTACGTGATGTGCCACTGGCCATCGATGAAGGTGGCGCGGGGATCCTGACAGCCGTACTCGTCGAAGTGGTTCTCCGGCAGCACCGAGGGTGTCTCGTCCACCGTGAACTGCACGCCGTCAGGGCTCCGAGCCACCCGCAGGTGCGACATCTGGGTCAAGAAGTCGTTGAAGTCATCGGTCGCTGCGCTGAAGCCTCCGGTCGGATGATGGAAACGGATGCGACGGGGGTCACTCAGGTCCAGACCAGTCAAGGAGCGAGGAAGATAGATATCGACGATGCGACGCGGCGAGGTCGCGGGGTCGAGATAGGCGAAGGAGACCAAGTCCTCGCTCTGGTATCCCTCGCCCAGCTGCTGCACGCGGGGGTCCGAGACCGTGAGATCGAGGGTGAGGGCATTGTCCGGCGGCTCGATGCCTGTCCTGGGCCGCTCGTTGACGCGCAGCAGCAGCACCACCTCGTCGCCGACGCGCGCGACGGCGGCGTTGGTCACCGACACGACTTGCATTTCGGGACGCGACGGCACGACGTCCGACGCTCGCAGGATCGGATTGGCCGCGACTCGTCGACCCAGGTCCGACGACCTCGGACGCTCGCCGCCCTTGAGTTTTGAGGTGCGCGACTTGTAGTCCGAGACCACTTCGGCGGCGATGGCCAAGAAGGAGAGTCCGACCCGGGGCCAGGTGGCCTCACGCGCGTACGCGAAGGTGGCCTGCTCCATGCGCTGCTTGACCAGCGAATCGCCGAGGATCGCGTTGATGGCGTGCGCCAGCTGCTCCGAGTCACGAAAGTCGACCAGCTCGCCCCGTCCCTCGTCCAAGGCCTCGACGGCGTGCAGGTACTTGGTGGACACGATGGCCTTCCCGGCACCGAGGGCGTAGGAGAGCGTGCCGCTGGTTATCTGGTTGGGGTCGAGGTAGGGCGTCACGTACACGTCGGTAGCGAGCAAGAGTTCGATTATCTCGTGCTGGGTCATGTACTGGTCAATGAAGGCGACGTGGGCACTCATATCCAGTGACTTGGTGAGCGCGATGAGGCTGTTTCGATAGTCCTCACCCTGATCACGCAGGAGATCAGGGTGCGATCGACCGGCGATGAGGTAGAGCGCGTCGGGGTGCTGGGCCACGATCTCGGGCATCGCCTCGATCATGAACTCGAGCCCCTTGCGCGGATCGACCAGCCCGAAGGTCGAGATGAGGTTGCGGCCCTTGACGCCCATCTTGGCCTTGAAGGTGGCGCGACCGTGAGGATTGATGGTGGGGGTGCCGTGGGGAATGACCCGGGGCGGCACCTTGATGCCGTAGTCCTCCTTGAGCAGCGTCACCGCGGTCTCGGCCATGACGATCAGTTCGTCGCTCAGTTCGCTGATCGCGCGGATCGACTTTCGGATCGAGGCGTTGGGCTTGGGCAGCACGGTGTGCAGGGTCGTGATGACCGGCTTGCGCATCTCCTGGAGGAAGACCGAGAGGTTGTCCTCGTACACGTGGCCGACCACGTCGCCCTTGGCGTCCAACTGGGGGTGCCAGACGCCGTAGAGTCCGAATTCGTGCTGGACGTTCACGACGTCCGCGTTCGAGAGATTGATGGACCGCGCGGCGGCCCGATAGCTGTCGGCGTCGCCCTGGTGGATCCTCCAACGAACGTCGGATTTGTAGGCGCGCAGGACGCCGGGCTCCTCAATAGCCGCGATCCGACAGGTCGTCGCGGGATCCGCCGCTCGCACCGCCGCCACCAGGTCCCCCGTGAACGTAGCGATACCACATCTGCGGGGTACGGCGGAGGAGATGAACGCTATGCGAATAATCTCAACTTAACCGTTGCCGGGGGCCGCCTGTCCGAAAACCAACGATGACGAGATTTGCGCGATCCACACCCGAGCGTCGACCGTGAATCTCACTTCGCGGCCGTACTAGTTAGGTACCTGGCGCTCCGTAAGGTCTCTTGTCCTTACCGTCGCGACTTAGGATGAAACTGGGTGGCCACGGTGGTCGTGCCGCCTGCGGAGGACGCCCTTAGTGAGTGCAGACGACTTCCATTTCGACCCTCACCAGGACCTACTTCCTTTGGCCTTCTCCAGCGGGTTCCTCGACAATTTCGCCATCGCGCTCCTGCTCCGTGACGGTGAAGGCGCCGTGGTCGACTCGAATCGCGCGACGCAAGAGCTTCTGAATTTCACGTCCGACGGTATAAAGGGGCAGAATCTCTTCGACTCGCGTTGGAATCCCGTGCGAGAGGACGGTTCGACGTTTCCCCTCCACGAGCAGCCGGCCTACAACACGCTGCGCACGGCCAAGCCGATCTTCGATGTCGTCGTCGGGATCGACACGTCCAACAAGTCGCGCAAATGGATCGCCATTGACACTTTCCCGATTCTCGACGGCGAAGAGGTGACGGGCGTCGTGTGCTCCCTCAACGACGTCACCATTCGCCGCCGCGAACAGCAGGTCATGCGACTCGTCAACGAGATGAACAAGCTCATCATTCACGCCGAAAACGAGGACGACTTCTTAGGCCAGGTCTCCCATTTGCTCGTCGACGTCGGCGGCTACGCCCTGGTGGCCTTCGTGCTGGGCGAGACCGAGGAGAGCCCCGACATGGTCGGCATCCACATGGCCGGCCTCACCGACTACGTCCACGAAGAGACGTTCGCCCACATGGGACCTCGCGCGGTGGGTCAAGGGCCGGTGGCCACCGCCTTTCGGACGCGGGTCACCCAGATCGCGAACGACCTGTCCACGCACGCGCACTTTGAGACCGCGTGGCGACAACGGGCGGCCCAGTTCGGTATCGCCTCGGTCATCGCCATTCCCCTGATGCTGGGCCGTCGCAAGGTGGTGCTCGCCATCTACGGTCGCCGCCCGCACATCTTCGACGAGCCCACGGTGAGTGGCCTCGAAAGCATTGCCCGCGAGGCCGAATTCGGCGCCAACCACGTGCGTTCGGTCAATCAGCTCGAGAACGCCCTCGACGGGACGCTCACTGTCATTTCCCGACTGGTCGAGTCCAAGGACCCGTTCACGTCCGGGCACCATCGTCATGTCGGAGTACTGGCGGCGGCGATTGCCACGCACCTCGGACTCGATGAGAAGACCGTCAAGTTGATCCACCAGGGCGGCGAAGTGCACGACGTGGGGCAGATCGACGTTCCCTCGGAGATTCTCGCCTTCCCCGGCGGTCTGAGCCCCGAGCAGTTCAGCGTCGTCCAGCGACACGCGGCCACTGGGTTTGACGTGCTGGCCCAAGCGTCGCTGCCGTGGCCCTTGGCCGAGATCGCGTTACAGCACCACGAACGCCTCGATGGTTCCGGTTACCCCTCGGGTCTTCGCGGCGACGAGATAATCATGCCGGCTCGCATCGTGGCCGTGGCCGACGTGGTCGAGGCGATGTCGATGCCCCGTCCTTACCGAGCCGCCCGCGGCGTGGACGCCGCCCTGGCGGAGATCATGGAGGGTTCCGGGACGAGATACGACGCCAAGGTCGTGAGCAGCTGCGTTGCCGTGTTCGAGGCGGGCTTCACCTTCGAGCAAGATGCCGTAGGTTCGCCGTAGTCGCTGCGCTGTGCATCCAGGGAGTCGCGTCACCCTCGGCCCGCAGTGACCGTCGCTTACGGGCAGCCCTGTCCCATCGGGCCCGGCGGACGCCACGCCGCGCTGAAGTACCAGTGGTGTCCGCCCGGTCCCACCGGAAAGGCCCACGCCTGAACCAGGTGCGCGCTCTGGACATTGAGCGTCCAGTGCGCCAGCCGTCCCCGGTGTGGGCCCGGTGACTCGTCGTGGCGCAGCCAACCCGCTCGGGCAAGAGCGTGGCTGATCTGGCGCACCACCTCAGACCGTGTCTGGCCGTCGAGGAACTCCACTGCGACGTAGTCCGAGGTCCAGCCGCTGCGCGATCCGGGAATCTCCGGACAGCCCCCGATCCACGACGCCGGCGTTGAGCGCACTCGCACGTCGGTCGCATCCACCGGCACGGCCGAACGGATCGCCTGGACCTTTACGAAGATCTCGCCGCCATTCACGATGGAGTGCTGAGAATCGAAGAGGAACCAGGCGCCTAAACCCACCACGCAAAGAGCACCAACCGACACGAATCGTGTGGCGCGTGTGAACTGGGTTCGCAGTGCGTGCTCCTTCGCCGGTCCCTGCCTTGTCGGCAGGATAACGCCGAGCAATCGGCACCCCTTTTCTTTTGCCCCACTATGACGTAAAATCTCAGATGAGAGGGTAGAAAGGGGAAACCATGGACGTGGCCACCTTCGTCAGTTCAATTTTCTCCAATGAACTGCCCTTTCGAGTCGAGGCCTATGACGGGAGTGCCGCCGAACCGTCCGTCAGTTCGCCCGCCAATGACATGACCATCAAGATCATTCGCCGCGACGCCCTAACGCGAGTCCTCACCCACCCCGGTGAACTCGGCTTGGCCCGGGCGTACGTGGCGGGCGACATCGACGTCGAGGGGGATCTGGATGCGCTCTTCGAGCTCTCCGTGCCTCCACTGCATCAGATTCTGAAGGCCAACAACCTGCGCTCATTGCTCTCGGTCGTGGGGCCCTCCGCGCTCAAGCCGATCGCGCCGCCGAGCATCGAAGCCAGTCAGCGCGGCGTGCTGCACAGCCGCTCGCGCGATAAGCAGGCCATCTCACACCACTACGACGTGTCCAACCGGTTCTATGAGATGGTGCTCGGTCCTTCGATGACCTATTCGTGCGCCGTCTTCAGCTCGCCTCAGGACACGCTCGAGCTGGCCCAGCAGCGCAAGGTCGACCTCGTCGCGCGCAAGTTGGGTCTCGAGCCCGGTATGCGCTTGCTCGACGTGGGTTGTGGCTGGGGAGCGATGGCTATCCACGCGGCCAAGACGTACGGCGCATCGGTCGTGGGCGTGACGCTCTCCGCACCCCAGCAGCGCTACGCCACCGAGCGGGCGCAACTCGCCGGTGTGGCCGACCTGGTGGAGTTTCGACTCCAGGATTTCCGTGACGTCAATGACGGGCCCTTCGACGCGATCAGCTCGATCGGCATGTCCGAACACGTGGGCCGACGCTCCTTGACCACCTACACGCAGGGACTTTTCGACCTGCTTCGTCCCGGCGGACGGTTTCTCAACCACGCCATCGGCCGCCCGGCGTCCTTCGACGAGGATCCTCAGCCGTCTAAGGCGTCCGAGACGTCGCGTCAACTCCAAATCGCCCTGGGGATGCGCGGGCCGTCGAAGAACGGGAGCGCCTTCATCGAGCGGTACGTCTTCCCCGACGGGGAGCTTCACGAAGTGGGCACGCTGGTGTCGGTGTTCCAGAACCACGGTTTCGAGGTCCGCCACTTGGAGAGCTTGCGCGAACACTACGCCCTCACCCTTCGTTACTGGGTCGATAACCTCACCAAGCGCTTCGACGAGGCTGTGGAGGAGGTGGGCGTGCAGCGCGCACGAGTCTGGCGCCTCTATATGTCCGGCTCGGCGGTGGGCTTCGAGCGTCGCCACCTGGAGATTCACCAGATCCTTTGCGTGCGGCCCATCGACGGATCGAGCGAGTTGCCCCTGCGGCCGGATTTCTCCGCCAGTTTTTGAGCCGTGCAGTCTGGCGCGAGGCGCGGTGGTGTGGTTGGACGTTGCACCGCGCCCGCTGGTCGTGAATTCTTTTCACTCTGTGGGGGCGCCGGACACGCTTCGGCGCGAATCAGGCATAATGAGACCATGCCCTACACCTCCACAAACCCCGCCACCGGCGAAGTAATCAAGGAATACCAGGGGCACAGCCCCGCAGAAGTCGAAACGGCACTGGCCGAGGCGGCGTCCGCCTTCGAACAGTGGCGAAGCGCGTCGTTCAAGGAGCGCGCCGACCTCATGAACCACGCCGCCGACCTGCTCGAAGGGGAGTTGGATACCGTCGCCGAGCTGCTCACCTCGGAGATGGGAAAGACCCTGGTGTCCGCGAAGGGCGAGGTCAAGAAGTGCATCGCCACGATGCACTACTACGCCGAGCACGCGGAGTCCATCCTGGCCGACGAGGTCATCGCGACCAACGGCTCACGCAGTGGCATTCGCTACGAGCCGCTCGGCACGATACTCGCGGTGATGCCCTGGAACTTCGCGATGTGGCAGGCCATTCGCT
This sequence comes from Acidimicrobiales bacterium, assembly GCA_049793015.1. Taxonomy (GTDB): domain Bacteria; phylum Actinomycetota; class Acidimicrobiia; order Acidimicrobiales; family RAAP-2; genus RAAP-2. Next base: position 26,929 of record JBARBL010000027.1, on the reverse strand, counting down.
TCATCGCGCCGTCCCTCATGGCGGGCAACGTGGGGATCTTGAAGCACGCGAGCAACGTCCCGGGAACCGCGCACTATCTCGGCGAACTCTTCGTGCGAGCCGGGTTCCCCGTTGGGGTGTTCACCAATCTCTTCATCGACCATCAGACCCTCGCCTCGATGATCGCCGACGACCGGGTAGCGGCCGTGACGCTCACCGGCTCGGAAGGCGCTGGAAAGGTAGTGGGCCAACTCGCCGGAACCAATCTCAAGAAGTGCGTGCTGGAACTCGGCGGCTCGGACGCTTTCATCGTGGCCGCATCGGCCGACCTGGAAAAGACGATCCCCTTGGCCGTGACGGCGCGGATACAGAACAACGGGCAAAGTTGCATCGCCGCCAAGCGTTTCATCGTGGTGCAGGAACGCGCTGACGAGTTCATCGAGGGTTTTGTGGCGGCCATGGCAGCGGCCGTCGTCGGTGACCCTATGGATCCAGCCACGATCGTGGGACCGCTGGTCAGCGCCTCACAGCGTGAGGAGATCGACGCCCAAGTTCAGGACTCCGTAGCCAAGGGAGCTACGGTGCGCACCGGTGGCCAGAAGCCCGAGGGCAAAGGGTTCTTCTATCCGCCCACCGTATTGACCGACGTACCGCGCGACTCCCGAGCCGGCTGCGAGGAACTCTTCGGGCCGGTGGCGGTCGTCGAGGTGGTGGCCAATCTCGCCGAAGCGATAGAGCTCGCCAACTCGACGCCCTGGGGGCTCGGCGCTTCGATATGGGCCACGGACCAGGACGAGATCGAGCAGGCCATCGAGGGACTTGAGGCGGGCATGGTCTTCGCGAACGCGATCGTCGCCTCGATGCCGGAACTTCCCTTTGGCGGCATCAAGCGTTCAGGCTACGGGCGCGAACTCTCTACCCAGGGCATCCGCGAATTCACCAACGTGAAGTCGTTCTACGTCGCGTAAGCCACGCGCTTTGTGGCGCCCCAGCGAGAGTGTCGCTGGGCGATTTGCCGCAAAGCACCAACGGACCTGCGAGAATGTTGGCCTCTGATTTTGTAACGTGATCTCGTCATAGACTCAAAATCATGGCGGTACTCTTCTGGGTCTTGATCGCGGTCTTCTGTCTCGCGGTTGAAATACATACCAATGCCTTCATCGGACTTTTCATTGGCGTGAGCGCCGCCATCTCCTTCATCCTGGCCTTGGCCGGCGTCCCGTTCGCCCTGCAGGCCGTGGTCTGGCTTGGTGCCTCGGGCGGCACGCTGGCCTTTCTTCGACCCTTCGCCCTTCGAAAGTTTCATCATCGCCAATACGAGATAGACATGTCGCGACCGACCAGCATCACGATGACCGACCTTCGAGGCGTCGTGCTGCAGACCGTAGGGGACGAGCAGCACCCCGGCAAGGTGAAGATCCAAGGCGAGTCCTGGAAGGCGGTGACGGATTGGCCCGAGACCATTCCCGACGGCGCCATGATCGTGGTTCGCAAGGCCTTCGGCACGACTTTGTGGGTGGACCCCGTCTCACCGAGCAGTTGATCTAGCCCCGCCCATCGAAGGACGGCCTACGCCGTGCCGGGCACGCTCTCCATCACGCTCTTGATGGCCTGGGCCGCGCCGAGCAAGGCGGCGCTCTCGGCGGGGATGATGAGCTTGGTGTTGGGGCTCTCCGCGAACTTCGACAGCGTGTCCAATTGCAGGATCGCAACCAACGTGGGGTCCGGGGCCTGCAGCTTGATCGCCGCGTACACCGACGCGATGGCCTGGGCCCGACCTTCGGCCTCGAGGATGAGGGCCTGGCGTTGGCCCTCGGCACGCAGGATCGCCGCCTGCTGGGCGCCCTCGGCTTCCTTGATGGCGGCCTGGCGCTGTCCATCGGCCACGTTCACGGCCGACTGCTGCTGACCCTCGGACTCGAGGATCTTCGCCCGCTTCTCCTGATCAGCCTGCTTCTGCAGAGCCATGGCCTGAAGGATCTGTTCGGGCGGCGTGATCTCCAGCACCTCGACGCGGTTGATCCTCACGCCCCACTTGTCGGTCGCCTCCTCCATCTGCGTCTGCAGCAACGTGCTGATCTGCTCACGTTGGGAGAAGGCCTCGTCCAGGGAGATGCTGCCGAACACCGCACGCACCGACGTGCGCGCAAGGTTGTCCACGCTCACCAGGTAGTCGGAGTTGGTGAAGAGGGCGAGGCGCACGTCGACGACCTGGCTGAAGATCGTGGCGTTGACTATGACGGCCACGTTGTCGCGCGTGATGACCTGCTGACGGTCGCCGGTGCGGGGCGTCTCGCGAACGTCGACGATCTTCATCACCTCGATGAAGGGGACGATGAACGTCAGTCCGGGGTTCTTGACGTCCTTGAACTCTCCGAAGCGGGTGATGACGCCGACGAAGCCCTGCTGGACGATGCGCACGGCCTTGAGGATGCCGGCCAGAACGATCAACACCACGACGCCCGCGATAACTGCTAGAACGATTCCCACCATTTGGTTCTCCTCCGAGGAAGCACCGCATCAACGGCAACTTTCAGGTATTTTGCCCGATAGTCGGAGTGTACTTGCTCGTAAAACGACCCCCTCGGGCCGACGGCCTCTACGACGAGCCGCGCATGGACTCTCGGGCCACCGCCTCCACCGCGGCCGCGACCGCCTTCACCACGCTGGCGTTGAACACCGTCGGCACGATGTAGTCCGCCGACAACTCGTTCTCCTTCACCACGCCGGCAATCGCGCGGCCGGCCGCAATCTCAATCTGCTCGGTGATCTTTGACGCCCCCACGTCGAGCAGGCCCCTGAAGATACCGGGAAAGGCCAGGACGTTGTTGATCTGGTTGGGCTCGTCGCTCCGGCCGGTCGCGACGATGGCCGCGTATTGGCGGGCCAACACCGGGTCCACCTCGGGATCGGGATTGGCCAGCGCGAACACGATCGAATCCGGCGCGAGCACCTTGAGCTGCGCCTCCGAAACGAGATTGGGTCCCGATACTCCGATGAGGACGTCCGCCCCCGTCATGGCGTCGGTCAGGTCGCCCCGGCGCTTCTCACTGTTGGTGTGGGCCGCGAGCCAACGACGATCCGCGTCGAGCCGGGTGTCATTCTCATCGAGGATCCCGCGCCGGTTCACGCCGACGATGTCGCCGACGCCCTCGGCCAGCAGCAGCTTGCTGATGGCGACACCAGCCGCCCCGACCCCCAGCACCACGACGCGCACGTCCTTCATCTGCTTGCCTACGACGCGCAGTGCGTTGAGCAGGGCGGCGTAGACCACGGTGGCGGTCCCGTGCTGGTCGTCGTGGAAGACCGGGATGTCCAGGAGGTCGCGCAGACGGGACTCGACTTCGAAGCAACGGGGAGCGGAGATGTCCTCTAAGTTGATGCCGCCGTAGACGGGGGCGATGCACTGCACGATCCGCACGATCTCGTCCACGTCCTGGGTCGCGAGGCAGACGGGCCACGCGTCGATGTTGGCGAAACGCTTGAAGAGCAGCGCCTTGCCCTCCATCACGGGCAGAGCGGCCTCGGGACCGATGTTGCCGAGACCGAGCACGGCCGAACCGTCGGTCACGACGGCCACCGTGTTTCGCTTGATGGTGAGCTTGCGCGCGAGCGTGGGGTCCTTCGCAATGGCCATGGAGATGCGCGCGACACCCGGCGTGTAGGCCATCGAAAGGTCGTCGCGAGTCTTGAGCGCTACCTTAGGCTCGACGGCGATGGTCCCGCCGAGATGCAGGAGGAACGTGCGGTCACTGATGGCGTGCACGTGGGCCCCCTCCACGGAGTCAACCGTCGCCCCCAACACCTCGGCGTGGCCCTCGTCGGTGGCGTTGCACGTCACGTCGATCACCATTCGCCCCTCGATCGGCTCGACGAAGTCGAGCGCCGTGACCAGTCCACCGGCGCCACTTACCGCGCTGGCGATGGCCGGGATGTCCGATGCGCTGTCAAGTGAGACACGCATGGTGATGGAATAAGAAGCGCTGGGGTTGCTCATGACAGTGACAAACCTTCTTTGAATATCGACGTTGATTTTCGGACTTTCACTGACTGTTCACTCCACACAAACGCTCAATGATCGCAATTTCGATGCTACCGCACCTCCATGAAGCGAGCCAAGGCCGCGGTCGCGCGACTCAGTGGAATCGGTGTCGCTGCCCGCGCACCGGGGCGAGCACCACCAGCGACTTGTACGTCACGACGGCGATGGCCACGTGCATGCACATCAACACCACCACGGCCTTGAAGGGTTGTCCATTGTGCAGGATGTATAGGTCGGGTAAGAAGAGCACCAGGGTCGTCGCAATGGCCAGACGTAAGAAAAGCCACTTCGCCCGTGACGTAATCCTCGCTACGATCGGCCAACCGAGGCAGGCGATGACCACCCCGATGCTGGTCAATTTCGCGTAGTCGGAGAAGTGAAAATGGCCGTAGGTCTTAGTCGACGGAAACACGTGCGTCCCGATCGCCACCAACGCGGCGTCCGCGAGGAGGCTGGCGGCGAGGGCGACCACGGCGGCCACCACGACCTCGGCGTTCGACGGCGGCCGAGGAGGATTGAAGTCGACGTGCAGCCATGCGAGAGGACGTTGGGCGATCGCGGGGAAGCTCTGCGGACTAAGGTTCATCGGTCTGTGCTCTCCTCAGTCGGCTTTCACGACGACCTCATTTTAGGCGTGATACCTAGCCGCCTCAGCCCCTGGAGTCGAGCCTCGTCTCTTCGAGAATCGTTCGGAACTGGCGACCGATCTCGCGCGGATTGCCCTTGATCTCGTCGATGACCTCGCCCTCGACGTCGGTATCGTCACCGGGCTGATACAGCGAGATCCTCATAGCACGTCCTATCCTCGCGGCCGTCACGACCCAAGGTCGCCCGATCTCGCCCGAATCCCTGGTGGCCATGATTTCGCCGCCACGACCAACGCCGATGCTCCACTCGGGCGACCGCGCGGCGTCGATGATGCGCTGGAGTTCGTTGTTGCTGGAGAAGCCGGAGGATTTCGCGATACCTCTCACCCTACGACCTCGCCGTGACGTGGAGCATGCGACGCTCGCCTCACGACGAAGCAACGTCGCCTCAGGAATTCATCGACTTGGTGACGGTGGTAACGATTCTCTCCACCGACGGGATAGCCATGTCCTCGAGCGCGTCCGCCGCGGGCAGGGGGATGTGCGGCGTTGTGATGCGCACGATCGGTCCGTCGAGGTCGTAGAAGACCTCCTCGCTGACGATCGAGGCCAACTCGCCGCCCCAGCCGCAAAGGCGAGGGTTCTCTTCCACCGTGAAGAGTCGACCCGTGGCGCTCACCTCGCGAAGGATCGTGGCGGTGTCCAACGGCACCAGCGAACGCACGTCGACGACGGTGCAGTCGATCCCCGACAAGGCCAGCTCCTCAGCGGCTTCCAGAGCCTTGGGGACCATGGCGCCCAGAGCCACGAGCGTCGCGTCGCTGCCCTGACGAAGCACCTTGGCGGTGCCCAGGGTGTCGATGATCTCACCGTCGGGTACATCCATCTTGGTCGAATAGAGCACCTTGGCTTCGAGGAAGATGACCGGATCCTCGTCACGAATCGACGCCGCCATGAGCCCGATGACGTCAACGGCGTTGGACGGCACGACGACCTTGAGACCCGGCACCATCATCGCCCAGTTCTCGACGCTCTGTGAGTGCTGCGCACCGAATCGCAGACCTCCCCCGTTGCCCGATCTGATCACCAGCGGGAAGGTCAATTGTCCATTGGTCATGTAACGACTCTTGGCGATTTCGTTCGCCACGATGTCCCAGCACACTGCGAAGAAGTCGGCGAACATGATCTCAGCCACCGGTCGAAGCCCGGTCATCGCAGCGCCCATCGCGGCGCCCAGGATGGCCTGTTCGCTGATCGGCGTGTCGCGAACGCGAACGCCTCCGAACTCCTCGAGCAGCCCCACGGTGCCCTTGAAGACTCCTCCCGCGGCGCCGATGTCCTCGCCCAGGAATACCACCGACTCGTCGCGGCGCATCTCCTGCGCGATTCCCCGAGCGATTGCCTCGCGATACGTCAGTTGCGCCATGATGATCCCCCGTCCGCCCATACGTCCTTCATCAACAAATCCTCGCCAGGAATGGCGCCGGCCTTCGCCTCTTCGGTCGCGCGGTCCACCTGCGCGGCCACCTCCGCCTCGATGGCGGTGAGCTGCTCTTCGCTCGCCCCTTCGTCGAGGAGCCGGGACCGATACCGCGGTATGGGGTCCTTGGCCAGCCACTCCTCGACCTCTGAGTCCGGGCGATACTTGCCCGGGTCCGCGCGAGAGTGGCCCCCGTGACGGTAGGTCATCGCCTCGATCATGCTCGGGCCCTCGCCCGCCCGGGCGCGGGCCAGCGCGATCGTCGCGACGTCAAAGACCGCATCCGCGTCGTTACCGTCCACCACGATCCGTTCGAGCCCGTAGGCGACGGCGCGGTCCGCCGCGGGGTGCACCACCGAAGTGACCTCGGTGGTGCGGGTGTACTCCATCCACAAGTTGTTCTCACACACGAAGACCACGGGCAGTTTCCAGATGGCGGCCAGGTTGAGGGCCTCGTGGAACGCGCCGATGTTGGTCGAACCGTCGCCGAAGAAGCACACGGCCACCTGGTCGGTGCCGCGGTACAGGGCGCTCCACGCCGCCCCGCAGGCGATGGGCAGATGCGCGCCGATGATGGCGTAACTGCCCATGACGCCGTGCTCGACGCTGGTGAGGTGCATCGAACCGCCCTTGCCAGCCATCAGGCCGTTGCTGCGGCCCAGGAGCTCGGCCAGTACCGGGGTCATGGGGACGCCGCGGGCCAGGGTGTGCGCGTGGCCCCGATAGGTGGCGAAGGTCCAATCGTCCTTCTTCATGGCCGTCGCGAAGCCGGCCGCGATCGCCTCCTGGCCGAGCGAGAGATGGCTGGTGCCCTTGACGAGGTTCTCCAGGAACAGGTCGTAGGCGCGCGTCTCGAAAAGGCGGAGCGCGACCTGGCTGCGGTACATGTCCAACTTCGTCTGGAAGTCGGTGGGACCGGATACAACGGTGGTAGTAGCCATCTTTATCTCCTAATACTCGTTGGCGATCATAAGTTCTTGCGCGGGAAAACGGGTGAGGATCGCGGGCCCCTCCTCGGTGACCACGATCTCCTCTTCGATGCGCGCGGCGGACACCCCGTCGCTCGCCGGGCAGTACGTCTCCAAGGCGAAGACCATGCCAACCTGGAGCTCGATGGGATCCACCAAGCTGTTCAGGCGGCTTATCACCGGACGCTCGTGGAGCCCTAGCCCGAGTCCGTGGCCGAACTGGAGACCGAAGGCCGCCATCTCGTTCGCGAATCCGAACTCCGTGGCCGCCGGCCACGACTTGGCGATGACGTCCGTGCCCACGCCGGGGCGCACCAGATCGATGGCCTTGTCCATCCACTCGCGCGCTTGGGTGTAGGCGTCGCGCTGCGGGCCGGTCGAGCTGCCCACCGAGAGCGTGCGGTAGTAGCACGTCCGGTACCCGTTGAACGAGTGGATGATGTCGAAGAAGGCCTGGTCCCCCGGGCGGATGATCCGGTCGGTGAAATTGTGCGGGTGGGGATTGCAACGCTCGCCCGAGACGGCGTTGATCGCTTCGACCTGGTCCGAGCCCATCTCGTAGAGTCGCTTGTTGGCCAGCGCGACGATCTCGTTCTCGCGCACGCCGGGCTTCAAGGCCTCGAAGATGTCCTGGTACACGCCGTCGACCATGGACGCCGCCTGGGACAGCAGCATGATCTCGTCGCTCGACTTGATCTGGCGCGCGTCGAGCATGGTCTGCTGGGCGTCGCGCACGTCCACGCCGGCGCCCTGCAGCTCGAAGAGGAACGGCAGCTCGACGATGTCGACGCCCACGGGCTGGCCCAGCACCTGGTGATCGGCGAGTATCGAGACGATCTCCTTCACCGCCGACGCGAACAGCCCGGCCCGCGGCGCGATCGCGCCTCGAAGCCCGAGCATCCCCGCGCGGCAGTTCTCCGGCTCGAGCCAGGGAGCGAAGAGCTGGTGGTGCCGGGCGGCCGAGCCGAAGTCCCACACGATGGGCTCGTGGTCGCGGGTCAGGAGGCAGTACCGCGACATCTTGTCTCCGAGGGCTCCGCCGATCCAGGTGCCCGAGACGTAGCGAATGTTGTAGAAATCGAAGAGCAGCAGGGAGCCGAACTCGCTGGCCTCCAGCGCCGCGCGGGCTCGGGCGATCCGATAGTCCCGCAGCCGCTCGAAATCGACCCGCGTCTCGAAATCGACGCCCATATGCCCCGGCGTGATGACCGTGGGGCCAAATCCCTCTCTCATTCCTGTCCTCCACTCAATCCATCGTCAACCTTGATGTTCTCGGGCTCCATGTCCAGTCCCGCGCTTCGGGCCTGCTCGAGCAGCAGCACGGCAAAATCCTCGTCCACGTGCCCGGCGCCAATGGCGCTGACCACCAATTCTGTGCACAGCGCGGACACCGGCATCGACACGCTCAACTCCTTGGCCAGCGCCATTCCCAGATCGAAGTCCTTGCGCAATAACACCGGCGTGAACGTAGGCGTGAAATCTAGGTTCACGAAGGCCGGCGTCTTGTAGCGGGTGAAGGTCGAACCCATGACCGAGTCGTTGAGGAAAGCCAGGAGGTCGCTTCGACGCACCCCGCCGCGTTCAGCCAGCACCGTGATCTCCGCCAAGGTCTGGGTGACCACGCCGAGGAACATGTTGTGGCAGATCTTCACGAGCCGCGCCACTTCATCGTCGCCCACGTAGGTCACTCCCTTGCCGAGTTGGTCGAGGTAGGGATGGACGACGTCGAACATTTCACGCGTTCCCGACACCGCCAAGGTCAGCTGACCGGCGGCCACGACCTTGGGATTGCCGCTCACCGGCGCCGCCAGGAAGCCCACGCCGCGCGCCGAGCAGGCCTGTCGCACCGCGGCCGAGGTCTCGCTCGAAACCGTCGAACAGTCCACGATCACTTTCGGCGCTCGTGGCGGATCGCTCAGAACCCCACGGGGGCCGCTCGTCACTTCGACGAGGTCCGTGCTGGCCGAGACCATGATGAAGACGATGTCGCGGTCGGCCAGGTCGCTCGGGCTTTCGACGACGGTGGCACCGAGAGCGCCGAGGACATCCGCCTTGGCTTGAGTGCGGTTGGTCACCGCAATGTCGTTGCCGGCGACCACCAGTCTCTTGGCCATCGCCGTTCCCATTCGTCCGCAGCCGACCCACCCGAGTCGCAGTTTCTTTCCGGTCAATTCGCCACCTCCGACGTCTTTCTCCAGCTCATACGATTCGTTTGGTCTCCTCGACTGAACCGCCCAGGTACAGCGCCCCAATCTCTGGATTGTTGAGGACTTCAGAACCCGTCCCTTTAAGCCGGACCTTACCGTTTTCGAGCACCACACCGTCATGACTCATCTTGAGCGCCATCCGGGCGTTCTGTTCGACCAACAACACCGTTCGCCCTCGTCTGTTCATCTCCTTGATGGTCTTGAAGAGAGCCCGAAGGGTCTTGGGGTCCAACCCCATGGAGGGTTCATCCAGCACGACGAGTTCGGGTTCGAGCATGAGGCAACGGGCGAACTCGACCAGCCGTTGCTGGCCGCCCGAGAGGCTGCCAGCCTTGTCGCGGGCGCGCTCCGCCACGATGGGGAACAGTTCCTTGATCGCTTCCTTTCGCTGGGCGATGACCTTCTTATCCTTTATGAGGTAGGCGCCTAATTCGATGTTCTCGTCAACCGTCATCTCTCGAAAGAGGCTGTGGTTCTGTGGCACCTGGACGATGCCGAGTCGCAGGATCTGACGTGGATTCAGACCCACGAGCGGCGTGCCCCGGAACCAGATCTGACCGAGCCGAGGGCGCACCAGTCCGCTGACCGTCTTGAGCAGCGTCGATTTACCCGATCCGTTGGGGCCCACGATGCAGGTGACGCCCCCTTCGCTGACGTCGAAGTCCACGCCCTTGAGAACGTCGCCGCCACCGTAACCGGCCACCACGCCCTCAAAGCGCAGGAACACCGGGTCGTCAGACATTAGGGACCTCAACCTCGAGGTCGTCATCGTCGTCGTCCCCGCCCAGGTAGGCGTCGAGTACCAATGGGTCGGCCCGAACTTCGCTGGGGGTGCCGGAGACCAGGTCCTTGCCCTGATGCATCACCGTCACGTCATCGCAGAGATTCATCACGAACTCCATGTTGTGCTCCACGATGAGGAACGTCTTGCCGTCCTTGTTGAGCGTGCGAATCTTGTTGGCTATCTCGTTGATGAGAGTCAGATTTATCCCGCCCGCCGGCTCATCGAGAAGGATCACGTCGGGGTTGGCGACCAGCACATACGCGAGCTCGAGCAGCTTGCGCTGACCGAAGGAGAGGGCGCCGGCTTGCAAGTTCGCCAATCGTGCGATGCCGACGAAGTCGAGCCACTCCATCGCCGCGCTGACCTCGTTCTTGCTCGACATGGAACGCGTGAGTCCGCGCAACCAGCTTTCCTCGCGTTGCGTGGCCACCAGCATGTTCTCGAGCACGCTGATCCGCGCGAAGATCCGGGTCAACTGGAAGGTTCGGCCGATGCCGAGGGCGAAGACCTTGTCCGGACGCTGGTTCGTTACGTCGACCCCGGCCAGGGTGACCGTTCCGCTGTCGGGCCTGACGTAACCCGTGATGACGTTGAACATGGTCGTCTTGCCCGATCCGTTGGGGCCGATGAGCCCCTTGATGCTGCCCTTCTTGACCTCGAGCGAGCAGCCATCGAGGGCCTGGACCCCGCCGAACGCCCGCGATATACCGGTGGCCTGGAGGAGGGTGGTCACTTCGTGCCACTCGCCATCAGCGTCGTCTCGTTCGACGACACGGCGTCGCGCTCTCGTTCGGCCTTCTTCGTCCAACGATCTCGCAGGGCCACCACCACGCCTTGGGGCATGAAGAGGATGACGATGAGAAAGAGCGAACCGAAAAGGATCAAGTACAGCGAGCCGTTGGAGAACGACACCGTGAGGTACTGCTGCAGCGACTCGAGCACCAGAGCGCCGAGCAGCGGTCCGACCAGGGTCCCCAAGCCGCCGAGGAACGCCATCAGCGCGATGCTGATGTCAAACAGGGGATCGAACACAAATTGCGGATAGATCTGGCCGATGAACATCGCGTACAGCGCGCCACACATCCCGATCACGAACGCCGACATCGAGAACCCGGTCAGCTTGACCGCGGCGACCTTTACGCCGAGGCCGAGGGCGCGGTCTTCGTCGTCACGAATGGCGAGCAACTGGAGGCCGAAGCGCGAGCGCCGCACCGAGGCCGAAAGCGCGGTGATGAAGATGACGATCGCCAGGGCCACGTAGTAAAAGGGCACGTTGTAGTAGCTCGCCCCCCACGTGATGAACGGCAGACTCAATCCCGCCGTTCCTCCCGTGAAGCCGGCGTTGATGGCTGACAACTGGGCCACGAAGAAGACCGCAATCGTGATCACAACGAAGGTGTGGCGACGAACCCGCAGCACGACCCAGCCCACGGGAATGGCGATGATGACCGCGAGCAGCCCGCCCAGGGGCACCAGCCAGAACATCGCGGCGCCCGCGGCCATGTGCCAATGCAACGAACACAGCGCCATGGTGTAGGCGCCCACACCGTAGGAGACGCCGGAACCCAGCGCGATGTAGCCGGAGTAGCCCGAGAACATGTTCCAGGAACTGGTGCAGGCCATAAAGATGAGCGTGAACACGCCGATCGTGGTGTAGGTGGGATTGGTCACCACTAGAGGAAACGCGATGAAGACTGCGAGCGCGACGAGCCACAACAGATTTTTCTTCTGCAACATTACGCAACTCTCGCCGACTGCTTGCCGAAGAGTCCTTGAGGGCGCACCGAGAGCACGATGACGAGCACGAGGAAGAACGAGAGCGTGGACCAGACGGGTGACCACGCCACCGCGACAATGTCCTCGATGGTGATCATGGCGATCGCGGCCACTAAGGCGCCGCCCAGGCTCCCCATCCCCCCGAGGACGATGATGATCAACAGACGCGAGATGAGGTCGTAGCTGGTGCTGGCGTTGAAGGAATTGGTGGCGCCGTAGACCATTCCTCCAGCGGCGGTCACCGCCACTCCGATGCCGAAGCAGATGGTCGACACCCGGCGCACGTCGATGCCTATCAGGGCCGCCGCCGTCTGGTCGGAGAGCGACGCGCGCACGCTGGCGCCGAATCGAGTCCGATACAGCATGAAGTACAGCGCGGTCAGCAGCACCGACGCGAGGATGAAACCGAAGAGGTAGATATAGGCGATATAGATGCCAAAGATGCTGAACGAACGATCCACGTACCAAGCCGAGATCTGGACGTCATTGACCGAGAAGATCATGTTGAGCGCGCCCTCGATCAGGAGCGAGACCGCGTAAGTGACTAGGATCGACATCGCTGTCTTCTCCGGCCCCTTCAAACGCCCGATGAAGGCCCGCTCGATCACGACCCCCACCACAAAAAGCGTGGGGATCGTGATCAAGAGGCCGACAAATGGGTCAATGCCGAGGTGCACCGTGAGGGCGTAGCTCAAGTAGGCGCCGAGGATCACGAGGATCCCCTGAGCCACGTTGATGATATCCATCACTCCAAAGATGAGCGTCAAACCCGTCGCCATGAGTGCGTAGACCGATCCGGTCAGCACGCCATCCAGCAAAGCGGATACGAGCGCGGTGCCATTCAAGGGTTAACTACCCCAGTTCGGCTTCGGGAACAAGATCTTTACCGAATTCGGGTCGTTCACCGGATTGACTTGCACGAACTTGGCGCCCTGCCATTGGAACGTGTAGGCGGTCATCTGTGGGTTCTCACCGAGCGAGTTGAACTGCGCCCCACCTAAGACTGTCGTGAGCGAAACTCCCGAGTGCAGGTACTTGATGATCTTGGCGTTGTTGAAGCCACCGGTGGCCTTCACCGCAGCGGCCACCACTTGACCGACACCGTAGGCCTCGGCGACGTCCGAGTTGACGCCGGCCGGAGTGCCGCCGTACTTCTTGATGTACTCAGCGACCATCTTCTGGCTCTGGGCATTAGCGGCGAGTCCGTACCACGAGTTGGGAACCATCACGCCACTCACGTTGTTAGCGCCGACCACCTTCACGAAAGCCGCTCCCTGGTCGGGGCCGGCGGTCGCGATGAACACCTTGGGGTTGTAGTGAGCCTGCTCGAACGCCTGCATGAAGGCCGAGACAGTCGGAACGTCAACGGAGCCCAGAACGACGACTTGCGCCTTGGCCGCAGCGACGGCGTCAGCGATCGGGGTGTAGTCGGTGACTTCCGCGGGGAAGACCTTGTTGTAGACGGTCTTGATGCCCGCTGGCGACATGATCTTCTGCGCGACGGGGATCTGAGGTTCCGTGAACGGGTCGTTGGATGTCACGTACGCGACCGACGTCGGGCGCGATGCCTTGGGCAGCGACGAAATCCAGTCGGCGAACGGCACCAACGAGTTCGCGACCGGCAGCGCCACGTCAAAGACATTGGTGAGGCCCGCCTGGAACACCGAGGGCGCTCCACCCGCACCTTCCACCATCGCGTAGCCATACCGCGATACCGCCTTCGCGGCCGGCAGCGTCAGCAGAGACGAGAACGGTCCGAACGTGAGATTCACGTGCTTCACCGAGATCAGGTCCTGATAGTTCGTGACGACCTGGGTCGGACTCGAGGCGTCCGAGACAATGTCCAGCACGACCTTGTGACCGAGCAGACCGCCCTTCGCATTGACGTCCGCAGCCCACAGCTTGTAACCCTGCTCAAAGGCGATGCCATCGGCCGAGAAGTCGCCCGAGAGCGACAACGAGATTCCGATCGTCACGGGTGCACCTTTGGCGAGCGTCCCGCTCGAACTGGCCCCACTCGTGGTGACGAGCGCAAGCATCGCCGCCGTCGCAACCGACGTCGCGCCGAATGCGCGAAAAAGTTTCCCTTTACTTATCATTGATTTCCCCCTACGCTTTAGCGTCTCTGGCGCTCCCCCAAAATGTCGCGCAACCAGAATCGATCACTCGGTGAGTGATGGCGTAACCCTAATGATGGCGCGGGTTACATTCAAGGCGAGGAAGCGCAATATTGCTTCTATCCACTGAAAAGTTTTCAAGGCTTGAACCCTGTCCGACGTGACCCTTTCTCCGTTACCATCAGCACCTACGTGCATTTTTGGGGGGAACATGGCCGATGTTTTGTTGGAGACCGCGATCGCCAATTGGGAGCCCCGGTTCACCGCCAACGGCGTCGACGCCAGTGACTATTCACGAATCACCAAGAGCCTCGAGCGCTGGGACGACTGGTGCAGCGCTTGGAGCGCGGGAGCTCAAGAGCACTTCGACCTCGCGACCGCCGCGCTGGACGAGGGGCGACTGCGAAGCGCCGGTGAGTTCTACGCGCGCGCGGCCACGTACTTCCACTTCGGCAAATTCCTCTTCGTGCACGATCAAGAGCAGTCCAAGCGAGCGCACGCGCGCGCGGTTGATGCCCTCAATCGAGCCCTCCCCCTTTTCGACCCGCCAGCGAGCCGCGAGGAGATCCCCTTCGCCGGTTCCAAGTTGGTAGGTATCTTCCGAGCCCCCCACGGGCACGGCCCTCACCCGACGGTCATCTTGATCCCGGGACTCGACTCGACTAAGGAGGAGTTCCGCGACGTCGAGCGGGCGTTCCTCGACCGCGGCATGGCCATCTTCGCGCTGGACGGGCCGGGGCAGGGCGAGGCGGAGTGGACCCTGGCCATTCGCGCTGAGTGGGAGGTCGTCGGCGAGGCCGTTTACACTCACCTCATGACCATGGACCAGGTCGATGGCGAGCGAATCGGTGTGTGGGGGGTGAGCCTCGGCGGCTTCTACGCCGCGCGCATGGCCAGCTCGGGACTGCCCCTCAAGGGAACCGTCGCCCTGGCCGGGCCGTACAATCTCGGCGCGACGTGGAAGGATCTCAATCCCCTCACCCGGCACGCGTTCGAGGTCCGCACGTTCTCTTCCTCGCCGCAAGAGGCGGAGGAACGAGCATGGGACATGACCTTGGAGGGATTCGCCTCCAAGATCACCACCCCACTGATGGTCGTGATGGGCAAGCGCGATCGACTGTTCCCGTGGCAGGACGGCGAGCGATTGGCGAACGAGGCGCGCGGAGAATCCACCCTGGTGCTACTCGAAAACGGCAATCACGGCTGCGCCAACGTGGTCTACCGCCACCGGCCGCTGAGCGCAGACTGGTTGGCGAAGTGCCTGCAAGTCTCGAGCACGTGAGACCGCGTCGCCGACGCGACGTTGGTTTGAAAGGACGCCGCGGTGCCTGACGTCACCATGCCGCGCCTAGGCGAGACGGTCAATGACGGCACGGTCACCAAGTGGTTCAAGCGGGTGGGTGAATCCGTGGTCCGGGGCGAGGCGCTCTTCGAGGTATCGACGGACAAGGTCGATTCGGAGATTCCCGCGCCCGCCGACGGCGTCGTGACGGCGATCTACGTCGAGGAAGGCGAGACCGTCGACGTCGGCACGACGTTGGCAATCATCGGCGAGGCCGGCTCGCCACCAGTCGGACCGCGCGTCGAGTCGGTGCCGACACCGCGGGTAGCGCCCGAGGTACGGCCGGCGGCGTCGAAAGGTGCATCCAGCAGCGTCCTGTCGCCCGTCGTGCGTCGCTTGCTCGACGAGCATCACCTCGACGCGTCGCAGGTCACCGGCACCGGTCCTCAGGGTCGGCTCACCCGAGATGACGTGTTGGCATTTGTCGCCTCTCGTCCGAGCCAGACGACCGAAGAGACTTCGATTCCGCTTTCACCGGTCGTGCGCCGGTTGCTGGGCGACAGCAATCTCGATCCCTCCACCGTCGTTGGCACCGGCCCCGACGGGCGCCTGACGCGCCGCGACGTCGAGAACGCTCTCGCCGGACGGGACACCGCGGCGGACGCCACCGGGGACGAGATCATCCCCTTCACCAGGATTCGCCGACTGACCGCGGAACGCATGGTGCGGTCAAAATCGACATCTGCACACACCTTGATGGTGAAGGAAGTCGACTACGAGAACGTCGATCGGGTTCGCCGCCAGCACGGCGCTCGGTTCAAGGAGCAGGAGGGATTCAGCCTCACGTATCTTGCCTTCAACGCGGTGGCCACATTGGTCGCCTTGCGCGACTTCCCCCACCTCAACGCCTCGGTCGGCGACGACGCGTTGATCGTCCACCATGAACTGAACCTCGGTATTGCCGTCGACCTCGACGGAGAAGGCCTGATCGTGCCGGTCATTCGTCAGGCCGACGGCTACGACCTTCGCGGGATCGCGCGCAAGATCCATCAAGTGGCCGCGGACGCTCGCGGAAAGAGGCTGAGTGTCGACGACATGTCGCAAGGGACGTTCACGATTTCCAACCCGGGACCATTCGCCACACTGCTCACGGGCGCGATCATCAATCAGCCCCAGGTCGCGATACTCTCCACCGACGGGGTGGCCCGCAAGCCGGTCGTCGTCGAAGCCGACGCCGAGGAGATGGTCGCCATCCACTCCATTGGCAATCTGGCTCTCACCTTCGACCATCGGGCCGTCGACGGCGCATACGCGGCACGGTTTCTCGCGCGAACCGCGGAGATCCTGACGGGCCGCGATTGGGCGACTGAGGTCTAGATTTTCGAGCACGGCCGCCGAGAACTAGTGTCCAATCATGACGAGGGACAAGATTCTCGAGGCCGCCGCGCTGGAGATAGAGCGAAACGGCTTGACGCAGTTCCGCGTCAAGCGCGTGGCGTTAGAAGCCAACATCTCCATCGCGCTGCTCTACAGCTACTTCGAGGACCGCGAGGACCTCATTGCCGCCACCGTGGTCTATCGATTCCGACAAGTACTCGTCGGACTCGCGCAGATCTTCACGACACCGCTGCACGGCGTGAAGACGGCAGACGAACTCAGGGCCGCGCTAAAGGTGATGATCACCGACGCCCAGTTGCCCTTCCGGACCGAGGCTCGGATCTTGCGCATCGAGAGCATGTCGTTCGCCGGACACAATCCCACCGCGTCGGCCGGCATCGCGGCCGCCAAGCGCGAAGCCAGCGATCTGATTATGGAATACGTCCAGCCGCTGGTCGACCGTGATCTCCTCGCCGAAGGCGTCACCGGGGTCGCGTTCGCGCGGATCTGGTACGCCTTGTTCTTCGGTCAAATTTCACTCGAAGGCGAACACGCGCTCTCCATCGATTCCGACGACTGGTTGATGGCCTTGCTCGTCATCGCCGAATCGATGGTGCGCTGCGACGATCGCGTACCGGTTCTTTAACTCGCGCCGACGGCTTCCTCAGGACGATCCAGAACGGCGTAGGTCCACTGGATGAGACACAGTCCGAAGCCGATCTCAAAAAGCGTCTCTCCCTGCAGCAGGTACTCAAAATGCCAGTCGGGCAACGACGCCGCGCCGATCAGCCCACCGGCCAGCTGCACGACCAGGCCGCACAGGCTCGAAAAGCTTCGGCGCCGACGAAGCAGCAGGAAGACGATGCCCAATTGGATGAGCGACATCGACACGCCCGTCGTCATATGCGCCCAATTAAGGAAGGTGCCGCGGTCGAAGGGTGTCACCAGCAGCGCGAAGAGTCCCAGGGCGAGGACGCGCAACCCGACCACACTGAACGCCGGAGCGTCAGTGCGCGCGAAGTACGACGCCGTTCGCCAGAGGCCTATCGCCGCGCAGGTGAACCCCACCACCAAGATGAGAATCGTCGGCCCGTACACCCCGTAGAACGAGATGCCCTCGTTCTGTGCCGTAAGTCCGTGATTGATGAAGAGGCATACCAGTAGACAGCAGAAGAAGATCGCCTGCGAAACAACGAGTACGTGGCGGGCGTGAATGCCGACCGACTGCTCCTGTATCGTGACACCGACATCGCTCAAGTGGATCAGTCCCCCGAACGACTAGGCCAAGAATCGTTCGCGCGACGCCTCGAGTTCCGAGAGGGCCTCATCTCGTCCGACCCAATTCTCCACTTTCATCCACTTGCCCTCGTCCAGATCCTTGTAGACGGTGAAGAAGTGACTGATCCGGTCGAGGACTTCCTTGGGAATGTCGCCGATATCCGTGGCCGACTTCCACCTCGGGTCGTACTCGGGGACACCGATCAACTTGGCGTCTTCGCCGTTCTCGTCGGTCATGTTGCACATACCGAGGATCTTCGTTTCGATAAGGCATCCCGGAAACGTGGGGTACT
Organism: Acidimicrobiales bacterium; assembly: GCA_049793015.1. Classification (GTDB taxonomy): domain Bacteria; phylum Actinomycetota; class Acidimicrobiia; order Acidimicrobiales; family RAAP-2; genus RAAP-2. Next base: position 8,759 of record JBARBL010000027.1, on the reverse strand, counting down.
CGGTGAGGACCAGCACGTCCAGCGGATCGCCATCGCCGCCCAGCGTGTCCGGCACGAAACCGTACTCCGCCGGATAACCCATCGACACGAGCAGGTGGCGATCGAGCATGATCGTATGGTTCTTGTGGTCGTACTCATACTTGTTCTGACTACCACGCGGTATTTCAACGATGACATTTACGGTGTCCATGGCGGTGCCAATTCCTTCTGCGAGCTGTTACGTCGTTGCGTACCATCGTAGCGATTGGAGGAGATTGATGTCCCGGCCTCGCGATCACTGCACTGTCCACGCGAGCCCGGGGCCTAGTGTTGCGTCGTACCGAACGGGCCTAGACTCACGCTGCGCAAGACTGGCGTGATGCCGGACGAGGAGGCTTCGATGGAACGCGTAGGTGTGGTGGGCTGTGGCCTCATGGGTTCCGGAATTGCCGAAATCGCCTCCCGGGCGGGCGCCGACGTCATCGTGGTGGAGCGCGACGAGGAGGCCCTTTCGGTGGGCCAAGCGCGCATCGAACGGTCCCTCACCCGGGCGGTCAGTGCCGGGAAGATGCACGAGGACGAAGCCAACACGATAAGAGGCAACCTCACCTTCACCGTCGATTTCGCCCCGCTGGCCGACCGGGACTTGGTGATCGAGGCCGTGGCCGAGGACGAGGCCACCAAGGTTGCCGTCTTTAAGACGCTCGATGCGGTCGTCATCGATCGTCAGGCGATCCTCGCCACGAACACCTCGTCGATTCCCATCATCAAACTGGCCATGGCCACCAAGCGGCCCGAACAAGTGATCGGAATGCACTTCTTCAACCCGGTGCCGGTCCTTCGCCTGGTCGAGGTGATTTCGTCGCTGCTGACCAACGCCGACACCACGAAGCGCATCCACGAGTACGCCATCAACTCGTTGAACAAGCGGGTCATCACGTCACCGGACCGCGCCGGCTTCGTGGTCAACGCGCTACTCATCCCGTACCTGCTCTCCGCCGTTCGGATGCTGGAGTCGGGCTTCGCCAGTGCCGAGGACATCGATACCGGCATGGTCGTTGGATGCGCGCACCCCATGGGACCGCTTGCGCTCACCGACCTCATCGGACTCGACACGACGCTCGCCGTGGCCGAATCACTCTACGAAGAATTCAAAGAGCCTCACCTCGCCCCTCCGCCCCTGCTCTCGCGGATGACGCAGGCGGGTCTGCTGGGTCGAAAGTCGGGACAGGGCTTCTTCGCCTACAAGTCCTGACGTCTCGGAGTCGACCGGAGTTCGCCGAGCGGGGTGCGCCGATTCTGGGTCCGCGGCCGTGCGTCCTACGATGTCGATGAGAGAAAAGAGATCACTTGCCTTGTTACGTCGTTACTCTGCAGTGCACCGACGGACCAGGGATCGTACTGGCCGCCAGTTCGGCCATCGTCGCCCTCGGCGGCAACATCGTGGAGAACGATCAGTTCACCGATCCGATGACCAACCAGTTCTGTATGCGCACTCGTTTCGAAACGAAACTCGATGACGTGGAACGAGTGAGGTCCTCGCTCGCCCGGGAACTCGATCGCTTCACGCCCTCGCTCACGGTACGTCCGGAGCACGTTCGTCGACGGGCGCTCATCCTGGTGTCTAAGTTCGATCACTGCCTCGCCGACCTGCTCTATCGCCGCGAGCAGGGCGACCTCGCGCTCGACATCGCGGCCGTGGTGAGCAACCACCCCGACTGCCGCGACCTGGCGGCGCGCTACTCGGTGCCCTTCCACGAGGTGGCGGTCAACCCGTCGAACAGGAGCCAGGCCGAGGAACAGCTCTGGGCTCTCATCGGCGAGTACCGCGTCGATTTTGTGGTGCTGGCCCGCTACATGCAGGTCCTCTCATCGGACTTGTGCGAGAAACTCGCCGGGCGGGCCATCAACATCCACCACTCGTTCCTTCCCGGCTTCAAGGGCGCCAAGCCCTACCACCAGGCCTACGAACGCGGCGTCAAGCTCATCGGCGCCACGGCCCACTTCGTTACGGTCGACCTCGACGAGGGGCCGATCATCGATCAAGACGTGGTGCGCGTGTCGCACGCGCGCGAACCCGGCGAGCTCGTGGCCCTGGGCCGCGACATCGAGCGCAACGTGCTCTCTCGAGCGGTGGGACTGGTAAGCGAGGACCGCGTCGCGCTGGTGGGCAATCGCACCGTGGTCTTCTCGCAATAGCGAGAGGTCTCAGGTCACCGCCTTGCGTACCGCGAAGCGTGAATCGTGATGGGCACCCTCGCCCATCACCTCGACAAGATTCTCCACCGCGTCGTAGACGTCGACGAACCGAAGGTAGAGCGGAGCAAAACCGAATCGGCAGACGTCGGGATCGCGAAAGTCACCGATCACGTCGCGCTCGATGAGCGCCTGGATGATCGAGTACGCGTCGGCGTGACGAAGCGCCACCTGGCTTCCGCGCTTGACGTGCTGCCTCGGCGTCAGCACCTCGAACACCCCGCTCAGGCGCTCCTCGACCAGCGCGATGAAAAGGTCGGTCAGCGCCAGGCTCTTGGACCGTAGCTGGGGCATGGTGACGCGGTCGAAGGCGTCGAGCGCACCGTCGAGTGCCGCCAGCGCGACGACGGACGGCGAGGACGTCACGAACGCCTGCATGCCCTGGGCCGGCTCGTACTCGAGTTCGAAGTCGAAGGGCCTCGCGTGCCCGAGCCATCCGGGAAGCGGGTTTTGCAGGATGCCTTGCCACGACTTGCGCACGTAAAGGAAGGCCGGGGCCCCGGGTCCGCCATTCAGGTACTTGTAGCCGCAGCCCGCCGCGAAGTCGACGTCGGCCCCCGTGACGTCGAGGGGGACCGCGCCCGTCGAGTGCGCGAAATCCCACAGCATCAACGCGCCCACGCCATGAACTTTCTTCGTGATGCCCTCGAGGTCGAGCATCTCGCCGCTGCGAAAATCAACGTGCGTCAGCATCACCAGCGCGACATCGTCGTTCAAGTGCTCGTCCAAGGTGGATCGCTCTATGGCCTTGACCGTCACGGGCCGACCCGCCCGGGCCGCGACCGCGCGCACGATGTAGAGGTCGGAGTGGAAGTTCGCCACGTCCGTCAGCACCACGTGACGATCGTCACGCTGTTCCAACGCTCCGCCGATCAGTTTGGCCAGCACGATCGTGAGGCTGTCCGTGACCACCACCTCGTCAGCCTGAGCTCCGAGCAGCGGGGCCAGGCGATTGCCGAGGCGGGTGGGGGCGTCCATCCAGCCTTGTCCCCATCCGCGCACCAGGCCCTCCGCCCACTCGTGGTCGATGGTCTCGGCCACTCGCGAGCGGACCGCCCTGGAGACCGGCCCGAGCGAGTTGCCGTCGAGATAGATCAGCGAATCGGCCAGGACGAACTCGTCACGCAGCGACGAGATCTCGTCGCTCGCGTCTAGGGCCGCACACTCGTCGCGCGTCGTCACAGTACTGACCTCACTTGCCAGAGGACAGGATAGAGGCGCTGGGAGATCGTCGTATCGAGATAGGCCATGCCTTCGCTGCCGCCGGTCCCCGGTCGGCGTCCGATCTGGCGGCCGGCCATGAGCATGTGCTGGTGGCGCCACATGGCGAGGCGTTGGTCGTGATCCATCAGCAGTTCCGCGATGGCGTGCAGCGAAGAGGTTCGTGGATCATCGTGGGAACGGTACAACGAGCGCACGAGTTCGAGCAACTCTTCATCCTTCGACTCCCCGCTGAAGAAACGCAGGGACACCTCGAATCCGGACCACACCGACGGCACCTCGCTCATCGTGCGCAGCCACGCTCTCTGCTCCTCTCCGAAAAGCTCGAAGGTGAGCATCGCCGGCTTGCCGCCGCCGCTCAGGAACTCGATGGCGCGGAACTGGAAGGACTGGAAACCCGACGCCGGATCGAGCGGGTCGCGGAATTCGAGGAAACCTTCCGGCGACATCGAATCGAGTACCTGCAGATGGGCCAAGAGCAGGTCCTCCACGATAATCATTCGCCGCAGGTGCGAGATCGCGTTCCAGGGCTCGTAGGCGAGCAGTGCGACGCTCGAGCGCTGCAGCTCGTCGATGATGACCTTGAACCAGAGCTCGTAGGACTGGTGGACCACGATGAACAGCAGCTCGTCGGGCGCGTCGTCGGTGAGCGGGACCTGCAGTTTCAGGAGGTCATGGATGCGCAGGTACGTCGAATAGTCCGTGCCGATGGTCACAGGCCGACTCTACGCCAGGCGAAATCCCCGCGGGCCTACGCGCGCGTGATCGGTTTGTAGTGCATGCGGTGCGGCTGGTCGGCGTCGGTGCCCAGTCGCTTGTGGCGCTCCGCCTCGTAGTCGGAGAAGTTCCCCTCGAACCATCGCACGAGGGCGTCGCCTTCGAACGCCAGGACGTGCGTGGAGATGCGGTCAAGGAACCAGCGGTCGTGGCTGATCACGACCACGCAGCCCGGGAAGTTCAAGAGACCGTCCTCGAGGGCCCTTAAGGTGTCGACGTCCAAGTCGTTGGTCGGTTCGTCGAGCAGCAGCACGTTGCCGCCGCTGCGCAGGACCTTGGCCAGCTGGACCCGGTTGCGTTCGCCGCCGGAGATCTCGCCCACCTTTTTCTGCTGGTCGCTGCCCTTGAAGCCGAAGCTGGCGACGTAGGCGCGTGCGTGGATCTCGCGAGTGCCCACCATCATGCGTTCTTGGCCCCCGCTGATCTCGTCGAAGACCGTGGCCTGCGCGTCGAGGTCGTCGCGCGACTGGTCCACGTAGGCGAAGGCCACGGTGGAGCCGATCTCGATGGTCCCCGAATCGGCGTGTTCCTCGCCCACCATCATCTTGAAGAGCGTGGTCTTGCCCGCGCCGTTGGCGCCGATGACGCCCACGATGCCGCCAGGCGGCAGGAGGAACGTCAGGCCCTCGATCAGTAATCGGTCGTCGAAGCCCTTGACCAGGTTGGTCGCGTTGACCACCTGGTCGCCGAGGCGTGGTCCCGGCGGTATGGCGATCTCCAGTTTGTCGCCGCGCCGCTCCGCTGCTTCCGATTCGGCCACCAGTTCGTTGTAGGCGTTGAGACGGGCCTTTCCCTTGCTCTGACGCGCCCGCGGCGACATGCGGATCCATTCGAGTTCGCGCTCCAGCGACGCCTGACGGACCTTGTCCGCCTTCTCCTCGGAGGCGAGGCGGGCCTGCTTCTGCTCCAGCCACGACGAGTAGTTGCCCTCCCAGGGAATCCCGTGGCCGCGGTCAAGTTCCAGGATCCACGACGCGGCGTTGTCCAAGAAGTAACGGTCGTGGGTGATCGCCACCACCGTCCCGGCGTAGTCCTGCAAGGCGCGCTCGAGCCACGCCACCGACTCCGCGTCAAGGTGGTTGGTGGGTTCATCGAGCAACAAGAGGTCGGGGGTGGAGAGCAGCAATCGACACAGCGCCACTCGGCGGCGCTCGCCGCCCGAGAGCTTGGTGACGTCGGCGTCCGGGGGAGGCAATCGAAGCGCGTCCATGGCGATCTCGAGCTTGCGCTCGAGGTCCCACGCGTTGGCCGCGTCTATCTTCGTCTGCAGGTCGGCCTGCTCGCTCAAGAGCGCATCGAAGTCGGCCTCCGGGTCGGCCATGGCGGCGCAGACCTCGTTGAAGCGCAGCAGGAGGTCGCGCTGTTCGGCCACTCCGTCGGCGACGTTGCCCACGACGTCCTTGGCGGGGTCGAGCTGGGGTTCCTGGGAGAGGTAGCCGACGCTGAATCCCGGCGTCAACCGGGCCTCGCCGGTGAAGCCGTCGTCCAGGCCGGCCATAATGCGAAGCAAAGAGGTCTTACCCGACCCGTTGGCCCCGATGACGCCGATCTTCGCCCCCGGATAGAAGGAGAGATTGATGCCCCGCAGCACCTCGCGGTCCGGCGGGTAGAAGCGACGAAGGTCTCGCATGGTGAAGATGAATTGGGCAACCACGCCTACCAGTGTTGCCGATTTGGGCGACGAGGTGCGAGGCCGCCGGCACGACCCGCTGGGGTCGACAATTAGAGTTGCCCAATGTCCGACGTCACGCCCGACAGCCTCAGCGACACCCTCGCCCCTTCACAACGCCACTCACCCGACTGGGTGATCCTTCTCATCGCGTGCGCCGCCCAGTTCATGGTGGTGCTCGACGTGTCGATCGTCAACGTGGCCCTGCCCTCGATGCAGCGCTCCCTGCACTTCACGGTCTCGAACGCCCAGTGGGTGGTGAACGCGTACGTGCTGACCTTCGCCGGCTTCCTCTTGCTCGGCGGGCGAGCGGCCGACATCTTCGGACGGCGCCGGGTCTACCTGACCGGACTCACCATCTTCACCGTCGCCAGCATCGGCGCCGGCTTCGCCGCCAACGGCGGCCAGATGATCGCCGTGCGCGCCCTGCAGGGCGTCGGCGGCGCCATCCTTTCCCCCGCGACCCTCACCATCATCGTGACCACCTTCCAGGGGACCCGCTTGCCCAAGGCGATCGGCGCCTGGAGCGCCGTGGCGGGAGCCGGCGGGGCCGTAGGAGCCTTGCTCGGCGGCCTGCTGACCGGATACGCCTCCTGGCGATGGGTCTTCTTTATCAACGTGCCCTTCGGCATCGCCGCCGCCACGTTGTCCTTGCTGTTCCTCCAGGAGATGCGCAACCGCGACGCCACGGTGCGACTCGACGTCACCGGCGCGGTGCTGGTCACGGGATCGCTGGCGTCGCTCATCTACGGTGTCGTGAACACCACGATCCACGGCTGGGGATCGAGTTCGACCCTCACCTGGTTCTTCGCCGGCGCCGCCGCGATGGTGGCCTTCCTCTTCTGGGAACTCAAGGTGGCGTCGCACCCGCTGGTGCCCTTTCGGATCTTCCGATCCCGCACGTTTTCTACGGCCAACATCGTCATGATGCTGGTGGGAGGGGCGTTCTTCGCCATGTGGTACTTCCTGACCTTCTACTTCCAGAACATCCTTCGCTACGACGCGGTTCGCACGGGCTTCGCCTTCCTGCCCATGGCGCTCGCCATCATCGCGGGCGCCCAGTTGAGTTCGAGGATCCTCCAGAAGACGGGGGTCAAGCCCCTGCTCCTGGTGGGCACGTCACTCGCCACCCTCGGCTTCTTCTGGATATCGCTGATCTCGACCACCAGCTCCTACTGGGGCGACATCTTCGTGCCTTCCGTAATCTGCTCCTTCGCCATCGGACTGCTCTTCGCCCCGCTGGCCACCGCCGCCACGGCCCAGGTCAACCGCGCCGAGTCGGGACTGGCCTCGGGGATCCTCAACGCCGCGCGCCAGGTCGGCGGCTCGGTGGCGCTGGCCGTGCTGGCCACCGCCGCGGCCTCACGCGCCAACACCTTCGCCCACCCCACCCAGCCGTTGGCCTTGGTGGACGGCTACCGGCGGGCCTTCGAGATCTCCGCCCTCATCACGTTGGTCGGGCTCCTGGTGAGCTTCGCGATGCCGCGCGACACGGGACGGCGGCCCAAGAGTCCGCCGGAAATCCCAGTCGTTGAGTCATCTATCTAGCGACCCCCGCGCGCCGTCGCCTGGGGCTAACCTCGCCTTACCAACAACTGAACGTGTGACGACTCGCGTCGGAGAGTACCATTCGGGAAGTCAAAATCCTAGGAAGGATTTTCAATGTATAAGGGAGAGAGCATGGGTAGATTACGTCGCCTCGGATCGTTGCTGGGGGCGAGCGCGCTCGTCCTGGGGACTCTGACCGTTGGTGTCGCGGCAACGTCCGTCAGCGCTGGTGCCGCATCGAAGTTCAAGGCGTGTGTCGTCACCGATACCGGTGGCATCAACGACAAGTCGTTCAACGCGTCCGCGTATCAAGGCCTCTTGGACGCCGCGAAATCGGATCCGAACATCACGCCCAAGTACTTGTCGTCGACCTCGTCATCGGACTACGCGCCGAACATCTCGACCTTCGAGAAGGAGAGCTGCGGCATCATCATCACCGTCGGCTTCCTGATGGACGCCGCGACGGCCGCGGCCGCTAACGCGGACCCGAGCCAGAAGTTCGCGATCGTGGACGACGCCCCCGTGGCCAAGAAGTCCCACGAGGTGCTCGCGCTGCAGTACGAGACCAACCAGGGCGGCTTCCTGGGTGGCTACTTCGCCGCCGCGACCTCGAAGTCCAAGGTCGTCGCCACCTACGGTGGTGCCGACATTCCCCCGGTCACCGTCTACATGGACGGCTTCGTCGCCGGTGTGCGCTACTACAACAAGGTCAACAAGGCCAACGTCAAGGTCCTGGGCTACACCCCGCCCAAGGTCTGCACGCTGACCAACTGCGCCGGCAAGGGGACCTTCGTAGGCAACTTCACCGACCAGACCGCGGGCAAGACCATCGCCGCCGGTGACTTCGCCGCGGGCGCCGACATCGTCTTCCCGGTCGCCGGTTCGGTGGGCCTGGGTTCGATCGCCGCCGCCCAGCAGGCCGGCGTGGGACACTACGTCGTGTGGGTTGACACGGACAGCTGCGCCACCAAGGCACTCGACGCTGCTCAGTGCAAGTACATCGACGGCACCGTCTACAAGGGCGTCACGCCCTCGGTAGAAGCCGCCGCGCTGTCCGCCGCCAAGGGGACCTTCGCCGGTGGCACGTACATCGGCACGTTGAAGAACAACGGCACGGGCTTCGCCTACGACATCACCACCTCGGCGGCGCTCAAGTCCACCATCGCCAAGATTGCCCAGGGGATCGAGTCGGGAATGATCTCGACCGACCCGAACACGTACCCGGCGGGTTAAGTCGTCGTCGTCACGCATTTGCGTTCATAAAGAAGACCCGGGTCACAATGACCCGGGTCTTCTTTATGGCTACGAT
>JBARBL010000026.1:0-15938 GCA_049793015.1 Acidimicrobiales bacterium | reverse complement strand
AGAACACCGAGGACCTGTGGTGCAGCTCGGAGTGCACGCCGCCCTGTCAAGGCGGAGGTCGCGGGTTCAAATCCCGTCAGGTCCGCTCGACACCCGAAAGGGTGACGAGGAGGTCGAGTAGCTCAGTTGGTAGAGCGCGCGCCTGAAAAGCGTGAGGTCACCGGATCGACGCCGGTCTCGACCACCATTCATCGGCGGAACGTCGTCGTTCCGCGGGTCAGACCCTAGAGCGTCGACACCCGCACCCGGTCGTGGTGCTGACTCTGGGTGTGGTGCCACGTGCCCGTCAGCACGAGATTGCGTCGCAGCCCTTGGATCACCAGGTCCGGCTCGCCGAGCGACTCGTGCACCAGTCCCATCGGCTCGATGCGCGCCACGACCTTCGAACCGCGAAGGTACTCGACGAGGTAGACGCTCACGCGGTGACGGTGACGCCGCGACGACGTCACGGCCCGATAGAAGTAACGCTCGGGGATCTGTTCGCTGGAAGCCGCCATGCCCGAAACGTAGGCGGGTGCTGTGACACGTCGTGGCACACTACATAGCAAGCGAGGAGCGACGATGAACGACGTGCCGGACATTGGACCGAGATTCAATCCCCAACCTCAGGATGTCGTTTGGCCAACCCTGGACTGGCCTCGAGGCGCGATCAGCAACCAGCCTGACCTCGACCGGGTGGTGGACGAGCTCTTCACGCTCGAAGACCTGGCGGAGACCAACGCCGCCGTGGTGGTGCAGGGCGGCCGCCTGGTCGCCGAGCGGTACGGAGGCGTGCGCCCGTACTTCGACCGGCCGGCCGAGCCCATCACTTCGAGCAGCCTCCTGCTTTCGTGGTCGATGGCGAAGTCGATGCTGCACATGATCGTCGGCACCCTGGTCGACCAAGGACGCGTGGACCCGGATCAGTTGGCCCCGGTGAGCGAATGGCGTGACCCCGCGGACCCCCGCCATCAGATTCGAGTTCGCGACCTGCTGGCGATGCGCGACGGACTCGACTTCATCGAGGAGTACGAGATCGGCCGCGATAGCAACATCCTCGAGATGCTGTGGGGCGAAGGTCAGGGCGACATGGCGGCCTACACGGCGTCGCGACCCCTGGCCCACGAACCGGGCACCCGCTTCCACTACTCGAGCGGGACCACGAACATCTTGAGTCGGATCGTGGCCGACATCGTCGGCTACGGCGACGACTACCGCGACTACCTGCGTCAACAGCTGTTCGAACCGCTGGGCATGGTTGGTCCCATGGCAGACTTCGACCAGTCCGGCGTCTTCGTCGCCTCGAGCTTCGTGCACGCGCGCGCGCTGGACTTCGCGAAGTTCGGTCTGCTGTACCTGCGCGGCGGCGAGTGGCAGGGCCGCCAACTGGTATCGCGGCAGTGGGCGGCCACCGCCCAACGACCGCTCAGCCGTGACGAAGAGGACCGCACCTTCTACTCGTGGCACTGGTGGGTCACCGGCGACGAGTTCGGCACCTACGCCGCGAGCGGCTACGAGGGCCAGCGCATTCTCGTGGTGCCCGCCCTCGATGCGGTCATCGTGCGACTCGGCCACACGCCCAGCGAGCACTACCCGGCGCTCAACGAATGGCGAACGCGCGTGCTCGAGGTGCTGGCGTCGAGCTACACGCCTTCGTAGTCGAAACCGAGATCGGGGGCACTGAAGAGCGCGTCGAAGGCCCAACCCTCCTTTGCCGCCAGCGCGGCCGCGGTGCCGCCGCGGTCCACGACCGCGAGCAAGAGCACCACCTGGGCGCCGAAGTCAGCCACGACCTGGGCGGCCTCGCGCAGGCTCGTGCCCCGCGTTACGGTGTCCTCGGTGATGACGACCCGATCGCTCGTCAGCAGCGAGCCGGCGATGCGCCCTCCGGCTCCGTGATCCTTCACTTCCTTTCGCACGCTGAAGGCCCGCAGGGGTCGCCCGAGGGTCGACGCGACGCCCGCCGTGATGAACGAGACGCCATCGGCGCCCATGGTGAGACCGCCGATGGCGGTCACCTCAATGGGAATTCGCTCCAGCAGCAATGTAGCCACGTCGCGCATCGACTCCGGCGCGCAGATCGTCTGTTTGGAATCAATGAACCACGAGGACTTCCTGCCCGACTTGAGCGTGAAGTCGCCGCGACGCACCGAATGCTCCACCAGGTGCGCCAGCACCCGCTGGCGAGCGTCGCTCACGCGAGGACCACCTTCGCGCTGCCCGCGCGAACCACACCGACGACCGTGGCGGCGACCCCGGCGGCACGGGCCAGGGTGATCGCCGCGTCGCCCGCGCTGGCGTCGAGCGCCACCACCATACCCAGTCCGCAGTTGAAGACGCGAACCATCTCCTCGGAACTCACGGCACCGCGACGCTGGATCTCGAAGAAGATCTCCGGCGTCTCGAAGCTCGTCATGTCGATGACCGCATCGAGGGTCGCCGGGAGGATGCGAACGACGTTGCCGAGTATCCCTCCACCGGTGACGTGCGCGGCCGCGTGGAGCGCCGCACCCAGTTGCCGACGCATCGCCAGCACGGCCGGCGAATAGATCACCGACGGCACCAGCAATTCGTCGCCGAGCGACCGCTGCGAACCCGCGAAGGCCGGTCGGGTGAGCGCGGTCTCGTCGGTCAGCAGGACCCGGCGCGCCAGGCTGTAGCCATTGGAGCGCAGCCCCGGGGAAGCGAAGCCGATCAGCACGTCACCGTCGCGAACCCGCGACGGGCCTAGCTCCTCGCCGCGTTCAACGACCCCGACCGCAAAACCGGCCACGTCGATCTCGTCCGACGCCATGACCCCGCCATGCTCCGCGGTCTCGCCGCCGAGCAAAGCGGTCCCCGCGAGACGACAGCCCATCGCGATGCCCGAGACCAGCTGTTCGATGCGTGACGGATCGAGGGTGCCGACGGCGACGTAGTCGAGCAAGAAGAGCGGCTCGGCCCCGAGGCACGCCACGTCGTCCACCAACATCGCCACCAGGTCGAGGCCCACGGTGTCGTAGCGGCCGACCCGCCGGGCCACTTCGAGCTTCGTGCCCACCCCGTCGGCCGAGGCCACCAGGACGGGCTCGCGGTAGTCCCTGGTGTTGAGGGCGAAGAGCCCGCCGAAACCGCCGATGCCGCCCAGCACCTCGGGACGGTGCGTGCCGACGACCAGTGACGTGATGCGCTGCACGACCTCGTCGCCGGACTGGATCGAGACGCCGGCGCCGGCGTAGGTCATGCCGCCGGCGGGCTGATCCAGCAGTCGACTCACCAACGGCCGCCCGACTTACCGAGCGCCACTGGCGTGGGCGCCGGGTAACTGCCGGTCAAGCAGGCGTCGCAGCATTCGCCATCGAGGCGGATGGCCGATCGCAGGTTCTCCAGGGTGATGAACTCCAGGGAGTCGCACCCGATGTAGTCACGCATCTCTTCGACCGTGTGGTTCGCCGCCAGCAGGTCGCTGCGCGTCGGAGTGTCGATGCCGAAGTAGCACGGCCACATGAAGGGCGGCGACGAGATGCGCAGGTGCACCTCCTTGGCGCCCGCGTCGCGCAGCATCCCCACCAGCGCCTTGGTCGTCGTGCCTCGCACGATCGAGTCATCGACCACCACCAGACGCTGCCCGGCGATGTTCTCACGCAGGGGATTGAGCTTCCTGCGCACGTTCGCCTCTCGCATGTTCTGGTCGGGCGCGATAAAGGTGCGCCCGATGTAGCGGTTCTTCACCAGCCCGTAGCCGAAAGGAATGCCCGAGGCCTTGGCGTACCCTTCCGCGGCCGGCACTCCGGAGTCGGGCACGCCCATGACGATGTCGGCTGGCACCGACGACTGCTGGGCCAGCAGCTCGCCCATGCGGCGTCGGGTGGTGTGCACCTGATGGCCCATGAGATAGGTGTCGGGTCGCGCGAAGTAGACGAACTCGAAGATGCAGAGCTTCTCCTTGCCCGCGGCCGGCTCGAGCAACTGCACCGAGGTCACGCCGTGGGCGGTGAGGGTGATCATCTCGCCCGGTCGGACCTCGCGGACGAAGGCGGCGCCCACGACGTCTAAAGCGGGCGACTCCGAGGCGATCATCCACCCTTCGGGCGCGTCCTCGGTGCCCAGGCGCCCGAGGCAGAGCGGGCGAAAGCCGTAGGGGTCACGAACCGCGTGCACCGCGTTGGCCTCCAAGACCACCATGGAGAACGCGCCGCGGGCGCGTTCGAGCACCAGGCCCAGCGCGTGCTCGAGGGTCGCTCCCCGCTCGACCTCGAAGGCGAGCAGCTCGGCCACGAGGTCCGAGTCCGACAGCATCGAGGTGACCTTGATCCCGGCCGCTTCGGCCAGCTCGGCGGTGTTGGTGAGGTTGCCGTTGTGCGCGAGTGCGAAGCCGGACGACCCGGCCGAGCGGTAGACGGGCTGAGCCGCTGTCCAATTGGCTGAACCCGAGGTCGAGTAGCGCGTGTGGCCGATGACGATGGAGCCGGCCAGGGCTCGAAGGGTGGTGTCGGCGAAGACGTGGCTGACCAGTCCGTTGTCCTTCACCACCGTGATCTGCTGATTCTGAAAGGTGGCCATGCCCGCGGATTCCTGGCCACGATGCTGCAGCGCGTAGAGGGCGTCGTAGCAGAGGTAGGAGACACTGCGACCCGGCGCCACAATCCCCACCACGCCGCAGGCTTCTTTCATGTACCTTCCACTCTACGGTTCAAGGATCGCGAAGGCACGGCGTAATTCTTCCACACGCACGGGAGCCGATTGCACAGGCTGAGTACGCTGCGTACGTGATCGATCTCCACACCCACTCGACGTTCTCTGACGGCTCCGACACGCCCGAGGAACTGGCTCGGAACGCCCACGACATGGGCATTTCGGCCATCTCCTTGACCGACCACGACACCACCGCCAGCCACGACCGAATGGCGGCCGCCTGCGCCCAGGAGGGCATCGAGTTCGTCCCGGGGACCGAGGTCTCGCTTCGCGACAACAGTTTTCCGCGCCAGCACGGCGACGGACGCACCAGCCCGCGCCACGTGCACGTCCTGGCGTACTTCCTCCCCCTCGATCTGGGCCACCCGCTGCAACTCAAGCTGGTCGCGCTGCGCCGAGACCGCGACGTGCGAAACCGAGCCCTGGTCGGCATGCTCCAGGACCAGGGCTTCGCCGGGATCACCATGGACTACCTGACCGAAATCTCGGGGAGCGAGGACTCCATCGGACGCCCGCACTTCGCCAAGGCCATGTTCGAACTTCATCCCGAGATCGTGGGCGAGTCGAACGACGAGGGATGGCGACGACTCTTCGTCGAATGGCTCGGCAGCGGGGGCAAGGCCTACATCCCCAAGACGAGCATGGCCATCGAGGAGTTCGTCGACGCGGCGGCCGGTTCACAGACCGTCTTCTCCATCGCCCACCCCCTGGTGAACTATCTCGAGCACGTGAGCGCCAACGCCATCGAGTCCACGATGCCCGGCGTTATGAGGTCGCTTCGCGAGCGAGGGTTCCGCGGGGTCGAGGCATACTACGGCGGCACGGACGCGCGCACCCGCGCCCTCATGGTGAAGCTGACGCGCGACGCCAACATGATTCCCACGGGTGGATCCGACTACCACGGTCACTACAAGGGCGACGTATCGCTGGGCGTGGGCCACGCCGGCGACCTGCGGGTACCTGACGAGATCCTCCAGGAGTTGAAGGCGGCCCGCTAGCCGACCGCGGCCAACGCCTCTTCGAGCGCGACCCGGCGACGCCTCTCGATGTCGCCGACCGAGAGGTCGACGAGACCGCCGATGCGAAACCGGTCGCCCCCGACGAGTCCGAGCGGCACGATGTCCACACCCGCCGCCGCGCACCGCGTGCTGAGGGCCGTGACGTCACTGGTCGCCATCACGAAACGACCCGGGAACTCGCTGAAGAGCTCACCATGCGCCACGGGCTCACTCACCTCGAGCCCCACTCCGCTCGCCGCCACCATCTCCGCGAGCGCGGTCGCGAGGCCCCCGCCTCCGACGTCGTGCACGGCCGTCACGTCACCGCGCGCCCCGGCGCAGATCGCCGCGATCTCAGAGGTGACGAATCGCACACACGAGGTGAAGGACTCCGGATCGAACGGCGGCACCAGGCCGCCTCGGCGGCCTCGCGACGTCGCCCACTTGGTGCCGCCTAGCGGGAAGGGCTGGGGACCCGCGCTGCGGCGAGTGCCCACCAGCACCACCGTGTCACCTTCTCGCCAGTCCCATCCCGGCGGGGGGGCGAGCAGCGCGTCGATGACTCCCAACAGTCCCACGACCGGAGTGGGATCGATGTCGCTGCCCCCGCTCTCGTTATAGAGCGAGACGTTGCCGCCGATGACGGGGAGACCCAGGTCGTTACAGGCCTGCGCCATGCCATCGATGGACTCCGAGAGCTGCCACATAACCTCGGGATGCTCGGGATTGCCGAAGTTGAGGCAGTTGACCACGGCCTTGGCGGTCGCCCCCACGCAGGCCAGGTTGGCCACGCTCTCCGCGATCGTGAGCGCGGTGCCGAGTCGCGGATCGAGGGCGCACCAACGCGGGTTGGAGTCGGTCGACAGCGCGATGCCGCGCTCGGAGAACGGCAGGCCCGGACCCGCCAGACGAAGCAACGCCGCGTCCCGGCCGGGACCGACGACCGTGTTGAGGAACAGCTGCGAGTCGTACTGGCGATAGACCCACGCCGGGTCCACCAGTAGTCCCATCACGTCATCGTCGGCGGAGCCGATCGGCTCGTCGTTCGTCGGGTCGTCGGCCCGACGCTCGTCCAGGTCCTCGGGTCGTTTGAGGGGCCGGTCGTAGAGAGGCGCCTGGTCGGCCAGCGACGCGGCCGGCACTTCCGCCAGGACCTCGCCGTCGAAGCCGTCCCTCACGCGCAGCATTCCCACGGCCTGGCCGTCGGCGCCCCGTTGCGGCTCGACCACGTGGCCCACCACGTTGGCGCGCACCTCCCACTTGGCGCACAGCTCGGCGACCGCCGGCCAGTTCTCGGGGGTGATGATGGCGAGCATTCGCTCCTGGCTCTCGGAGGTCATGATCTCAAAGGGCGCCATGCCGGCCTCACGCAGCGCCACCGCCGTGATGTCGACGTCCATGCCCACGCCGCCGCGCGCCGCGGTCTCGCTGGTGGCGCAGACCAGTCCGGCCCCGCCCAGATCCTGGATCCCGAGCACCAATCCGCGATCAAGCAGCTCGAGGCAAGCCTCGATGAGTCGCTTCTCCTCGTAGGGATCGCCCACCTGCACGCTCGGACGCTTGGCGTCGTCCAGCGACGCCGCGCCGTCCTCGCCGTCGAAGCCCGCCGACGCCAGCACCGAGACGCCGCCGATGCCGTCGCGGCCCGTAGATGACCCGAGCAGCACCGCGAGGTTCCCCACCCCCGACGCGACGCCCAGCACGAGGCGGTGGGTCGGCA
The DNA here is from genome assembly GCA_049793015.1 of Acidimicrobiales bacterium. Lineage (GTDB taxonomy): Bacteria > Actinomycetota > Acidimicrobiia > Acidimicrobiales > RAAP-2 > RAAP-2. The sequence goes on along the minus strand of JBARBL010000026.1, from coordinate 8,567 downwards.
GCGCCCCCACGCACAGCACGTTCACCAAGGGATTCGAGGCGTAGCAGTCGTCAAAGGTGAGTTCTCCGCCAATGGTGGGCACGCCCACCGAGTTGCCGTAGCCGGAGATGCCCGACACGACGCCCTCGACCAGCCATCGCTGACGGGCGTCGGTGAGTCGGCCGAAGAACAGGGGGTCCATGACGGCGAGCGGGCGAGCTCCCATCGTGAAGACGTCGCGCAGGATCCCGCCGACCCCGGTCGCCGCACCCTGATAGGGCTCGATGGCCGAAGGATGGTTGTGGCTCTCGATGCGTATCGCCACCGCGATGCCGTCACCCGCGTCGATCACCCCGGCGTTCTCGCCCGGACCGACCAGCACGTGGTCGCCCTGGGAGGGAAGGCGGCGTAGATGTATCCTCGAGGACTTGTACGAACAGTGCTCGCTCCACATCACGCCGTAGAGTGCCAATTCCAGGTGATTGGGCTCGCGCCCGAGCACCGCGCGGATGTCGTCGAACTCAGAATCAGTGAGGCCCAGGGCACGATGCAGGGCTTCGCCGGCGCTACTCACCCCACCAAACTAGTTGGCAAGAGGGCGATGAAAGTTCGGCTCACCGCGTCGCCTTCGTCTCTCGCCAATTTCTCGGCGAGATCGCCGCGCGAGGACGCCATGCCTCACGAGCGGCCCCAACGCGGGGTAAGCCTCGCATCCACCCTCACGTCGGGAATCGAGAACCGCATTCTCGGGAATAACACAAGAGTTATTTAGGTATTTCTTACATACTCATCGTTCTGCCCTACCGAATTAGTTGATATCTGACCATAAAGAAATTAAGATATTTCATTAATTAGTGATCACAATCATGGCTCACTACACTTAATAGTCCGCACTTAATTCTGGAGATTTATGGCATCAGTTACAAAAAAGACGCTACCCAAAAAGCCCGTAAAAAGAACGATGAGCGCCGATCACAAGGCCAAACTCGCACAGGGTCGCAACGAATCTCGGATTGTTAGCAAGTATCTCGACGCGCTGGCGGCGGGAAAAGGCAAGCGCGGGCGCAAGCGCACCCCCGAATCGATCAGCATTCAGATCACGCGCATCGACAAGGCGATCGCCGCCGCCTCACCAATTCAGAAATTGGAACTCACGCAAAAGCGTTTCGATTTGGTCGCGGAGCATGGTCGCCTCACCTCAAGGGTGGACCTCACGAGCGTAGAAAAGGACTTCATAAAAGTCGCCAAGTCTTACGCCAATCGGAACGGCATCGGCTACAACGCCTTTCGCGAATTGGGCGTGTCGGCCGAGGTGTTAAAGCGCTGCGGCATTAGCCGCGCTCGCCCGTAAGACACCCTCCGCGGCCGAGACGAACCCGGCCAGCAGCACCTGGCCGTCCGCGCTACCGAGAAGCGTCGACATGGCGCGCTCGGGATGGGGCATGAGGCCCACGACGTTGCGCGCCTCGTTCACCACACCCGCGATGTCGCCGCGCGATCCGTTGGGGTTGTCCTTGTATCGCAGTACCACCTGGTCGTTCTCCTCGAGAGCCTCGTAGGTACGGTCGTCGCAGGTGTAGGCGCCCGAGAAGTGATTGATGGGGATCGTGAGCTCCTGGCCGGTCGTCGCGAGATGGGTCAGCACGGAGTTGGTGGAGGCCACGACAAGGCGCGTCGGTTCGCTGATGAAGGTCAAACCCCGATTCTTCTGCAGGGCGCCCGGCAACAGTCCCGCCTCGGTTAACACCTGGAAACCGTTGCAAATGCCGAGCACCGGGCCACCCGCGGCGGCGAAGCGGGCGACCGACTCCATGACCGGCGAGAACCGGGCCAGCGCGCCCGGACGCAGGTAGTCGCCGTGAGCGAACCCGCCCGGCAGGATGAGCCCGTCGTACTGCGCGACATCGGTGGCCGAGTGCCAGACGAAGTCGACGTCGACGCCGAGCTGGGTCATGGCCGAGGCGGCGTCGTACTCGCAGTTGGAGCCGGGGAAGATGACGACGCCGATGCGGGTCATTACCTAGCCCTCACCGCTGCGCGCGACCGCGTTCTCGATCACCGGATTGGACAGCAGCCGCTCGGCCAGGGCCGCCGCCTTGGCCAGGGCCTCGGTTTCGTTGGCCGCCTCGACATCAAGGCGGAAGGCCTTGCCCGCCCGGACGTTGCTGACGCCGGTGAATCCCAGGGCCGGCAGGGCCCGCTCGATGGTGGCACCCTCGGGGTCCGCGATTCCCTCGCGCAGCGTAACGTCGACAATGACCGGAAAGTTCACGTCTACGCACCGTACCAGTCGGCGAGTGGTCGTCCGGTCACCCGCTCGTAGGCGTCGACGTAGCGACGTGACGTGATGGCGACGATCTCCTCGGGCACCGGCGGAGGTGGCGGCGTCCGGTCCCACTCCTGCGCGGCCAGCCAGTCGCGGAACGGCTGCTTGTCGAAGGCCGGCGGGGTCTCGCCCGATCGCACGTGATCGGCCGGCCAGATGCGCGAGGAGTCCGGCGTCAACACCTCGTCGCAGACCACTAGTTCGCCGTCGACGTAGCCCAGCTCGAATTTGGTGTCGGCCAGTATCAGACCGACGTCGAGCATGGAAGCCGCGGCCAACGTGAACAGCTCCAAGCAAAGGGTCTGGGCTTGCGCCAGGGCATCCTCGCCGACGATGCTCGCCGCGGTCGCCAGATCGATGTTGAGGTCATGCCCGGTGGCGGCCTTGGTCGAAGGGGTGAAGATCGGCGCGGGGAAGGGATCGGTGAGGGCCAGCCCCGGCGGAGCCGCCATCTGATGAACGGTGCCCTTGGCGACGTACTCGTCGAAGGCCTGACCGGCCAGTCGACCGCGAACGATGCATTCGAGCGGCAGCATGGTCGCCCGCCGCACCAGCATGGTGCGACCGTGCCACGACACCTGCTGCGCGAAGCCCGGGACGAAGACCTCGATCTCCTGGGGATCACACGAGACCAGCGCGCTGGGCACGGCGCCGGCGAACTCGCGCACCCAGTAGTTGGTCAGGCCCGTGAGGACCCGGCCCTTCTCGGGGATCGGCTCATTCATAACGACGTCGAAGGCGCTGAGGCGGTCCGACGCCACCATCAGCAGATGGTCGTCATCGAATTCGTAGAGATCGCGAACCTTGCCGCTGTAGCTGTGCCTGAGGGCGAGTGCGCTCATGCGCGCCACGTGAGCGCGTCGAGGAATCGACCACGGTGCGTCAGGAGTCGTTGCGCGTCGAAGGCGCGGTCGAGGGCTTCGTTGCTCAGCGGCACGTCGTCGTCCTCCTCAATGATCTCGCGGAAGTTGCGACGTTCCTCCAGGGACCTTTGAGCGGCCGCTTGCACGATGCGGTACGCGTCGTCACGGGACATACCCGAATCCACGAGGGCGAGCAGCACCGACTGGGAGAAGACGAGACCGAGCGAGTTGACGGTGAGGTTCTCCAACGCGCGATCGGGTTTGAGCACCAACCCGTCGGCGAGCGCCGTCGCTTTCCTCAGCATGTAGACCGTCAGCTGCAGCGCGTCGGGCAGCACCACCCGCTCGACGCTCGAGTGCGAGATATCGCGCTCGTGCCAGAGGGCGACGTCCTCGAGTCCGGACTGCAGGTAGCCACGCAGTACCCGCGCCAGCCCGCACAGCCGCTCGGAGATGACGGGGTTGCGCTTGTGCGGCATCGACGACGAACCCTTCTGACCCTTGGCGAACGGCTCCTGCGCCTCACCCACCTCGTTGCGCGACAGGTGACGCACCTCGAGGGCGAACTGCTCGATCGAAGTGCCGAGAGCCGCGCACGCGTACAGCACCTGGGCGTGGCGGTCGCGGGCGATCACCTGCGTCGAAGGAACGCCCACCAGACCGAGTCGCGAGCAGACGTACTCTTCGACGGACGGATCGATGTTTGAGAAGGTGCCCACCGCGCCGGAGAGCTTGCCGACCGCGATGGCGGCGCGCGCCGCCTCGGCGCGCTCGAGGTCGCGCTGCAGCGCCAGGGCGAAGAGAGAGAACTTCGCGCCGTACGTCGTGGGTTCCGCGGGCATGCCGTGGGTGCGGCCGAGAATCGGCCAGTCAATGGACTCAACGGCGCGACGCGTCAACGCATCGCGCAACGCCAGCGCGTCGTTGATGACGATGTCCATCGCCTTGGTTAGTATCGCGCACAGCGCGGTGTCGACGACGTCGGAGGACGTGAGGCCGTAATGGATCCATGCACCCTCGGGCATGCCGATGCGCTCCTGGACCGCGTCGACGAAGGCGGCCGTGTCGTGGTTCGTGACCAGTTCTCGCTGCTCGACTTCGCGCACGAAATCCGCGTCGATGACGGGCCGACGCGCCCGTAGCGCCGCCACCTCCGGCGCGGGCAGGGCGCCGATCGCCGCGAGGCCCTCGGCGGCGAGCAGTTCCACCTCGAGCATGGTGTCGAATCGATGTTCGTCGCTGAAGAGCGCGGCGACGTCCTGGGGGGAATAACGGGGAATCATCTCTCTCCTGGCTCGCGTCGGGCGATGTCGGTGCGCATGACCATGCCCTCAAAGGTTACGAGGGACGCCGCCTGGTACGCGCGACGGCGCGCTTCGGCGCCGGACGACGCCATCGCGGTGACCGCCAGGACCCGTCCGCCGCCCGTGAGGAAATTCCCCTGGCCGTCGCGGGTGGTGCCGGCGTGGAAGATCACGACCCCGTCGATCGGCTCCTCGAGCTGGCCGTCGGGGCCGAGGCCGTGGATGAGGTCACCGTGGCGCGAGGTGGCGGGGTAGCCGTGCGACGCGAGCACGACCGTCACCGCGTGGCCCGACGTTTCGAGAGTGGTGCCACCAAGCTGACCCTGGCCGACCTTCACGAGCACCTCGAAGAGCTGGTCGCCGTAGAGGGGGAGGAGGGCTTCGGTCTCGGGGTCACCGAATCGCACGTTGTACTCGAGCAGCTTGGGCCCCGACGAGGTAAGCATCACCCCGGCGTACAGGACGCCACGGTAGTCGATGCCTCGTCGGCGCAGCTCCTCCAGCGTCGGCGCGAGGATCGTCAACATAACGTCCTTGACCTGCGCGTCGCTCATCGAATCCATGGGCGCGTAAGCGCCCATGCCGCCGGTGTTCGCGCCCCGGTCGCCGTCGCTCACACGCTTGAAGTCCTGGGCCGCCGCCAGGGCCAGCACGTCGCTCCCGTCGCAGAGCACCAGCAGCGAGCACTCGGGCCCGTCGAGCCCCTCTTCGATGATGATGGTGGTGCCCGCGCTGCCGAAGGCCGCCCCGCTCAACTTGTCGCGGACGTCGAGGCACGCCTCGTCGAAGTCGTGGGTCACGAGCACGCCCTTGCCGGCCGCCAGCCCGTCGGTCTTGATGACGAAGGGAGGCTTCATGGTGCGCAGGAACGTTATGGCGTCCTCGGGGTCGCGGAAGACGCCGAAGTCGGCGCTCGGCACGCCCGACGCGGCCAGGAACTCCTTCATGTAGGCCTTGGAGCCCTCGAGCTTCGCACCGTGAAGGCCGGGTCCCACGACCACCTTGCCCTGCTCGCGCAGCCGGTCGGCGAGACCGTCGACGAGGGGCTGTTCCGGTCCGATCACGAAAAGGTCGGCGTCCAGCTCGGTGGCGGCCGTATCAACGCAGGTGATCCCGTGCGCGGCGATTCCCGCGTTGCCCGGCGTGACGGTCACCCGGGCGCTCTTGGAGAGCGCCCACGCCAGGGCGTGCTCGCGCGCGCCCGAACCGACGACGACGCAGGTGCTCACGAGGGTCGGACGAACTGCTCTCGGCCCGGCCCCACTCCCACGACGGAGATGGCGACGCCCGTCGTGCGCTCCAGGAACTTCACGTAGTCCTTGGCGGGCTGGGGCAGCTGTTCGTACTTGGTGAAGGCCGTGAGGTCGCTTTGCCACCCGGGCAGCACTTCGTACACGGGCGTCACGTCGTGCAGCACCGACTGGTGGTAGGGCGGGAAGTCGTAGCGCACGCCGCCGGCGTCGTAGGCCACGCACACCTTGATCTCAGCCAGCGTGTCCAGCACGTCAAGCTTGGTGAGCGCGATCTCGGTGAGCGAATTGAGCCTCGCGGCCTGGCGGGCCATGACGGCGTCGAACCAGCCGACGCGCCGGCGCCGACCGGTGTTGGTCCCGTACTCGTGGCCGCGGTCGACCAGCAGGTCCGCCATGTCGCCGTCCACCTCCGTCGGGAAGGGGCCCGCGCCGACCCTTGTGACGTACGCCTTGGCGATGCCCACGATGCTCGTCAGATCTCGAGGACCGAGACCCGAACCGGTGCACGCGCCTCCCGCCACCGGGTTCGAGGACGTCACGAAGGGATAGGTCCCGTGATCGAGGTCGAGGAAGGTCGCCTGGGCGCCTTCGAGCAGTATGCGCCGGCCGCTGCGCAGCGCGCTGTGGACGATGCCCACGGTGTCGTCGATCATCGGCGCGATCTGGGGCGCCATCTCGTCGAGGTACTTCGCGCAGATGTCCGCCGCGTTCATGGCGGGTCGGTTGTAGATCTTGGTCAGCACGAGGTTCTTCTCGCGCAGCACCACGTCGAGCTTCTCGCGAAAGATCTTCGCGTCCAGCAGGTCTTGTATCCGCAGGCCCACCCGCGACGATTTGTCGGCGTACGCGGGGCCGATGCCGCGCTTGGTGGTGCCCAGCGCGTTCTTGCCCAGGAAGCGTTCAGTCAGCCGATCGAGCTCCTGATGGTAGGGCATGATGAGGTGCGCGTTGCCCGACACCACCAGACGCGACACGTCGATGTTCTTCTTCTTCAGGGCCTCGAGCTCCGCCAGCAGGACCGCCGGATCGACCACGACGCCGTTGCCGATCACCGGGGTTATGTGCGGGTAAAGCACGCCGGAAGGCACGAGCTGGAGGGCGAACGCTTCGCCGTCTACCACGATCCGATGACCGGCGTTGTGGCCGCCCTGGTAGCGCACGACCATATCCATGTCACGAGCCAGGAGATCGGTCAATTTACCTTTGCCTTCGTCACCCCACTGGGTTCCGACTACGACGGTTGCGGGCACTGGACTCCCTCGAGTTGGCCTCGTTGCACACCAAGTCTAACCGAACGAAATATTGCCCCACGCCGAACGCGCGGCGCCGATCCTTCGAACCAACGAGGCCTTAGCCCCGTGCGCGTCGATGCGCGTCGATGAACAGCGCGATGGTGTTCTGCACCGGCACCAGGTCGCGCCGATACTGACGGTGGGCCTCTTCGATGTTCGACCTCGCCTCATTCGCGGCGTCCACCAGCTTCTCTTCCCTCGAGGCCAGCTCCGCCTCGAGGGCCCTGATCCACTTGACACCCTCTCGGTTGCCGCCGGCGTTGGTGAGCTCCTGGATTCTTCGCAGGGCCGCGAGGTCGGCGTCGGAGAAACGCCTCGAACCGCCGCTGGTGCGCAGCGGACTCAGGAGGCCGCTGCGTTCGTAGTTGCGCAGCGTCTGGGGATGGACCCCGGCGATCTCGGCAAAGACCGAAATGACGTAGACGGCGTGGTGATGCTCGTGATCGCTCATGGGGCCACCTCTTCATTGAGCGCCGTCGCCAGCCTCTCGACCAGCGCTCTCTGCTCCTTGTTCAGTTTCTTGGGGATGGTGACGTCGACCGTCACCAGGAGGTCGCCTGCCGCGTTCTTCCCGCTCGCCGGGACGCCACGGCCTCGCACGCGCATCGTCGTGGCCGACTGCGTGCCGGCGGGGACCTTCAAGGTCACCGGCTCGTCGAGCGTGGGCACCTCCACGGTGGTGCCGAGCATGGCTTGAGTGACCGGCACGTGAACCGTGGTAGTGACGTGGTGGCCACGCCGACCGAAACGGGCGTCGGGGCTGACGTGCACGTCGACGAAGAGGTCGCCGGGCTGACCGCCGTGGCTGCCGGGGTTGCCCTTGCCCTTCAGTCGGATCCGTTGGCCGTCGAGCACGCCGGCGGGAAGGCGCACGTTGACCCGTCGCGACGACGGCTCGCGGCCCGTGCCGTGACAGGTCTCGCAGGGCGTCTCGATGCGCCCGCCTCGGCCCTGGCACACCGGGCAGATGCTGGACATGGCGAACGGGCCCTGATCGTCGTTGATCGTGCCGCGCCCCTGGCAGCGCTCGCAGGTGATGAAGCCCGTGCCCGGCTTCGCGCCGTTGCCGCCACAGGTGTGGCACGCCTCGTTGCTCGGCAGGCTCACGGTCGTGGTGACGCCCTTCACGGCGTCGCGGAATCCCAGGTGCAGCGCCGTCTCTAAGTCGGCACCGCGCTGGGCCCGGCTTCGCCGCGAGCCGCTGAAGAGGCCGCCAAAGATGTCGCCCAGGTCGCCCAGGTCGCCGGTGAAGTTGAAGCCCCCCGCGCCCTGTCCGGCCGGCGTGCCGAAGCCCGCCGCCGCCGGGCCCAGCCGGCGGACCTCGTCGTACTCCTTGCGCTTCGTGGCGTCGCCGAGCACGTCGTAGGCGCCCGAGATCTCCTTGAACTTCTCCTCGGAGCCAGGATTGGTGTCGGGGTGATGGGACTTGGCCAATGTTCGATAGGCGCGGGTGATGTCCTTCTCGGTGGCGCCCGAGGAGAGTCCCAGAATCTTGTAGTAGTCCTTGTCGAACCACTCTCGCTCGGCCATGGAGCCCTTAGCCTTTCACC